>DIUS01000098.1 GCA_002423075.1 Microbacteriaceae bacterium UBA6152
TGTCCACGATCAAGGGTCAAGGCCCGTCATCGCGCGGCGTCGGCATGTCATCCTCGTGCGAGGTCGCCCACGCGGGCCCCTCCGTCTTCGGGAAGGGCGGCTTCACGCCGAAGATGTTGCCGTACATCCAGCCCATGCTCTTCTGGTCGGTGCTCTGCTTGATCGACTCGACCATCTCGGCCCAGCCGTCATCGGTGTCGGCTTCGTTCTCGTAGTACGCGATGAGCTCGAGGTGCCGCACGGAACCGGGCTCGATCGGGCGGTGTGCGTCGATGTACGCGGCGCGGGCTTCGTCCATGCTGAGGTCGGCCGGAACGACAGTCTTGGCGCTCATGAACGCACCTCCGCGAGATCGAGCCCGACCTGCAACGAAGCGAGGTTCAGCAGGGCCTTCTGGAGCACGAAGAGCTCCTGCATCGTGAACGCACCGTGGCGCGGATCTTCGATGTGAATGTGCGGCACTGTCTCGTCGACCTCGGTGAACTGGAGGGTGCTCTCATCGATGACGCGTCCGGCGGTCAGCTTGACGATGACCGATCCGCGGGCATCGAGGTCGCCTACGAGATTCACGCTCTCGTAGATGAACTCCCAGCCACCTTCGTGGTCAGTCTGCAGGTCGTCGAGCTGGGGGGTGCGAGCCCACTTGGGCGCCTGAGCTTGGATTGCTGCCAGCAGTGCCCGCCTGTCAGCGGTAGAATCGTTGTGCATTGAATTGCTCCTTCGGGGGTTGGGGTCGGCGTTCTAGCGCCGGCCCTTTTCTTGTGTGTTGATGTTGCGGCGATCGCGCACGGTCACGCGGTCGCTTCGGCGTGTGAGTCGATCCACGCCTCGACGTCTTCGGCGCGAAACATCCGACGACGGCCGACCTTGAAGCTCTTCGGCGCCTCTCCCCTGGTAACCCAGTAACGCAGTGTCGCGGGCGGTCGGTTGATCAGCTCGGCGGCCTCGTCGAGCGTCAGCAGCTTACTCATGTGCTCTCCTTCTAGGGCGGGTGCCCTCGTTGCAAGGAGAGTATGGCGATCATCGTTGTAAGTCAAGTACCATCGTCGAATGGCAACTGACGACGCTGGGAAGCAGCGAGGAAATCACCCCGGCCCCACTGCTCGTACCGTGGCGGCCAACGTGAAGCGACTCCGCAGAGCTCGGGAGTTGAAGCAGCAGGATCTGTCCGATGCGTTGAGGTCAAGGGGCCATTTCATTCCGGTCGCCAGCATCGGGAAGATCGAGTCCGGCGACCGACGCGTCGAGGTCGATGACCTCGTGGTTCTCGCCAGCGCTCTCGGCGTCTCGCCTCTCGCGCTGTTGTTGCCGAATGCCGACACGTCAAGCGATCGAGTAATGATGACCGGCCACGACGCCGAAGTCGCCGAGAACCTCTGGGGCTGGGCAGTCGGCGCGTACCCGCTCGGAGAGCTCGACGGCAGCGTGGAAGACATGGAGGAAGAGATCCGCTACTTCCGTTTCAAGTCGAATCCATGGTGGTTCTCGGTCGACGCCGCGGTGGAGCGTTTCGATGCATCGAACGATCTGCATCGCAAGATCGTCGGGTGGAAACGCCGTTGGGATCTGGACGACGGGGAGCCCGCCGATGGCTAGCGTCCGGAAGCTGCCCGAGCTGCGCGTGACCGTCACTCTCGCCGACGGCAAGACCCGGTCGAAGTCGAGCGACAAGCGGGCCGAGCTCGAGGCATGGGCCGCCGCACAGTCACCGGTCGATGTCGCGTGGGAGAAGCTGCCGAAGCTCTGGCAGGCCCAGTTCCGAGCAATCCCCGGCGGGCCGCAGTACACGAAGACGGCGCGGCGGAAGTCTGACGTGCAGGCGTGGCTCGATCAGCGCAACGCCGAGCTCGTTGGTGGATCGTTCATTGAGCCGAAGGCCGCACGCACGACTCTGCGCGAGTTCTACGCAGACTGGTCCACCCGGCAACGATGGGCGCCGAACACGCATAGAGCGATGGATCTCGCCGTGCTCTCGACACCGTTCATCGACCGACCCTTGAAGGCGATCAGACGCGCTGACATCGAGCGATGGGTCAATAGTATGGACGAGGGCTCTCAGAGCCTCCACGGTGGCATAGTTCAGCGATCAGGGGCACTCGCGCCCGGCACCATCCACACCCGGTTTGGAAACCTGCGCACCGTGCTGCGCGGCGCAGTCGATGACGAGAATATCGCCGCCGACCCGACCAGGGGTGTCAAGCTCCCCCGCACCCGACGCGCCGAGATTGCCATGAGCATCCCAAGCACTCACCAGGTGCGCCAGATCCTCGACGCGGCCGCACCCGAGTACCGAGCCCTCATCGCTCTCTGCGCATTCGCCGGACTCCGTCTCGGTGAAGCGGCCGCGCTGCAGGTCGCCGACGTCGACTTCCTACGACGCGAGATCCACGTACGCCGACAGGTCCAACGAGAGAACGGCGGCATCGTCGACATCCGACCGCCCAAGTACGGATCAGAACGGGTCGTGGCGGCCGCAGACGGCCTCCTGACGCTCCTGGCCGCCCACATTGACCTGAGGCCTCCACGGTCAGAAAACCGCGTGGCTGTTCCCTGGCGAGCGCGACCAGCCCGCCCACCAGAACACCGTCGGCCATGCATGGCGCACAGCAAAAGCCCGCGCCGGCATCGAGGGGTTCCGCCTCCACGATCTGCGGCACTTCTACGCCTCGGGCCTCATAGCAGCCGGGTGCGACATCGCGACGGTGCAGCACGCGCTCGGACACAGCTCACCATCGGTCACGCTCAACACGTACACACATCTGTGGCCGAAGGCTGACGATCGCACTCGAGCAGCCGCACAGGGCCTGGTGGACACCGTTTTGACTGCTGCTGACGAATCTGTGACGAATCGCAAGGGCAGAACCGCGAGAATCCGCGGCTAAAGCGCCCGTCTACACGTTGAAGCGGAACTCGACCACATCTCCGTCTTGCATGACGTAGTCCTTACCCTCGATGCGGGCCTTGCCCTTCGCGCGGGCTTCGGCGACCGATCCGCACGCGACGAGGTCGTCGAAGCCGATGACCTCGGCCTTGATGAAGCCCTTCTCAAAGTCGGTGTGGATGACACCGGCGGCCTGCGGAGCCTTCCAGCCCTTGCCGATCGTCCAGGCGCGCGACTCCTTTGGGCCAGCCGTCAGGTAGGTCTGCAGGCCAAGAGTGTCGAAGCCGATGCGGGCGAGCTGCGAGAGTCCGCTCTCGGCCTGACCCGTCGAGGCAAGCAGCTCGGCAGCGTCGTCGGCGTCCATGCCGATGAGTTCGCTCTCGATCTTCGCGTCGAGGAAGACAGCCTTGGCAGGGGCAACAAGGTCGGCCAGTTCGGCCATTCGAGCCGCGTCGCCGAGCACGCCCTCGTCGACATTGAACACGTAGATGAAGGGCTTCGCGCTGAGAAGGCCGAGCTCGCGGATCGGCGCGGCGTCGAAACCGGCGGAAGAGAGGGTGGTGCCGGCGGAGAGCAGCGCGTGAGCATCCTGCGCCGCTTGCAGCACCGAGGGGTCGAGCTTCTTGCCCCTGACCTCTTTCTCGTACCGCGGGATCGCCTTTTCGAGCGTCTGCAGGTCGGCGAGCATGAGCTCGGTGTTGATGGTCTCCATGTCGCTGGCGGGGTCGACGGCTCCGGCGACGTGCACGACATCGCTGTCGGTGAAGGCACGCACGACCTGCGCGATCGCGTCGG
>DIUS01000016.1 GCA_002423075.1 Microbacteriaceae bacterium UBA6152
CGCCGCGCAGATTGATCGACGGAGACTGCTGCTGGGTGCCCTCGATGCAACGACGGCTGACATCGAAGAGCAGCGTGCGCACGCCGGCAAGTCCGGCGATGAGGTGCGGCGGTCACTCAACACCGCTGTTCGCGAGTCGCTGCAGCCAGCCCTCGGAGAGCTCGTGGCGAGCCTCGAATCGACGCGCGACCGTTTGAGCGCGCGGTCGCTCGCAGAGTTGAGTCTGCGTGTATCGCAACTGCATGACCGCACCGCCGACCTTCTCGAGCCTACGAGAGGCTCGGCACCGAATCTCACTCCAGTGCGCTCGAGCGTACGTCGCGCGTTCGATGTGCCTCCGCGGCTGCCCTGGGTGATTGCGGGCTTCACTGCTCTGTCGACGATTGCCGTGCTGATGCCCGAGGTCTGGCGAGTCTTCGGTTCTCTCGCGGTGATCGAGCTGGCCGTCTCGACCGCCGTGGCGTCGCTCATCGTCGGCCTCGTGCCCTGGCTCGTCATCCGTTTCGCGCCCGAAAGCCGCTGGGCACGCGACCAGCGCGCCACAGTGCTCGCGTGCACCGCGGGCATCGGCGCCGCCGTCTATCTCATGCTCAACAGCGGCATTGACCCGATCACGGCGAACGGCCTTGCGGTGGTGCCCCTGCTCGTCATCACTCTCGCCATCGCGTGCGTCGTGCTGGTCGGGGCAGTCGTGCTCGACGACGCGAACCGTGAAGCTTACGCTGCAGTCTCGCAGACGAGCCTGCAGCTCGAGCTCGAGCGCGATGTCCACGACTCGCTCGTCGATCGCGAACGACTGCGCCTCGCCGAACTCATGCACGGGCCGGTGCAGGGGCGGCTCGCCGCGTGCGTCATGGCCTTGAACTTCACGGCGACGGCCGCCCCCGGCGACAGCGCCTCGAGTGCCGCGGTCGACGCTGCTCTCGTCGACTCAGTGCTAGACCACTTGCGTGCGGTCGCTCGAGACCTCACGATCATCGCCGCTGCCGACTCGCCTTCCTCCCCCTAACGGGGGTCTCGTCGCACCCTCGTGCACCTGTTCCCCAGGCCAGGGCCGCGCCTACACTGGGACCATGACCACGCCCGAAGGGTCGTCCGTCTCGGTGCTCATTGCCGATGACGACCCTCTCGTGCGCCGTGTGTTGCGTATGGCCCTCGAATCGCAGGGGTATGACGTGCGCGAAGCGGCCGACGTGCACGAGGTCATGGCGCTCGCTCAGCACCGCCATGATTTCGTGGTGCTCGACATCAACATGCCGGGCGGCACCGTGCGTGACACGCTCGGCGGGCTACGCGAGATGCATCCCGAGTTGCCGATCTTGGTGCTGAGCGGCGAAGCGGCTCCGCCCGACGACCTTCCGGAGACGCGCACCGACTTCGCCCGCAAGCCGATCGAGCTCGACGACCTGCTGTGGAGGGTTCGACGGCTGCTCGAGGGTTCGGTGAGCTCGCCACCGTGATCGAGGCCACCGGAATCCCGCCGCTGCCCGTCGACGTCGCCGACGTCGACACGCTCGCCGCGGCGTTCGCGGTGATGGTCGAGGCACATCCCGATGCCGCCTACCTGCTTGATCTCGACGGCCACTTTCTCGCCGTCAATCTCGTGCTGTGCGATCGCGTGCAGGCTTCACGAGAGAACCTGCTCGGCCGCACGTTCGACGACACCGTGGCGGCAATCGACCGTCAGTTCGTTCGCGCCAAGTTCGATCATGCGGCTCACGGCGAGAGCACTCAGTACGAGGCCTCGGGTATACGACCCGACGGCACGTCCTTTCTCGCGCACATCACGAACACGCCGGTCAGACTCGCAGGCGAGATCGTCGCTGTCGCCGGTTTTGCCGTCGACGTGACCGACCGGGCCCGAGCACTCGCACGCACGAGGGCGAGCGAAGACATGCTGCGGCTCGCGGGCCGGATGGCGCGGTTCGGGGGCTGGTCGGTGGATGCTCGCACACAGCGCATTCGCCTGACCGACGACACCCTGCGCATGTTCGGAGTTCCGACAGGGGTTCCCCTGACCAATGAGGTGGCCTGGAGTCTTCACCCTGAGGGCGACCGAGAACTCGTCGGCGGCCTTCTGCAGCGCTGCCTCGACACGGGCGAGTCGTTCGACGTCGAGTCGACGATGGTCACGACCGACGGCACGCGACTCACGGTGCGCACGATCGGCGAGGCCGAGCGCAACGACGACGGCTCAATCATCAGGGCGCATGGCGCCGTGTGGGACATCTCGGAGTACGCCGCCGAGCGCGCTCGAGCCCGCGATCTCGAAGAGCGCCTAGCCACATCGTTGCGCACCATCTCTGACGGCCTCATCTTTCTCGACGCCTCGTGGCGGGTGACTTTCGTCAACCGCCGGGCCGAAGAGCTACTCGGCCGATCTGCTAACGAGTTGGTCGGCACCGAGCTGTGGAGCGTCTACCCCTCGACGATCGGCACGCCGTTCGAGACCGCCTTTCGACAGGCCGTCGACTCGCGTGAGAGCGTCGTGCACCAAGAGTGGGTCGAGCTCACTGAGCTGTGGGTTGACGTCACCATCTATCCAGTCGAGACCGGCACCGTTCTTCACCTGCGCGATGCGACCGCCGACGTGACAGCGCGAGAGCGAGAACTCGACACCACTCGGCGACTCGCAGAACAGGCCGCGCTGCTCGACATCGCGCGCGATGCCATCATCGTGCGCGGCCTCGACCACCGGGTGCGGTATTGGAACCGATCGGCGGCAGAGCTCTATGAGATTCCCGCTGCCGAGGCGCTGGGCATGCCGGTGACCGAGTTGATCTACGACGATCTCGATGCCTTCGAGCACGCCGACGCCGAGGTGCTGCGCGAGGGATACTGGGCCGGAGAACTCGTGCAGCGCACGCGAGGCGGCAAGTCGATCGTGGCCGACTGCCGCTGGCAGGTGCTGCACAGTGCGGAGGGTGAGCCGCAGGCCGTACTGTGCGTCAACACCGACATCACCGCCTACCGCAAGGAGCAGGAGACGAGCGCGCGATCGCAGCGCATGGAGAGCCTCGGCACGCTCGCGGGAGGCATCGCGCACGACCTCAACAACGTGCTGACCCCCATCCTCATGTCGACGCAGCTGCTGGCGCACGATGAACGAGACCCTGATCGGCTCGAGTTGCTCGCGACTCTCGAGTCATCGGTGAAGCGCGGTGCCGAGATGGTGCGTCAGGTGCTCGCCTTCGCTCGCGGCGTGGAGGGCCGCCGCGAGAGCGTGTCGATGGACGAGTTGCTCGACGACGTAGAGGCCTACGCGCGCGATGCCTTGCCACCCACGATCGCGCTCGCGGTGACCCGCCCCGAGTCACTCGCCTCGGCGACCGGCGACGCAACCCAGTTCATGCAGGTCATGGTCAATCTGCTACTCAACGCACGAGATGCGATGCCTGACGGCGGCGTTGTGCGGATCACCGCAGCGATCGAGCAGCATGACACCGAGATCGTCTCGATAGGGCACACGGCATCCGCCGGCGATTACGCGGTGTTCTCGGTCGAAGACTCGGGACAAGGCATGACGCCCGACATCATGGCGAAGGTCTTCGAGCCGTTTTTCACGACGAAAATGGCCGGAAAGGGCACGGGCCTCGGCCTCTCGACAACCTTGGCAATCGTGCGGAGCCACAGCGGGTTCTTGCAGGTCTACAGTGAGCCCGAGCACGGCACGTGCTTTCGTGTCGGAATCCCGATCAGCACGTCGCTGCCCCGCCCTCGACCGAGCCCGGCTGATGGCGAGCCGCTGCCGGGGGGCGACGGCGAACATGTTCTCGTCGTGGATGATGAAGAGTTCGTGCGACGCATCACGTGCCAGACGCTCGAGGCCCACGGCTATCGCACGACACAGGCGGTACATGGTCAGGAGGCCATCGACATCATCGAGTCGGGAGGCGATCGCGTCGATCTGGTCCTCATCGACATGATGATGCCCGTCATGGATGGGGCGGCGACCACCGCCTACCTCGAAGTGCATCACCCCGAGATTCCGATCATCGCGGCGAGCGGGTTGACCTCGCACGGCGATTCTTCCGGCTCGGTTGGCATGGGCGTGTCACGGTTCTTGCCGAAGCCGTACACCACGAGCCTCCTGCTGCGAACGGTGCGTGACACACTTCAGCAGCACGTGTCAACGAGAACGGATCGAGATTGAGCACAGCCGAAGCCCGAGCTCTGCGCGTCGTGATCGCCGATGATGATGCCTTCACCCTCTCGCTCGTCAGCGGCGGGCTCGAAGCCCAGGGCTATGCCGTCACCGCGACCACGTCGGTCGCGCAGGCGATGGAAGCCGTGCGCGTCATCGACCCCCACGCCGTCATCAGCGACCTCAACTTCGGCACGACCGAGAACGGTGCTGATCTGCTGCGGTTCGTCGCCGACGAGTTTCCGTGGGTGGGACTCGTCGTTCTGACCTCTCACCGCTCGCCCGAACTCGCTGTGCCCGACCCGCACCGCATTCCTCGGGGCGCCGTCTACCTGGTGAAGTCGCAGCTCGGGCGCATCGACGAGTTGGCCGACGCGGTGCAACGGGCGATCAGTGGAGCGCCGGATGACCACGCTGACCTCTTCGACGAACCCGGCAACGACGGCGTGCCGTCGGTGACCGCGGCGCAAGCCGAGGTTCTGCGCTTGCTCGCGGCGGGCGCCTCGACCCGAGCACTCGCTGAAGCCCGGGGCACGACCACGCGAGCGGTCGAGACGATGTTGCATCGCCTGTTCGTCGCACTCGGTCTCGATACGAGCGAGAACGCGAACCCCCGCGTCGCTGCCGTCACGATGTGGCAGCGCGGAGGGATTCGCGTTCGCTGAGTCCGTGCGTCGCTCAGAAGGGGGTGGTCGCCCCTGCTGCGGCCAGTTCAGGGTCGGTCGACGCTGACTCGACCGGTGTACCGTCGAGCAGCGATGTCTCGGTCGCGCCACCGCTCTCGTCACCCGCCGCACCCGCGGCCACGGAGTCGGACGACTCGGCATCGCCGCTGTCACTGCGCGAGGCGATGACGCTGCGAGTGAACGTGGCACGACCCCAGGTGAGGTCGTGGCCGATCGACTCGGCGTCGATCTCGATCGTCGTGCCCGACTTCTCGCCGCTCTCCCAGTCGCGCACGCGCACGCGCCCGGTGACGATGACGCGCTGCCCCTTCTCGACCGACGAGGCGACGTGCACCCCCAGTTGGCGGAACGCCGTAATCGTGTACCAATTCGTGTCGCCATCGACCCAGGCGTTCTGACCGCGGTCGAAGCGGCGCTGGTTCGAAGCGAGCCTGAACGAGGTGATCGCGAGCCCCTCGCTCGTCGTGATGTGCCGGGGGTTCGTGGCGACGAGCCCGGTGAGAGTGATGATGTCGGTCATGGGGTCCTCCTGCGGTTGAGTGTCAGGTGGGCGCCGACGGTTCGTGCCGGAGAACGCCAGCGCCCGTGCAGGAGTGTGGTCGTCAGAGCGCACAACAGAGAGCGAGCATCCGCGAACGGGGAGAGCGCCCGCGACGACCGCGATGGGGAGGAGCGCGCCTCATCGACCCACGAGGAGGCGACGGAGCGATCAGTGGCCGACGAACTCTGGCCGCTCAACACCCGGGCCGAGCGCGGCGTGCAGCGCGCGTTTCGCGACCTCGAGCGAGCCGAAAGGACCGCGCTCGTCGGAAGCCCAGGCCATTCTCACCCGGTACCCGCGATCGTCGCGATGAATCGTGCCGACGGTGCCCGCGCCTCCGCGGGCCACCCAGGTCGTCGTCTCTGTCGATGCGCTCATGAGAGCCTCCTTCGTCGTCAGGCCGAACAGCTCTGGTGCGCCGCCGACCATACGCCCGTCAGCGACCCGTGTCGAGGGGGCGTTCGCTCTCAGGAAGCCTTCACGTACGGGGCGTACGACTGCCGAATCTTGTTGACCTTGGGCAGCGCGACCGCCAGGCAGTAACCCTGCCCGGGGTTCTTGGCGAAGAAGTCTTGGTGGTACTCCTCGGCGATGAAATACTCTCCGAGCGGCGAGATCTCGGTGACGATGCCACCCGCCCAGTACTCGGATGCGCGGTCGCGTGCCGCTTCGAACAGCGCCTTCTGCTCGTCGTCGGCGTAGAACATGGCCGAGCGGTACTGCGTGCCCACATCGTTGCCCTGACGGTTGAGCTGTCGGGGGTCGTGCAGAGTAAAGAACACGTCGAGAATCACGTCGGCCGGAATCACATCGGGGTCGAACGTGACCGCGACCGCTTCGGCATGGCCGGTCGACCCGGTGCAGATGAGCTCGTACGAGGGGTTCTCGACGTGGCCGCCGGTATAGCCCGAGACGACGTCGTGAACACCGTCGAGCACGCGGTAGACCGCGTCGAGGCACCAGAAGCAACCGCCGGCAAGATGAAAGGTTCGCATGCCCGAATACTAGGGCCGCATCGCGTGTGCTGGCCGGGTGCCAGCCGGTCATACGCTGTACCCATGCCTCACACTCACGACGCCTACACCGCCGCCGATAACCGCTACGACCTGCTGGAGTACGCGCGGGTCGGGCGCAGCGGTCTGCGTCTGCCGCGCATCTCGCTCGGCCTCTGGAACAACTTCGGCGACGACCGCCCGATCGAGACGCAGCGCGCAATCGTGCGCCGGGCTTTCGACCGCGGCATCACCCATTTCGACCTGGCGAACAACTACGGCCCGCCGGCGGGCAGTGCCGAAGAGAACTTCGGTCGGCTGCTGCGCGATGACCTTCGGCCGTACCGCGATGAGTTGATCATCTCGACCAAGGCGGGCTACGACATGTGGCCGGGCCCCTACGGCGAGTGGGGTTCGCGTAAGTACCTGCTGAGCTCGCTCGACGCGAG
>DIUS01000104.1 GCA_002423075.1 Microbacteriaceae bacterium UBA6152
GCATCAACGTCGCCGACCTGCCGGCGCCACACCGTCTCTCTGAGCGTGGCTGGTAGCGCGCTTCCGCCCGTCGGAGTCTTCGCGCTGCAGGGCGATGTGCGCGAGCATGTCGCCCTGTTGCGTGCGCTCGGAGCCGACGTGCGCGAAGTGCGCACGGCCGCCCAGCTTGCTGAGGTCGCCGGCCTCGTCATTCCCGGTGGCGAGTCGAGCGTCATGGACAAGCTCAGTCGCCTGTTCGGTCTGCGCGAACCTCTGCGCGAGCGTATTGCCGGCGGCATGCCGGTGTACGGCACGTGCGCCGGGCTGATCATGCTCGCCGACCGCGTGCACGATGCGATCGCGGGCCAGCAGACGCTCGGCGGCCTCGATGTCGAGGTGCGGCGCAATGCCTTCGGCAACCAGCTCGAGTCGTTCGAGACCGATCTCGACGTGCCCGTGATCGGTGAGCCGCCCGTACACGCTGTCTTCATCCGTGCTCCCGTGGTCGTCGAGGTCGGCGAGGGTGTCGACGTTCTCGCCTCGCTCGACGATGGTCGTATCGTCGCGGTCGAGCAGGGTCGGCTTCTCGGCACCTCGTTCCATCCAGAAGTGGCCTCGGAAACGCGGTTCCACCAACGGTTCCTCGACCACGTCTCGGCCGCGTCGTCTGCCGGTTAGCTGACACGATGGGGGCATGAGCCTCTACTCGGACTATTCGGCTGCTCGCACTCGACAGATTATCGCCGACATCGTCGGCGTCATCTCTGTGATCGTCATCGTGACGATCGCGGCGTCGATCGCTGAGGCGATCCGCGCTCTGGCGGCCTTCGGCCGCGACCTCGAGACCGCTGGACTCGACTTTCAGGTCGGGCTGCTCGACGCGGCCGACGCGCTCGGTGACGTTCCCGTCATCGGCGACGGTATCCGCGCGCCCTTCGATGCGGCTGCTCAAGCCGGGCAGTCGGTCGCTGATGCCGGTCGCGGTCAGCAGCAGCTCGTCGAGTTCATCGCGGTGAGCGTGGGCTGGTCGGTCGCGCTCGTACCGGTGCTGCTGATCGCCTTGATCTGGCTGGTGCCGCGCGTGCGGTTCGCCCAGCGCTCAAGCCGAATGCGCGCCATGATCGCGCGCGGTCTCACCGTCGACACACTGGCCGCGCGCGCTCTAGCACGAGCGCCGCTCGCCCAGCTCGTGGCCGTGCACCCCGATCCTGCGGCGGCGTGGCGCAGCCAGCAACCCGAAGCGCTGCGCGACCTCGCCGCCCTCGAGCTGCGTCGAGCGGGCATCCGCCCCTCTGCGATGAGCGGCGCGGCCGCGGTGCAGCAGGGTGACTGAGCGCCCTGCCCTAAACTGACGGGGCACTGCAGACCCGCGAGGAGCACTATGTCAGGCCATTCCAAGTGGGCGACGACGAAGCACAAGAAGGCGATCATCGATAGTCGCCGCGCGAAGTCGTTCGCCAAGCTCATCAAGAACATCGAGGTCGCCGCCAAGATTGGCGGCGCCGACTTAGGCGGCAATCCGACTCTGGTCGACGCCGTGCAGAAAGCCAAGAAGACCTCGGTGCCGAATGACAACATCGATCGCGCAATCAAGCGCGGCGCGGGCCTCACGGGCGAGTCGGTCGACTACCAGACGATCATGTACGAGGGCTACGGCCCCGGCGGCCTCGCGCTGCTCATCGAGTGTCTCACCGACAATCGCAACCGAGCTGCGGCCGAGGTGCGCACGGCGATGTCGCGCAATGGCGGCACGATGGCCGACCCGGGCAGCGTCGCCTACAACTTCAGCCGCAAGGGCGTGATCTCGATCACGAAGACCGACGGTGTGACTGAAGACGACATTCTCATGGCCGTGCTCGACGCTGGGGCCGAAGAGGTCATCGACCAGGGTGGCGGCTTCGAGGTCATCACCGACCCCTCGCAGCTGCTCGCGGCGCGCGAGGCATTGCAACAGGCGGGCATCGAGTACGACTCGGCTGAGGCCGAATTCGTGGCCAACCTGCAGATCGAGGCCGATGCCGACACGGCTCGCAAGCTCTTCCGCCTCGTCGATGCGATGGATGAGCTCGATGACGTTCAGAACGTGTTCACCAACGTCTCATTGACGTCTGAGGTTCGGGCCGAGCTCGACGACGACGACGACGAGTAGCCCCGTGCTGCGGGTGCTCGGCGTCGACCCCGGTCTGACCCGTTGCGGGGTCGGCATCGTCGACATCGAGCCGAATCGGAGGGCGACTCTCGTCGCTGTCACCGTGATTCAGACCGCCCCCGAACTCGCGCTCGAGCAGCGGCTGCTCGCNNTTGCGGTCACTCTGCACACGCCGACTGAAGTGAAGGCGGCCGTGACGGGGCACGGCGGTGCAGACAAGAAGCAGGTGGCGGCGATGGTCCAGCGCATTCTGCGCCTGGATGCTCCGCCCAAGCCCGCCGACGCCGCCGACGCCCTCGCGCTCGCGATCTGCCACGGGTGGCGTGGAGCATCGAGCCCGGTGGCTCAGGCTGCGCGGGAGTCGGCCGTGAGCTCCCCGGGGCTCACTCCGGCCCAGCAGGCGTGGCGGACGGCCGAGAAGGCGACCCGCGCCCGTAGGCTCGAGGGGTGATTGCCAGCCTGCGGGGAACCCTCATCGCCCGAGCAGGCTCGCGTGTGGTGATCGACGTCGCGGGCGTCGGCTACGCCGTGGCGGTCACTGAGCGGCACGGGCGAGAACTGAGCACCGGTGACACGGTGCGCCTGCACACAGCGCTCGTGGTGCGCGAAGACGACATGAGCTTGTTCGGATTCGCCGATGAGATCGAGCTCGGGCTCTTCGAGCTGTTGCGCACGGTCTCGGGAGTCGGACCGAAGTCTGCGCTCGGTGTGCTCGGCGAGATGACACCCGACCAGATCGCTCGGGCGATCGCGGCCGACGACGATGCTCCCTTCCGCGCCGTCAGCGGCATTGGTCCGAAGACCGCGAAGCTCATCGTGGTGACGCTCGCCGGCAAGCTTGCAGCGCCCGCAGGCGCGGCCGCGTCGGCAGCAGAGACGTCGCAGCCCACCGCGGTGACCGTGTCGCTCATCGCCGCACTGACCGGCCTCGGGTGGCCCGAGCGCACCGCGCTCGACGCGGCGACACAGGTCGTAGAGGCCGACTCCGAGGCCGCGCAGACCGGCCTGCCGGTGCTCCTGAGGCGCGCGTTGAGCATCCTTGGTCCGACGCGTGGTCGCGGCGATGACGTCGGCGGCCGGTCATGAGCGACGGAGCGCGATCGTGAGCGACGTTCTGCGTCCGACGCCCGAATCTGACGCCGAGCTGGCGTTCGAGGGGGCGCTACGCCCGCAGATTCTGGACGAGTTTGTCGGTCAGCACAAGGTGCGCCGTCAGCTGCAGCTGCTGCTCGAGGCTGCCGGCCTGCAAAACCGCACCCCTGACCACATCTTGCTTGCCGGCCCCCCGGGCCTCGGCAAGACCACTCTGGCGATGATCGTGGCCTACGAGGGTCAGCGACCCCTGCGCATGACGAGCGGGCCAGCTATCCAGCACGCGGGTGACCTCGCTGCCGTGCTCTCGTCGCTCGTGCCCGGCGAAGTGCTCTTCATCGACGAGATCCACCGCATGGCTCGTTCGGCCGAAGAGATGCTGTACCTCGCGATGGAAGACTTTCGGGTCGACATCATGGTCGGCAAGGGCGCGGGCGCCACGAGCATCCCGCTCGAGCTGGCGCCGTTCACCCTGGTCGGCGCGACCACGCGGTCGGGCCTGTTGCCCAACCCGCTGCGCGACCGATTCGGCTTCACGGCGCATCTCGAGTTCTACGAACCCGAAGAGCTGCATCTGGTGCTCGCGCGCGCTGCGCGCCTGCTCAGCCTGGCGATCGGCGACGACGCGCTGGCCGAGATCTCACGCCGATCGCGCGGTACGCCCCGCATCGCGAACCGCCTGCTGCGACGTGTGCGCGACTACGCGCTCGTGCATGCAGGCGCGGCCGACCGTACGGCGGTGCGCGCCGCGCTCGAGCTCTACGACGTCGACGAGCAGGGGCTCGACCGCCTCGACCGTGCTGTGCTCGCCGCGATCGTCGAACGCTTCGACGGCGGGCCCGTCGGCCTCTCGACCCTTGCCGTGTCAGTGGGGGAGGAGGCGGAGACGATCGAGGCGGTCGTCGAGCCGTTCCTGGTGCGCACCGGGCTGCTCTCGCGCACTCCTCGCGGCAGGGTGGCGACCTCGCGAGCGTGGGCCCACCTCGGGCATCCGCCACGGACTGCCTCGGCCGATGACCTATAGTTGTCGGCGGGCCTCGGCTGAGCATCCTGCTCGCCGACCGGCACCTGCAACGGTGCCACGCCGTCGAACTCCCCGAAAGGTTTCTCCCTCATGGATCCG
>DIUS01000063.1 GCA_002423075.1 Microbacteriaceae bacterium UBA6152
ATGCGACGTTGAGCGCGCCGTCCGCGAACCAGCGCGCGAAGGGCGCGTTCGACCAGTCGAGCACCTGGATGAAGGGCTTGTGCCAGTGCAGGTACTCGCGCGCGACGTCGGCCCAGAAGCCCAGCCGATCGGCCTTCGCCGCCTCATAGAGCGCTGGCGAGGCGACCGCGGAGGCCGCGAACTCCTCGCTTGGCGGAAAGTGGCGTGTCTCGGTGAAGAGGCTGTCAATCGAATGAGCGGACATCGTCGATCCTTGTCGGTCTCATGCGGTGGCCAGATCCCGCGAGCGGCGTGCAGTGTGCTGCTCCCGTATCTTAGAGTCTCGTCGTCCCACTTGACCTCCGGGGCGACGGCGATAGACTGCGACGTGCCTCAGTTTCTTTGAGCGCGTGGGTGATAAAATGCACGGAAACGCAAGGGAGCGGTTCATGGCGAGTGAGATCGTGGTCGAGAAGAACGTGATGGTGCGCATGCGGGACGGCGTCTCGCTCGCGACGGACGTCTACCGCCCGGCGGACGCCGGTCCGCTGCCCGTGATCCTGCAGCGGACGCCTTACGACAAGGAGGGCGTGGCGCTACGCAATTTCGCCTTCGAGGTGATGCGCGCTGTGCAGGCCGGATACGTGTGCCTCGTGCAGGATACGCGCGGGCGCTACTTGTCTGAGGGGCGATTCAACCCGTTCTTCGACGATGGCCGCGACGGCTTCGACACTGTGGCGTGGGTGGCTGGGCAGCCGTGGTGCGACGGCAACGTCGGCATGGCGGGCGGCTCGTACTTCGGTGCGACGCAGTGGCGTGCCGCGAGTGAGACTCCGGAGGCGTTGAAGGCGATGGTGCCGTTCGTCACCGCCGCCGACTACCACGAGGGCTGGACGTACCAGGGTGGAGCGTTCGAACTGGGCTTCAACCTACACTGGACGCTGATCTTTCTTGCCACGGGCGAGCTCGCCCGTGCGATCGGCAAGGGCGAGGCTGATGCCGCGGAGTTCGGTGCGCTGATCGCTGCCATCGACGAAAACGACGCCCTGTTCGAGCGCCTCCCGCTGACCGACGTGCCGCTGCTGGAAAAGTTCGCGCCGTATTACCGTGACTGGCTCGACCACCCAAGCTACGACGACTACTGGAAGGCGATCGCGCCGAAGGAGTCGCACAGCAAGATCACTATTCCGACGCTGAATATCGGTGGCTGGTACGACCTGTTTCTCGGGGGTACGATCGCCAACTTCGTCGCGATGAAGCAGAAGGGTGCGCAGTTGCTGATCGGCCCGTGGGCGCATGGCGCTACGACCGGCTGGTTCAGCGACCGCTCGTACGGCTTCCTCGCGAACTACGCCGCGATCGACCCGACCGGCATCCACGTGCGCTGGTTCGACCACTACCTGAAGGGCATCGACAACGGTGTGGAAGCCGCCGCGCCCGTGCGGCTCTTCATCATGGGCATCGATCAGTGGCGAGACGAGCAGGACTGGCCGCTGCCGGACACCCGGTTCACGCCCTACTATCTGCGCGCGGGTGGCGCACTCTCGACCGAGGTGCCCGGCGACGAGAACCCGAGCAGCTACGACTACGACCCGGCCGACCCGGTGCCCACGTGTGGCGGGCCGACGTTTCTGCCCGGCTTGTTCATCGGCGCCAACGCCGGTCCGCGCGATCAGCGCGCGATCGACGGGCGCGCCGACGTGCTCACGTTCCAGACGGAGCCGCTCGCGAAGGACACCGAGGTCACGGGCCCGGTCGAGCTCGTGCTGTATGTGTCGTCGTCGGCTCGGGACACTGATTTCACGGGCAAGCTGGTCGACGTGCATCCGGATGGTCGCGCCGAGCACCTGACGGACGGCATTCTGCGCGCCCGGTACCGCAACTCGATGAGCGCGCCTGAACTGCTCACCCCCGGCGAGGTGTACGAACTGCATGTCGACCTGTGGGCGACCGCGAACGTGTTCCGCGCGGGCCACCGCATCCGGCTCGATGTGTCCTCGAGCAACTTTCCGCGTTTCGACCGCAACACCAACACCGGCGAGACTGTGGCGACGGACACGGCGGATGCGGTCGTGGTGGCTGCGAATCGTGTGTACCACGACACCGACCACCCGTCGCATGTGATTCTGCCGCTGATTGAGCGGGAGTTGTAGCACCCCGGGCGCATATCCCGAGTCGTGATCCTTGGAGGATGCGCGGTAGCACTAGGAGCGTGGGTCAGTAACGGCAAAGTTTAAAACGCCGCCCTATTTCCCGCTCGTGCGCGAATCTCGCCCAGGTCGCTAGATTCGGGTCGGACAACCTAGCCCGGAGGAAGCCATGTCGCGCATTCACGAGTTGTTGGCGCAACTGCGGGCATCAGCACCCGCGCTGGCGGCAGACATCGAGCGCGAGGTCGACGTGTTGGCGTCTCGACGAGCATTCGGGCTTAACTTCGAGCGGCATACCCCTGAGGCGGTCGAGTTGCCGGGTCGGAAGGTGCGGGCCGGGGACAAGGTGCGGGTCCAGCCACCGCGAGGCGAGATGCCGACGGTCGCGAGCCTCGCGTTGTACCGGGTCGCGACGATCGAGCGCGATGGCGACCGACGAGAAGCAACACTGGCGCCGCTCGGCGCCGAGTTCGAGGGGGCTGACCCGGGCTACGGATCGCGCACCGTCAACGTAGACGACCTCGTCGTCGTGGCCGAATTCCGCGACCCAATTTATCCGGGACTCGTCTCGACCGGGAAGGTCGAGCGTGGCGGCGACAAGCCGTACCACGCTGTCATCAACGCGGAGTGTGGTCGACACGAGCGCCGTCAGCTACTCGCGGGCGCTGCGCGGCAGGCTGGATGCGCACGCCCATCTACTCGGTCTCCTCGGTGGCGTGGACGCGCTCGCGATGC
>DIUS01000146.1:0-6722 GCA_002423075.1 Microbacteriaceae bacterium UBA6152
AGCAGGGTGCCGAAGGTGCGCCAGAAGTGCCCGCGCACGAGGGTCCAGCCGCGGCGTATCGCGTCGCGCAGCGGCAGGCGCTCGAGCATGATCGCGGTCGGTACGAGGGCGAGCTTGATCCAGAGCCACATGCTGAGCGCCAGGAAGGCGAGGCCGCCGAAGATGCCGAGCAGCACACCGATGGCGACACCGGCGGGTCCGCCGATGGCGATGAGTAGCGTGATGACGATGACGATGAGCGTCAGCCCGATGATGAGGGCGACCGAGAGCAGAGCCGTCCAGCCGATGAGCGCCCACCAGCGGCCCTTGCCGAGCTCGAGCAGCTGGCGCAGAGTGAGCTTCTCGCCGAGCGTCGCGCGCGAGACCTCGAGCACGATCACGCCGAGCAGCACGGCCTGAGCGACGAGCGAGAGCGCGACCGCGATGAGCGCGGTGACGATGATGAGCCCGACTGCACCCGCCTCGATGGCCGCGGCGTCGTCGGCCGACGCGCGAATCGAGCGGTCGAGCGCCCAGAAACTCACGCCGAACGTCAGGCCGAAGGCCACGATGACGACGAGTGCGTTGAGCAGCAGCGCGGCGCCGAAGGTCGGTCGCGGGTTGCGGCGCAGCACCTGGAACGTCGCCCCGAGCAGCGTGCCGAAGTCGAGCGGACGCAACGGAATGAGCCCCGGCTTCGGCGGCGGCGCCCAGCCGGCGGCCGGCTGGGGAACCGGTGGGCCTCCCGCGGGCGCGTAGCCGCCGGGAGACGCCGCAGCGCCATCAACGGCACCGGATGCGCCCGCGGCATCGCCGGTTGCTGGGTCACCGGCGGGCCACCCGTCGTTAGGCTTCTCGGGCTGCCAGCCGGGCGACGCCCAGGAAGTGGAATCGCTCACGGTCGTACCCCTCGCCTTGTACTCGGTCTGCTCGGAACGTATGGTGTCACACTCGTCTAGGCTGGGGCGAACAAAGGTCGGATTCTCGGCTGAAGCCCCAAGGAAGAGGAGGCCGGTCATGACGTCGCGCATCCTCGTCGTCGATGACGACTCGGCGATCGCCGAGATGATCGGCATCGTCTTGCGGGGCGAAGGCTTCGAACCTCACTTCTCGTATGACGGCGCCGCCGCGATCGAATCGTTCGCGGCCGTTAAGCCCGATCTCGTGCTGCTCGACGTCATGTTGCCCGGCATCGACGGTATCGAGGTGTGCACGCGCATTCGCGAGACGAGCGGCACGCCCATCATCATGCTCACGGCCAAGAGCGACGCGACCGACGTCGTGCGCGGGCTCGAGAGCGGCGCCGACGACTACATCGTCAAGCCGTTTCACCCGAAAGAACTCGTGGCGCGCATCCGCACCCGGCTGCGCCCGACCCCGCAGTCGACGATCGAGACTCTGCCCATCGGCGACCTCGTCATCGATGTCACCGGTCACGAGGTGAAGCGCGGCGACACCCCGATTCTGCTGACGCCGCTCGAGTTCGACCTGCTACTCGCGCTCGCCATGAAACCCAACCAGGTCTTCACGCGCGAAATGCTGCTCGAAGAGGTGTGGGGCTACCACTACAAGGCCGACACGCGACTGGTCAACGTGCACGTGCAGCGCCTGCGCGCCAAGGTCGAGCTCGACCCGGACAACCCGCGCATCGTCATGACCGTGCGCGGTGTGGGCTACCGGGCCGGCGCGGCGCACTGAGCGAGGGCCGGCCGGCATGCTTCCGCTGACCTGGCGAAGCCTCGTGAGCCGTGCGCAACACGTGTGGCGCCGATCGTTGCAGGTGCGCACCGTCGCCATCACGGTGTTCTTCTCGACCATTGCCGTGACGCTCATCAGCGGCTACATGTCGATCAGCATCGCGACCAACCTCTACGAGGCCCGCAAGACGCAGGCGATCGCCGAGGCCCGGCAGGCGACGGTGAGCACCCAGGCACTCTTCGATAGCTCGGTATCGTCGAACGGCACGATCGATGTCGAGGCTGTGAACGCCACGGCCGGCACTACGATTCGCAGCGTGGCGTCGAGCCCGGGCGGCACGCAGTTCGCGATTCTGCGTACGCCGGGGCAGAACACCGCCGTGACCATGACCTCGACGNNCCAGGTGTCGCTCGACGACGGGCAAATCTACACGCAGGCGGTCTCGCTCGAGGGCGAGTTCGACTCCGACCCCGGGCTTGTCGTCGGCAGCGTGTTCGAGGTGCCGACGGCGGGGCAGTACGAGCTCTACCTGGTCTACAACGTGCGCGACGTGCAGCAGACCCTCGATTTCGTGCAGAAGACCCTCGTCATCGGTTCGCTGTTGCTCGTCGCCACCATCGGGCTCGTCACCTTTCTCGTGACCCGGCTCGCGATTGAACCCGTGCGGCTCGCGGCCGACACGGCTGAGAAGCTGGCCGACGGCGAACTCGACCGGCGCATTCCCGAGCGGGGTGAAGACGTCATCGCCACGCTCGCCCGCTCGTTCAACCGCATGGCCGACAGCCTGCAGCGGCAGATCACCCAGCTCGCGGCGCTCTCGCGCGTGCAGCAGCGCTTCGTGAGCGATGTCAGCCACGAGCTGCGCACGCCGCTCACGACCATCCGACTCGCGGGCGACGTTCTTTACGAGCAGCGCGACCAGTTCAGCCCGACCACAGCGCGCACCGCCGAGCTGCTGCACGCGCAGGTCGGGCGCTTCGAGTCGATGCTTGGCGACCTGCTCGAGATGAGCCGCTACGACGCCGGGGCCGTCGAGCTTGACACCGAGCCGACCAACCTCGTGCGGCTCGTTGAAGAGTCGCTCGAAGCCATTCGCCCGCTTGCCGACGAGAAGGGCAGCGAGCTGCGCCTGGTCGCCCCCGGGGGCTACTTCGAGGCCGACGTCGAGGCGCGTCGCATCCGTCGCATTCTGCAGAACCTGCTCGGCAACGCGCTCGATCACGGCGAGGGTCGGCCCATCGTCGTCTACGTCGATAGCGACATGACCGCCGTTGCGATCGCCGTGCGCGACTACGGTATCGGCATGGATTCCGCGCAGCTCGAGCGCGTCTTCGACCGCTTCTGGCGGGCCGACCCGAGCCGGCAGCGCAGCACGGGCGGCACCGGCCTCGGCCTTGCGATCGCCACCGAAGACGCGCAACTGCACGGCGGGCACCTCGACGTGTGGTCGGTGCCCGGCGAGGGAACCTGCTTCAGGCTCACCCTGCCGCGCGAACACGGGGCTTCGGTCGAGCACTCACCGCTAGAGCTGCCGCCCGTCGAAGCCCTCGAGGCCGTACTCGACGAAGAGATCGCTCGGGATGGCGAGAACAGTGGCTGAGCCGATGTCGCGGGCGCGCCGAGCCCTCATCGCCCTCGCCGTGCTGCCGGCGCTGCTGCTGAGCGCGTGCGTGTCGGTGCCCTCCTCAGGCGGAGTCGAGGCGGCCGGTGATCTCACGACCGGTGTCGACTTCGGCGATGACTTCGGTGTCGACTTCCTCGTCGCGGGTCCCTCTGAAGGTGCGACGCAAGAAGAGATTCTTGCCGGCTTCTTCGCGGCGGGCGCGGCGGCGCAGAACAACTACCGCATCGCCCGCTCGTACCTCACCGACGACATCGCCGACATCTGGAACCCCTACGCGAGCACGCTCGTGCGCAGCCGTGACGGAGTGACCTCGCGCACGAGCGACGACGTGCTGAACTACACCGTGCCCATTGTGGCCTCGGTCGACGCGGTCGGCCGCTATACGACCGCCGATGCCGGAGCCACCCAGGCCCTGCCGCCATTCCGCTTCGCGTTGCAAGACGGCGAATGGCGCATCGCCGAGCTCGGCGACGGCATTCTCATCTCGCAGCAGGCCTTCGCGAGCGCATTCGGGCAGCACACCATCTACTACTACGACGCGGCCTTCAGAAATCTTGTGCCCGATCTGCGCTGGTTCCCCGTGCGGTCTGAGGTCGCCACGCGCATCGTGCGTGCCGTGCTCGAACCGCCAAGCAGCTGGCTCGACTCGGGCGCGACGGTGTCGGCGATTCCGGAGGGCACGCAGCTTGCCCTTTCGCCCGTGACCGTGTCGGCGGGTGTCGCCGAGGTCGACCTCACCAACGAGGTGCTCGCGCTCAACGACCGCGAGCGACAGCGATTGCGTCTGCAGCTCGCCGCGAGCCTGCGCGGTGTCAGCGGCGTCGTCGGCGTGCAGCTCACCGTCGACCAGAACGCCGTCGCGATTCCCGACTGGACCTCGGGCTCGCCCGACATTGTGCCGCAGGTCGACCCGCGCGTGCTGCTCGCCACCGATGAAGCCGAGTTCGGCTACGCCGCGCGCGACGGTATCGAGCCGCTCGGCACGCTCAGCGCCGCGGTCATCGACCTCGAGGCCCGGGCTGTCGCGCTCGCGCCGACCCGCACGCTCGCGACGCTGCTCAACGACGACGGCGTCTGGGCGGTGCGCACGGGGGATGCTCCCTCGGTGCTGCTCGACGATCGCCCCGGTCTCATCGCCCCGAGCATCGACGGCTATACGTTCGTCTGGAGCGTGCCGGGCCAGGGCGGAGAGATTCACGCGACCGAGCTCGACGGCTCTGTGCACGAGGTCGAGGCCGTACTGCCGGCCGATTCGCGCATCGNNGCCGTCATCCGCGACGAGGGCTCGGGTGTGCCGATTCGTCTCGGAGAGCTGCGCGACCTGCAGCTCTCGGGCGATCGGGCGATCGATGCCACCTGGGTCGACGAAGTGCGCGTCGCCTCGATCACCGCCACTGACGTCGCCGACGGTGAGCAGCGCCTCGTCGAGCTTCATGAACTTGGCGGTCGCAGCCGGCCGCTCGGCCTGCCGCCGGGAGCGACGCAGATCGTCGGCGGCAACGGCGGACTCGATGGCATTCGCGTGCTCGGCGACCAGGGCGTCGTGTTCGAGCCGCGCGGCTCGGGCTGGCAGAACACTGGCCTGCACGCGGTGTTCCTCGGCACACAGCAGTAGCACGTTCTGCACAGATCGCCGGTTGCCGGCGGGCAATGGAGAACGGTCAGGCACACTGCCGCGATGAGCATCGAGCACCGCGCCCCCGACACTGAGCTCTGTGCGGGCGGTGCGTCGCCGATCGTCGCGGTCGCGCAGCGCGCGCTTGCCGACGCCTGGGCGCTCGTCGCTGGTGTCGACTGCGCCGGATGCGGTGCCTCCGACCGCGCGCTCTGCGGCACGTGTGCACGCGGCCTGCGATCGCGGCCACTGCTCGGCGAGCTCGATGTGCACTCGCACCCCCTGCCTGTCACCGCCGCTCTGCCCTACGACGGCGTCGCGCGGCGCGTGCTGCTCGCCCTCAAAGAAGAGGGACGCACCGAGCTGGCCCGACCCCTCGCACGGCTGCTGCGCACGGCCGTCGACCTCGCCTGGCGCGGGTCGCGGGCCGAGTTGCTCGTGCCCGTTCCGAGCTCGTGGGCGGCAGCAGGCCGGCGAGGGTTCGACCCCGTCGCCCTCATCGCGCGGCGAGCGGGCCTCGACGTCACCCCCGCTCTGCGGACTGTGCGCGGCGGTGCCGCACCACAGAAGTCGCGCGTGCTCGCCGAGCGGCTCGTTGCCGACGCCTCGCGATGGCGCGTGGGTCCGCGCGTGCGCGGGCGCCGCGTCGTGCTCGTCGACGACGTGGTCACGAGCGGTGCGACTCTGCGAGCCGCGGTGCTCGCACTGCGCGAAGCCGGCGCCGAGGTCGCAGGGTGCGCCGCGATCGCCGCGACGCCGCGTCGGGTGGGCGCGTCGAGCATCCCCTGGAGATTCTTATCGACTGCAGACCAAGGTCACGATGACAACGGCACTCGCGAGGACTACCGTGAGGGAAAGGAGGCGTGACCATTCGCCTGAACCGACGGGCGACACGCTGACGGCTCAGGAGGACGATGTGGACATCACTCTCACCGGTCGCAACATGGGAATCACCGACCGGTTTCGCGACTACGCCACCGAAAAGGCAGAGAAGGTCGAGCACCTCGCCGACCGCGCCCTCGTGCTCGAGATCAAGCTCTCGAGACACCACGAGAAGAACGGCCGCCCCGGTGATGATCGCGTCGAGATGACCCTCGTCGGGCCGGGCCCCGTGATTCGAGCCGAATCGTCGGGCAGCGACAAGTACGTCGCGTTCGACCTCGCCATCGACAAGCTCATGGAGCGATTGCGCCGAGCGAAAGACCGCAAGAAGGTGCACCGCGGCAAGCACCGGCCGGTGTCGTTGCACGAGGCCTCGGCCGACGGATTCCGGGTCGTCGACATCACGCCGGCGACGCCCGAGGTCATCGAGAAGGTGTCGACGGGCGCGATCGAGCTGCCGACGACCGACGCCGGGCCTGACGACGACGAGCAGTACACGCCCGTTGTCATCCGGCGGAAAGTCTTTCCGTCGACGTCGATGACGGTCGACGAGGCGGTCGACCACATGGAGCTCGTCGGGCACGACTTTTTCTTGTTCGTCGATGCCGAAACCGACCGCCCGAGCGTCGTCTACCGCCGCACCGGTTGGAACTACGGGGTGATCAGTCTCGAGACCGAGGCCGACGAGGTAGCGTCGGCGAAGAGTCGTCGACGGGGCTGATGTGGCTCCACGGCGCGTCCACTGCCGCAGTTGCTAGCATGGGCGCGCCGTGTTCTGCGGCGGTCTGCGGCGTGCCGTGACCCGGCTGCACCGCATCTGGCGGCGGCCCGACGAGTGGAGTATCCGAAGTGGCGAATGTTCTCGAGCGTGTACTGCGGGTCGGCGAAGGTCGACTGCTGCGACGACTGAAGGCCTACTCAGAG
>DIUS01000146.1:6868-11994 GCA_002423075.1 Microbacteriaceae bacterium UBA6152
CCTTCGCGAGGCGTGCACATCGTCACCGTCAACGACTACCTCGCGAGCTACCAGAGCGAGCTCATGGGCCGCATCTTCCGTGCCCTCGGCATGACGACGGGCTGCATCCTCTCGGGCCAGACGCCCGATGTGCGCCGCCAGCAGTACGCCGCAGACATCACCTACGGCACGAACAACGNNACAACGAGTTCGGCTTCGACTACCTGCGTGACAACATGGCGTGGCAGACCGCCGACATGGTGCAGCGCGGCCACTTCTTTGCGATCGTCGACGAGGTCGACTCGATCCTCATCGACGAGGCTCGCACCCCGCTCATCATCTCGGGCCCCTCTTCGGGCGAGGCGAACCGCTGGTTCACCGAGTTCGCCCGCATCGCCACCCGCCTGCAGGCCGGCGTCGACTACGAGGTCGACGAGAAGAAGCGCACTGTCGGCGTGCTCGAGCCGGGCATCGAGAAGGTGGAGGACCACCTCGGCATCGACAACCTCTACGAATCGGCCAACACGCCGCTCATCTCGTTCCTCAACAACGCGATCAAAGCATCCGCTCTCTTCAAGCGCGACAAGGACTACGTCGTGATGAACGGCGAAGTGCTCATCGTCGATGAGCACACCGGCCGCATTCTTGCGGGCCGTCGCTACAACGAGGGAATCCACCAGGCGATCGAGGCCAAAGAGGGCGTCACGGTCAAGGCCGAGAACCAGACCCTCGCGACCGTCACGCTGCAGAACTACTTCAGGCTCTACTCGAAGCTGTCGGGCATGACCGGTACCGCCGAGACCGAGGCGGCCGAGTTCATGAGCACCTACAAGCTCGGCGTCGTGCCGATTCCGACCAACCTGCCCATGCAGCGCAAAGACCAGCCCGACCTCGTCTACAAAAACGAGGCCTCGAAGTTCGAGCAGGTCGCCGAAGACATCGTGCAGCGTCACGCCGCGGGCCAGCCCGTGCTCGTCGGCACCACGAGCGTCGAGAAGAGCGAGCTGCTCTCGCGCCTGCTCGCCAAGCGCGGCGTCAAGCACGAGGTGCTCAACGCCAAGAACCACGCGCGCGAGGCCTCGATCATCGCGCAGGCCGGTCGGCTCGGCTCGGTGACGGTCGCCACCAACATGGCCGGCCGCGGCACTGACATCATGCTCGGCGGCAACGCCGAATTCCTCGCCGTCGCCGAGATGAACGCGAAGGGCCTCTCGCCCGTCGACACCCCCGACGATTACGAGGCCGCGTGGGATGACGTGTTCGACCGCGTCAAGGCGCAGGTGGCCGAAGAGGCCGCGAAGGTCATCGAGGTCGGCGGTCTTTACGTGCTCGGCACCGAGCGCCACGAGTCGCGCCGCATCGACAACCAGCTGCGCGGTCGCTCGGGTCGTCAGGGCGACCCCGGCGAGAGCCGCTTCTACCTGTCGCTGCAAGACGACCTCATGCGCCTGTTCAACGCGGGCGCGGCCGAGGCGCTCATGGGCCGCTCGAACGTTCCTGACGACCTCGCCATTGAGTCGAAGGTCGTCAGCCGGGCGATCCGCTCGGCGCAGTCGCAGGTCGAGGCGCGCAACGCCGAGATTCGCAAGAACGTGCTCAAGTACGACGACGTGCTCAACCGTCAGCGTGAGGCGATCTACACCGACCGCCGCCACATTCTCGAGGGCGACGACCTCAAAGACCGCGTGCAGGTCTTTCTCGAGAAGGTCATCACCGAGATCGTCGAGAGCCACACGGCCGCGGGTCACAGTGACGAGTGGGACTTCGAGCAGATGTGGACCGAGCTCAAGACGCTCTACCCAATCAGCCTCACGATCGACGAGGTCATCAGCGAGGGCGGCACCAAGCTCACGCCAGCCTTTCTCATTCGCGAGGTGCTCAGCGATGCCAAGCTCGCCTACGAGCGCCGCGAAGAGAGTATCGGCCACACGGCGATGCGCGAGCTCGAGCGCCGCGTTGTGCTGAGCGTCGTCGACCGCCGCTGGCGCGACCACCTCTACGAGATGGACTACCTGAAAGACGGCATCGGCCTGCGCGCCATGGCGCAGCGCGACCCACTCGTCGAGTACCAGCGTGAAGGCTTCGCGCTCTTCCAGTCGATGATGAGCGCCATCCGTGAAGACGCCGTCGGCTTCTTGTTCAACCTCGAGGTCGAGGTCACGGGCAGCAAGGGCACCGCGCAGGTCACCGCGAAGGGTCTCAACGCCCCGCAGACCCCGCAGAACCTCAGCTACACGGCTCCGTCGGCAGACGGCGACGTCGAGGTGCGCAACCAGCGTGGCCAGGTGCTGCAGGCGCCGACGGATGCGGCCCGCCAGGCCGCCCCCCAGGTCTCCGCCGCATTCGGTGGCCCGGCCGCTGCCGCAGGAGCTGCTCCGACGCGACGGGCTCCTCAAGGCCAGCCTCAGGGTGGGCAGGGGCAAGGCGGTGCGCAGGCTACGGGTGCTTTCGGCCAGAAAACCCCCGCGGCGCCTTCCGGCGCCGCGCCCGTCAACCGCGCCCAGCGCCGCGCTCAAGAGAAGCGCAACAAGAGCCGCTAACGGAGCCGGCGCCCGCACGCTTGCCAGCGCACGCACCACCTCCCGGTCACCGGCACCATGCGTCGACCGTTCTCACGAGCGCATCGGTCGGTCTCGTGGGCCGTTGCGCGCAGCTTGATGCGGCTACAGCACGCTGATGGCGCTCGCGCGCCAGCGGCGGTCGAGACCCTCGAGCCGGATGGCGACAGCGCGGGCGCGCGCTCGGCTCGTAACGATCGTGACTGCCTCGACGACGCCGTCGCGGGGCTCGCTGATGCGGGGCTCGCCCACGCTGAAGGTCGGGCGCACGACGGGCGCACCTCGGGCGGCCCGAGCACGGGCGCTGATGCTCGCACGCGTGAGCAGGGTGCGGTACACATCGTCGGTCACCCATCGGGCGACCTGCTCGAGCTCTCGGGCGCCGGCCAGAATCTCGATGACGCAGCGTGTGAGGTTCTCGACGAGGGGGCGGGGGTCGGGCAGATCAGCCGTGGAGGTGGGCTGATAGTCAAAAAATTCTTCGTGCGCGATGCGCGCGAGCGTGGTGCGGCCGCGCGGTGGGACGGCGACGGCTGCCGGGAGAGTCGAGCCGCCGACCGCGGCACGGTCTGCGGGGGCGAAGCCTCGGGCGTCATGGCGTACTGCGGCGTTGGGCACGGTCGGCTCCTCAATTCCCCACGATCATGCGCGGTCGGTCATTCGGCCTCGTCGTCCCCCGACGGTAGACCGAGCTGTTCACCCTTGCGGGTAGACCTACTCAACCAAAAGTTTCCTCACTCGTAAAGAGCTTTCCTCGAACTGTGGAGAACTCGATCGATACCGTCGGTGGCCGTCGCTACGGTCGTTCGCATGCGCTGGGACCATCTTTTCGACGACCTTGCCGGTCAACTCGAGCACGAGCTTCAGTCAGAAGAGTCTGACCTGCGACTCGAAGAAGAACGCATGCGCCTCGGCCGGCTCCCGCTGCGCGAGCGGCTCGCGGTTCTCAAGGCCTCTGCAGACCCGGCACTGTCGCGCGTGCGGCTGCGCGTGCGCAACGGCGAGACGCATGACGTGCGGCTCGTCACGGTCGGGCGCGACTGGCTCGCGGGTGACATCGAGGGGGGTGCGGGTGCCTCGCAGGCGATCGTTCCGCTCACGGCTGTCGACTCGCTTGTGCTGACGCAGCAGCAAGCCGACGTCTCGCTCGACCCCCTCGTGACGACCTCTGAGCTCGCGGCGCGGCTCGGGGTCGCCTTCCTGCTGCGCGACCTCTGCCGACGTCGTGCTGCGGTCACCGTCGTCACGGCTGCCGGATTGGCATCGGGCACGATCGACCGCGTGGGCCGAGACCATCTCGACCTCGCCGTGCACGATCTCGATGCGCCTCGGCGATCGTCAGCAGTCGCGCACGTGAGGGTTGTGGCCTTCGATCAGCTGTTGCTGGTGCGCCTGTGACCCCGTCGGGCGCCGAAGAGTTCGGCGACGTCGGCGTACTGCGCCTCGTTCCAGAGCGCGATGCGGCGGGTCTCGTCGTACTTGTCGGCGATAAACGACTCGAGCACCCGCTGCTCGATGCGCCACTGCCCGATCGAACCGAGGCGAATCGCCGGCAACTCGCCCGATCGCACCAGTGCGAGCACCTCGCCCGCACTCAGGCTCAGCACCTCGGCGACGTCGGTGATCGTGAGAAAGCGTCCGAGGGTGTCGTCGCTGTCGTCGCTCATGCATCGATTATCCCGCCGATCTTCGCACCGACGCAGTGGTGTGGATAACTGGCATCGAGCTCGCCGGGCTTCGTCAGTATCGGTCGCGTTACCGACACGAGGAGCACTCATGACCACGACTTCACCGTCGACCGAGCGACGTGCTCGGCGCTACCGAGACCCGCGCCTGCTCATCGGCCTCACGCTGGTCACCGTGTCGATCAGCGCTGTCATCGGCATCGTCGCTCTCGCCGACGAGGGCGAAGAGGTGCTCACAGCGCCTCGACTGCTTGTCGAGGGCGAGCGCATTCATCGCAACGACCTCGAGCCTCGTCGGGTCGCGCTCGGGCTTGAGACTCACGGGTACGTGACGGCAGCAGACATTCCCGAGTCGGGCATCGTCATCACCCGCACCGTCGGGGCGGGTGAGCTCGTGCCGCTCTCGGCCGTCGGCGATGAACGAGGCCCCCGGTCGACCACCGTCGTCGTCACGCTCTCGACCGCGCTCGGCGCGACGGTGCGGCCCGGCGACCAGCTCGACCTCTGGGCGGCACCGGCCGAGGAGGCGGGCCGGTTCGGAGCACCGGTGGTCATCGCCTCGGGCACGCAGCTCGTGCGCACCATCACCGCCGAGGGAATCGTGTCGAGCGGCGAAGCGGGCCGCATCGAGCTGCTGGTTCCGCGAAGGGATGTCGCGCGCATCCTGTTCGCGCTCGCCAACGGTGACGCGCTCTCGGCGATTCCGGCGTCGCTCTCGGTCGGGGGCTGAGATGCTCATCGCTCTCGCCGTGCCGGGCCTCGACGCCGAAGCGATCGAGTGGGCCGTGCTGCGGGCCGGACACCGTGTGGCCTGGCGCGCAGCCGACAGCGACGAAGTGCTGACCCAGTTGGCCAAGCTCGCCCCCGATGCCGTGCTGATCGCCGATCACCCCGCCGTCGCCAC
>DIUS01000023.1:0-6743 GCA_002423075.1 Microbacteriaceae bacterium UBA6152
TGCTCATCATGGAGTCGCGGCGTCGCGCGCGTGGCGTGCCGCTGACGACTCGACCGATCAGGATCGTCGAGGCTGAGTCGCCCTGAGTCTCGTGCGCGTTTCAGGTCACTTGTCGACGCGCCGATTCCAGTAGCCCGGGCGGCGTCGCTCGTGCGCCACAGCGACAACCACGATCGTGTCGTCGTGCACGAAGTAGACGATCCGGTAAGGAAAGCGTGCAACTCGACGGCTACGGACGACTGATGATTGTGGGTGGCTAGTGAGTTCGGGCCAGGCGACAGGATTCCAGACGATGTCGTCAACTGCGTGAGCAACCTCGGCTTCGAACTGCTCGCCCAGTCCCGTTTGTTGGTGCTCATAGAAGCGAACGGCTTCAAGAAACTCTCTGACTGCCTCCGGATGCAGCTGTGCGCGCCGGGTCACCCACGCACTTCGTCGAGAACCGCGCGAGCCTTCGTGCGCGTTGTCTCGAAGGGTTCCAACTCAACTGCTCCGGTGAGTACCGCTTCGATTCGGAGGCCGATCTCAGTGTTCCAGGCAGCGTCAACGTCGGCCTGGCTGGTCGTAGACACCTCGTCTGCCCGTGAGCGCATGGCGCGATTCTACGGCCTACCTCTGACGAAGCAGAGGAGTGTGGCAATCTGTGCAAGAACGCCGTCCAGTCGAAACTTGTGGTGCCCTCAGCACGTACCCCTTGTATGGTGCACTCATGTCGAGTGCTGGACGTGAACGGGACCACGTGTGCCCCTGGCGCCACACTCTTGACCTCGCGCCCGTGCGCGACGGGCGGTGAGTATGCGGAAGGGCAGCCCGCGTTCTGAACTACTCGGATTCGCTGTTCTGGGGCTCGCCGCCGTTCCGATCTTCGCCATTGATCCTTCGTGGCTGAGCGAACGGGGTGGCGTCCCCTGGGGTGGCAACACATGGTTGTGGTTTCTGGGCCTCTTCGGAGTCGGCGTCATCGGATGGATCATCTATCGACGGATCATCGCACCTCGTCCAAGCTGGCTGTTGACGGAGTTGGCGAGGAGCCCGGGCGCTCGTGCCGTTCTTGTCCTTGAGGGAACTGAACGCCCAGGTTTCACGTGCGTGGTCATTCCGGACACCCACGCTCTTGTCCTGTCACTACCCGGCGAGCCAGATCGAACGATCGCGTGGTCGACGATCAACCGCATCGCGAGTCGACGAGAGCCCTTGGGTCCCTTAGCGATCGTCGATGTGACGACAGAGTCAAGAGAGCTTGATCTTTCGTTCTCCCTGTTGGAGCGCGACGCCGTATCCATGGCATCCGCTGAGAAGACCGTCGCATTCATCAGCGCACTCCAAGAGGCTCACGCTTACGGCGTCACGTAATAGCTAGACGCGGACTCGAGTGCGAGCAGAGCATCCTGAACCACCATCTCAGCCACGTCCCCTGAACACACGCGGTAGACTGACCCCGTCGCGACTGGCGTTCAGATGGGTCACCATCAGGAAGCGACCGACACGGTGAGGGGCCGTACGCCTGGGCCCCACAGCAGACCCACGCCGGCTGCGCCCGGCAAACCTTGAAGGAGCCCCCGTGTCTGACCGCTTGCCCAGTTCATTCAACGATGCCCTCATCGACGTTGACCCCGAGATCGCCGCGGTGATCGAGCAAGAGCTCGGTCGCCAGCGCGGCACGCTCGAGATGATCGCGAGCGAGAACTTCGTGCCCCGCGCGGTTCTCGAAGCGCAGGGTTCGGTGCTCACCAATAAGTACGCCGAGGGCTACCCCGGCAAGCGCTACTACGGTGGCTGCGAGTTCGTCGACATCGCCGAGAACCTCGCGATCGACCGCGCCAAGAGCCTCTTCGGCGCCGACTTCGCCAACGTGCAGCCCCACTCGGGCGCCACCGCCAACGCTGCGGTGCTGCACGCGATCGCCACGAAGGGCGACACCATTCTCGGCCTCGAGCTCGCGCACGGCGGTCACCTCACGCACGGCATGAAGCTCAACTTCTCGGGCCGCCTCTACAACGCGGTGAGCTACGGCGTTGACCCCGAGACGATGCTCATCGACATGGATGCTGTGCGCGCCGCCGCGCTCGAACACAAGCCGACCGTCATCATCGCCGGCTGGTCGGCCTACCCGCGTCAGCTCGACTTCGCAGCTTTCCGCGCCATCGCCGATGAGGTCGGCGCCAAACTGTGGGTCGACATGGCCCACTTCGCCGGGCTCGTCGCCGCTGGCCTGCACCCCAACCCGCTGCCCTACGCCGACGTCGTGAGCTCGACCGTGCACAAGACCCTCGCTGGTCCGCGTTCGGGCGTCATTCTCAGCAACAACGAAGAGCTGTTCAAGAAGCTCAACTCGGCTGTCTTCCCCGGTCAGCAGGGCGGGCCGCTCATGCACGTCATCGCTGCGAAGGCTGTGGCGTTCAAGCTCGCTGCCGAACCCGAGTTCGTCGAGCGTCAAGAGCGCACTCTGCGGGGTGCGAGCATCCTCGCCGATCGCCTGACCTCAGTCGACGCGCGCGCGGCCGGCATTGACGTGCTGACGGGCGGCACCGACGTGCACCTCGCCCTCGTCGACTTGCGCACGAGCGAGATCGATGGCCAGCAGGCCGAAGACGTGCTGCACGAAGTTGGCATCACCGTCAACCGCAACTCAGTGCCCTTCGACCCGCGCCCGCCCATGGTCACGAGCGGTGTGCGCATCGGCACCCCGGCGCTCGCGACGCGCGGTTTCGGCGACGAAGAGTTCACCGAAGTCGCCGACATCATCGCGCACTCGCTCATGCCGAAGCCCGACATCGCGGGTCTGCGCTCGCGCGTGACGGCGCTCGCCGACGCCTTTCCCCTCTACCCGGGCCTGTGAGCGTGAGCGCCTCGAACGTGGCGCAGAAACTCGATGGCTCGGCGACTGCCGCCGCCATCAAGGCTGAACTGCGCGATCGAGTGGATGCCCTGCGCGAGCGCGGCGTCGTGCCAGGCCTCGCGACCGTGCTCGTCGGCGACGACCCCGGCTCGCAGTGGTACGTCGCGGGCAAGCACCGCGACTGCGCCGAGGTCGGCATCGCGTCGATCCGCCGCGACCTGCCTGATAACACCACGCAGGCCGAGCTCGAATCCGTCATCGACGAGTTGAACGCTGACCCTGCGGTGACGGGGTTCATCGTGCAGCTACCCCTGCCGAAGCACCTCGACACCGACGCGATTCTCGAGCGCGTGCATCCCGACAAAGATGCTGACGGGCTGCACCCGACCAACCTCGGCCGGCTCGTGCTGCGCGTCGACCGCCCGATCGACACTCCGTTGCCGTGCACGCCGCGCGGCATCATCGAACTCGTCGAGCGCCACGGGCTCTCGTGGGCGGGTAAAGACGTGGTCGTCATCGGCCGTGGTGTCACTGTCGGGCGTGCGATCGGCTCTTTGCTCACGCGCCGCGAGTACAACGCGACCGTCACTCTGACCCACACGGGCACTCGTGATCTCGGCGAACACCTGCGACGGGCCGACATCATCGTCGCCGCAGCGGGAGTGCCCGGCATCGTGAGTGCGGCCAACGTCAAGCCCGGCGCAATCGTGCTCGACGTCGGAGTCTCGCGCATCGTCGACCCCGACACGGGCGTCTCGCGCATCGCGGGCGATGTAGCCGACGACGTTGCGACGGTGGCGTCGTGGATCTCGCCGAACCCCGGCGGCGTCGGCCCCATGACTCGCGCGTTGCTGCTCGCGAACGTCGTCGAAACCGCGGAGCGCGCCGTCCGCTAGACCGTTGCGCGATGCGGCCGGTACCCCGGAGACATGGAGTTGTAAGCAGTCGATCGTCTCGCGCCCGAGGCTGAGCCCGGCGGGGATGCCCGTCTCAAGCATCCTCGAGTCGGCCGAAGCGCCCCTGCTCGAGCTCGAACGTCGACTCGAAGCGGCAGCGGCGGCGCTCGTCACTGCCGACGGCACGTCGGAGTTCGCGCAATCAGCCGCGGCGGACGCCTATGCCGCCGCGCTTGACGAGGCCGAGCGGGTCGAGCTGTGGAGCCGTCACGCGCGCCGCGACGCTCTGCTCGACGCGTTCGGGGTCGCAAGTATCCCGCTGTCAACGCCGCTCGGCAGCATCTCGGGCGGCCAGCGCGGCCGGCTCGCGCTCGCGGCTCTGCTGCTGAGCCGCCCCGATGCACTCGTGCTCGACGAGCCGAGCAATCACCTCGACGAGGTCGCGACCGAACTCGTCGACCCCTGCTCGACGAGCCGACGAATCACCTGTCGCTGCGGCTCGCGACCGAGCTCGAAGACGCGCTCGGCACGCATCCCGGCGCCGTCGTCGTCGCGAGCCACGACCGCTGGCTGCGGCGTCGCTGGTCGGATGCTGAGCTCGCGCTGGGCGCGGTCAGCGATGCCCGGTGACGAGGCGCAGGCGCACCGGCTGGCCGGGGCGCAGCTGGGCGAGCCGGTCGAGCGAAGCCTCGACGACGACCGCGATGACGGGGTAGCCGCCCGTCACGGGATGATCCGGCCCGAGCACTGTCGGGGCCCCGTCCGGCGAGACCTGGATGCTCCCGCGCAGCATCCCTTCGCTCGCCAGTTCGACGCCCACGCGGTCGGGCACCCGGTCGAGCGCGGGCCCCTCGAGGCGCACTCCCGTGCGGTCGCTGCGGGCCGAGGTTGTCCACTCGGTCGTCGTGAGCAGTCGGTGGGACTCGGCGTCGAACCAGTCGTGGCGGGGCCCGGGGCGCACCCCGAGCTCGACGACGCCGTCGGCAGGGGGATCCACCGGCACGAGGTCGGCCACCGGCACGGGCGTGCCGGGCTCGGGGCCGAGCGCCAGCACATCGCCCGCGCGCAGCGGCTCCGGCCCGAGGCCGGCGAGCGTGTCGCGCGAGCGCGAGCCGAGCACCGCGGGCACGGCGAGCCCGCCGCGCAGGGCCACTGTCGACCGCAGGCCGTGCGCGACGGGGCCGAGGTACAGCTCGGCATCAGCATCCGTTCGCATGGCCGTGTGGGGCTCGACGACGCGGCGCACCCCGCCGGTCACGATCACGGCGTCACTCCACGCGCCGGTCACGGCGAACCACGTGCCGGCGGACAGCGCCAGCCGCAAGCCGCCGAGCAGGCACTCGATCGCCGCGGCGTGCTCGTCATTGCCGACCAGCCGGTTCGCGAGCCGGTGGGCTGCACGATCGAACGCGCCCGAGGCGCTCACGCCGAGCGCCGCGAGGCCCGGGCGCCCGAGGTCGTGCACGAGCGCGAGTCGCCCGGGGTCGACGACCCGCACGGCGGTCACCCGTTCACCGTCTCGAAGCGCACGCGCGTGCCCGGGGTGATGAGGGCGGGGGAGTCTCGGTCGGCATCCCACAACGACATCGTCGTGCGACCGATCAGCTGCCACCCGCCGGGTGACTCGCGCGGGTAGATGCCGCAGTACTCGGCGGCGAGCGCGACCGACCCTGGGGGCACCGTGGGCCGCGACGTCGCGCGGCGCGGCACGGGGTGCAGGTCTGCGTCCACGGGCACCAGGTAGCCGAACCCCGGGGCGAAGCCGATGAACGCGCACACCCACTCCGTGGCGACGTGCCGGGCTGCGACGGCCTCGAGTGAGCATCCCCACACCTCGGCGACCACCGCGAGATCGTCGCCGTCGTAGCTCACGGGTATGGTGATTTTCGGGCCCGATGACGGCAGGCCCGACACCTCGTCGGCGGGCAGGTGCGCCATCAGCCACTGCTCGATCGCGCCGAGCCCCGTCACGTTCGGATCGATGCGCACGAGCACCGTGCGGGCCCCGGGCACGAGCTCGACGATGCCGGGGTGCGCGGTGCTGTTCCAGGTCGTGTGCGCTGCGAGTGCGCGCTCGAGAGAGTCGAACTCGGCGAGCAGCGCGCGGTCTCCGCAGGGCAGCAGCCTCATACGAACGCGGTGACCTCGACGCCCGCAGCATCGAGCGCGGCACGAACGGTGCGCGCGAGCCCGACGGCGCCGCGGGTGTCTCCGTGCACGCACAGCGAGTCGACGTCGGCAGAGACCTCGGTGCCGTCGACCGCGACCACGATCCCCTCGGTCGCGATGCGCACCGCGCGCTCGGCGACCTCGATGGGGTCGCTAAGCACGGCTCCATCGAGCGACCGAGGGGCGAGGGTGCCATCGGCGAGGTAGCCGCGATCGACGAAGGCTTCGCGCACGAACCGCACGCCAGCCCGGTTGCACGCGGCCGCGATTGCCGAACCGGGCAGGCCGAGCACGGGCAGGTCGAGCGCTCGGGCAACGTCGGCAACGACCTCGGCGACCTCGAGGTCGACGGCGATGCGGTTGTAGAGGGCCCCGTGCGGCTTCACGTACGCGACGCGGCCGCCCGCGTGAGCGGCGATGCCGCTGAGTGCGGCGACCTGGTAGAGCATGTCGGCGTGCAACTGCTCGGCAGGCACTTCCATCTCGCGACGACCGAATCCGGCCAGGTCACGATATGAGGGATGCGCGCCGATCGCGACGCCGTGCAGCACCGCGGTGCGGCTCGCCGCGAGCATGACCGCGGGATCACCTGCATGGAAACCGCACGCGAGGTTGGCACTCGTCACGAGCGGCAGCATCGCGGCATCGTCGCCCATGCTCCACGCACCGAACGACTCGCCGAGGTCGCTGTTGAGGTCGACGGTCGGCATGACGAGAGCCTACGCCCGCGCCTCTGCCCACGGCGTCGACAGTGACCCCCAGACGCGGACTGTGCGAGGTCGCTCCGCTGGGCGATAATGTGAGAAGGCCCCAGCATGTGCCGGGCACCCGAACCCACG
>DIUS01000023.1:6763-12137 GCA_002423075.1 Microbacteriaceae bacterium UBA6152
CGGGGTCGGGGTCATCGTCGTCTCGATTCAGGCCTATCTGCCCGAGTTCGTGGTCTGGCCGGCGTTGCTCGTGCTCGTGCCGATGGTCGTGCTACTCGCTCTGCTCGAACGTGCACCCTCGTCGTTCATCGCCGCGAGCTATCTCGTCATCGGCGGGCTCTGCGTGTTCTGGTACACGCTCATTGCCTCGATTCAGCTCGACACCCCCGTCGCCAACGACGACTACACGATTGTGCTGCTCAAGGTTGCGCTCATCTTGGTCGTCGGCGCGGGACCGCGGCTCGGGGCCTCGATGGCGTGGACCACCGCGGGCTTCGCCATCGGTGAGCTCGCCTCGTACCTCGCGCTGCTGTGGCTGGGATCACCCTGGCGCATCGACGTGACCACCATCGTCGTGTGGTTCATCGTCGTCGGGTTGCTAGCGGTGCTGCGCGTCGACCTGCTCACCTCGCGAGACTCGCAGATCGAGCTGTATCGAGCCGCACGCGACGAGATGCTCGCCGACGTGCGCCGCACCTTCGAGGCTCGGGCAACGGCGCTGTTGCATGACACCGTGCTCAACCAGCTCGCCGTCATCACGACGACGCAGCGCACATTGTCGCCCGGAGCGCGAGCGGGAATCCGCGCCGACCTCGCCCTCATCGTGGGCCAAGAGTGGTTCGATGTCGGCGACGAGGTGGAGCGCGCGTCGGGTGAGCGTGCGCAGCGATTGCGGGCTGCGATCGACGAGGCCGCAGCGGGAGTTGTCACGGTCGAGCTCACGCCCGACGAGGGCGCGCTCGACGCGCTCGACGGCGAAGCCTTTGACGAGTTCAGCCGCGCTATCGCGCAGTGCATCGCCAACGTGCGCCGGCACGCGGGCACCGATGCCGCCGAAGTCATGTTGGGTAGCAGCCTCACCGAGGTATCGGCCATGGTCATCGACGACGGTCGAGGTTTCGCGCTCGACGAGCGCACCGACGGGCGGCTCGGCGTCGGCACGAGCATCGTCGGGCGGCTCGAGACGATCGGCGGCTCTGCGGTGGTCTGGTCGCAGCCCGGCAAGGGAACCTCGGTGCTGCTACGAGCGCCGGTGCGGGCTTCGAGCGACGGCGAGGGCACATCGTGATCGTCGACCGTTTACCGCTCGCGCCAGCGCTCTCACCCGCAGAGATCACTCTCGAGCGGCTCGATCCGCTCTCAGCGGCAGCCGCCCGGCCGGTGACGACGGGCGCTGCGATTCTCGCCTTGGCGATACCGCCGATCGCCGTCGCGACCCGGTGGTCAGAGGTCGTCGCGCCCGCCTGGCTCGCCGCCTCGCTACTCGCGCTCGTCGGCGCCGTCTGGCTCATGCTCGATCGATCACGCGTCTCGAGGCCCGTCTGGAAGGCGCCGTCGGCTCAGGCGCTGCAGTTGTTGCTCATCGTCATGACGGTGACGAGCGTGCTGTCGACCCTGGGGGCCAACCTTGCGGTGCGCGACGACTGGGCCCCGCTCGTCACCGGCATCGTGCTCATCGCGCTGACCCCCTATCGGCCAGAGCGCGAGATCGCGCTCTGGGCCGTCGTGCACACGCTCCTCTGCGCGATGCTCGGCATGCTGCAGGCGCCGTGGGCGGTGACCGACGTTCCGACCCTGACCTATGCCGTTACCGGATCGCTGCCCGTCGCCGCACTCGGTTTCGCGGCCGCGGCCTACGCCCACTCGCTCAACGGCTCGATCGTGCGGTGGCAGCGGCACGCCTGGGCTGCCGCCGGGGCGACCGCGGTCGACCAGCGGGGCAGCGTCGCACGCTCGGTACAGCAGCAGCGCATCACGACGCTCAATCGTGAGGTAGTGCCCTACCTCAGTGCTGTCGTCGACGCCGACGAGCTCACTGACGGTGATCGCGATGAAGCGCGACGGCTCGCGCGAGCCATTCGCGCGCTGCTCGTTGCCGATGTCGAGCGCGGGTGGGCCGCCACGCTGCTCGAGGATCTCGTCGGGCGGCATCCGCGCCTCAACATCGTGGCGCGAGCTGACGACCCGCACGACGTCGGCAGTGCGGCGACACTCGAGCAGCGCACGCTGCTGCGCGCAATCGGCGAGCTCAGCATCCGTCGACTGGCCGCGACCGAGATCGACCTGCGGTTGCGCTCGCACGAGGGGCGGCTGCAGGTGCAGTGGCTCATCGCCACACCGAAGCCGACCGCCGACGCGCTGCGTGAGCTGCGGGGGGTCCTCGAGCTCGTGCGCGGCGTCACCGAGCGCTCATCTGCGGCCCGACGAGATGGCCGAATCGCTCTAGAGTTTGAATATGGATTCTGACGCGCGCCCGGCCTCTCGGGTTCGCCTCGCGATTCTCGACGACCACGAACTACTGCTCGACAGCCTCGCGAGCTGGATCGCCGCGCATGCACTCGACTTCGAGCTCGTACTGACGGCGCCGACCTGGTTCGAGCTCGTGCAGAGCGATCAGTTTCCGACCGACCTCGTGCTGCTCGACTTTCAGTTGCAAGAGCCTGTCTCGATCGAGGCGCGCGTGCGCACATGCCGCGCCGCGGGAGCGAAGGTCATCGTGCTCACGAGCCTCGACACCGCCGAGGCACGCGATCGGGCCTTCGAAGCCGGAGCCTCCGCTTTCCTGTCGAAGGCCATGCCGCTGGGCGAAGTCATGGAGGCGGCCCGCCGTGTCATGGGGATGGAACTCACGGGCGAACCCGTGCGCGACTGGCGGCCCCTGCCCAAGGGTGCTCAGCACCCGGCTCGACCAAAGCTCTCGGTCAGCGAGAAGGAAGCCCTGTCGCTCTATGCGAACGGCAGCAGCATGAGCGACGTGGCGGCGCAGATGAACGTGCAGTATGAGACGGCGAAGACCTATGTGCGCCGCGTGCGCGAGAAGTACGCGAAGGCGGGCCGCCCGTCGAGCACGAAGGCCGAGCTCATGCGCCGCGCCGCCGAAGACGGATACTTGCTCTGATGGCGAAGCTCTACTTTCGCTACGGTGCGATGAACAGCGGCAAGAGCACCTCGCTGCTGCAGGCCGCCTACAACTACGAAGAGCGCTCGCAGACCGTCGTGCTCGCCAAGCCGCGTATCGACACTAAAGGCGACCAGACCATCGTGTCGCGGCTCGGCGTGACGCGTCCGGTCGACTTCACGATCGATGTCGATGACGACGTCTACACGCGCTTTCAGAGCCATCGCGCGGCGATCGTGCGGCAGACCGGCACCGACGTGTCGTGCCTGCTCGTCGACGAGGCGCAGTTTCTCAGCATGCAGCAGGTCGACGATCTGCTGCGCATCGCGATTCGTGAAGACGTGCCGGTGCTCGCCTACGGCATCCGCACCGACTTCCAGACCGTCGCCTTTCCGGGCAGCCGTCGCCTGCTCGAGGTCGCGCACTCGCTCGAAGAGCTCAAGACCATCTGCCGCTGTGGCCGCAAGGCCATCTTCAACGCTCGCTCGATCGACGGCGTGTTCGTCTTCGACGGCGACCAAGTGGCGATCGACGGCGTCGACGTCACCTACGAGAGCCTCTGTGGCGCCTGCTACCTCGACGAGTCCGGCGGGTCGCTCGCCTCGGGCTGGCGAGCGCCCGTGGGGCTGGATGCTGCGCTCGAGCAGGGCCCCGACGCCGACTTCAGCTGAACCACGGCGCTCTGCGAGCCTCGAGAGACAGCAATCGGGACCGCCTGCAGGCGATCCCGATCACACGAGTCGGGGTAACAGGATTTGAACCTGCGGCCTCGTCGTCCCGAACGACGCGCGCTACCAAGCTGCGCCATACCCCGGTGCCGCCCCGAATGAACCAGGGCAACCCGTCAAGAATAGCCGATGTCGTCGGCCACGAGCGTCACGAGCACAGCCTCGGGCGGGCAGGCGAAGCGGATCGGTGCGTAGATCGAGGTTCCGATGCCCGCCGACACGTTCAGGTACGACGCCTTGTGCGCGTGGTGCCACATCGACAGCGAGCGTGCGCGGTCTCGCGGCAGGTCGCAGTTGGTGATGAGCGCGCCGAAGCCCGGCAGGCATACCTGACCGCCGTGCGTGTGCCCCGCGAAGATCACATCGGTGTTCTGCGTCGCAAAGGCGTTGAGCACACGCTGGTAGGGCGCGTGCGTGACGCCGATCATGACGGCAGGGTCGTCGGTGTCGTCGTCGTCCAGTTCGCGCAGCGCGTCGACGAGGGCCGGCAGTCGATCGAGCCGATCCCACCCGCGGTGCGCGTCGTTCGTGCCCATGAACTCGAGGATTGAGCCGTTAATGGTGAGCTGGCCCACGCTGTTGTTGAGGTCAATCCAGCCGAGGTGGTCGCGCAGCAGTGCCTCGAGCGCCTCGGTGTCGAGACGCTCCGCCGTGGCCGTCTCGCCCTTCGACGGGCCGGTGAGGTAGGCGAAGGGGTTTTTCGGCGTGGGGGCGAAGTAGTCGTTCGACCCGTGCACGAAGACTCCCGGCACGCTGTCGAAGACGCTGAGGGCCTCGGAGAGGGCCGGAAGAGCATCCGCGTGCCCGAGATTGTCACCGGTGTTCACGACGAGGTGTGGTTTCAGGTTCGCGAGTGAGCGCACCCACTGCACCTTGCCGCGCTGCCAGGGGGCGAGGTGCAGGTCGCTGAGATGCAGCACCCTGATCGGGTCGGCGCCCGGCGACAGCACAGGGACGACTTCGCGCCGCACTCGGTAGGCGCGACGCTCGATCGCGATGCCGTACACGGCCGCGGCCGCCGCCATCCCGAGGGAGGCGGCGGCCGCGATGCGAGCTACTCGGGTCACGAGCAGTCGAGTCGTGCCACTGTCAGCGTGATGCCGGTTTCGTATTTGACCTTCGAGCCTGCTGAGGGGCTCTGCTGGGTCACAATGCCATCCTGAGCGGGGTCTCCGCCCTCTTCCACCGGCGGAATCTCGGCACAGAACTCGCCCAGGTTCGTGAAGCCTGCGTCGTTGAGGGTACTGACCGCGGTGTCGAAATCGAGACCCACCACGTTCGGCAGATTGATGAGGTTGCCACGACTGATCGTGACCTTCACCGTCATGCCGCGCGCGAGCAGAGTTCCTGGGGCATAGTTGGCGCCCGTGACGACACCCTCGGGCAACGCGGAGTCAGCCTGACCGCCGACCGCGAACCTGAACCCGAGGCCCTCCAGCAGCGCCTTGGCCTGCTCCTGCGTCTGGCCAGCGAGGTCGGGCATCTTCACGCCCGAGCCGACCTGAAGTCGCGCCGGCGGAGCGGGGAACCCGCTGCCGCCGTACTGAGCGTTGACGGCGGCCATGATCGGACGGAAGATGTCGTGGCGCAACGCCGAGCCGCTCGGGTAGCGCTGCATCGACACCTTGCCAGTGACGTTGCCGACCCACACGGCGGTCGCGACCTCGGTCGTGGTGCCGACCATCCAGGTCTGGTTCCACGAGTCGGT
>DIUS01000023.1:12190-15951 GCA_002423075.1 Microbacteriaceae bacterium UBA6152
CCGTTGCGGTCGACGATGCGGTCGACGGCGATGGGCTCGCAGTAGACGCCGCCGTTGCCGATGGCGGCGAAGGCCGAGGCCATCGTCAGCGGGGCGATCTCGTTGGTGCCGAGAATGGCCGAGGGGTTCGTGCGCAGGGGGTCACCATCGGCGCGATGGACGCCGAGCGACTCTGCCGCGCCGCGGATGGCGCACTGGTCGAGCTGCTCGCCGATCGAGGCATAGGCCGAGTTGACCGAGTTCACCGTGGCGTTGAAGACGCTCATCGCGCCGCCGCCGCCGCCGCCGGAGTTCTTGAACTCCCACTTGCCGCCCCACGGCCCGCCGCCGTCGTCGCAGGTGTCACGGAAGGCGGCCTGATTGAGCTCGAAACGCGACGCATCGACGATCTCATTGAGGCCACGACCTTCTTGCAACCATGCGACGAGACCGAAGATCTTGTAGGTTGACCCGGTCTGGAATCCGCTTGAGCCGCCATACTCGCGATCGGTTGCGTAGTTGATGGCCGTGGTCTTCGGGTCGCTCGTGCCCTCGAGCGAGTCGTCGAAGGGGCGGTTCTGGGCCATCGTGATGATGCGACCCGTCTTTGCTTCGACCGAGACCGCCACGCTACCGATGTCGAGAATGGTGCTCGTCGCCGGAACCACCTCGCGCACGCGGTCTTGCGCCACGCGCTGCAGCGAGAGGTTCATGGTCGTGTAGATGTCGTAGCCGCCGAGCTTCCAGTTTGCCAGACGCTCTTCTTCGGTCGCGCCGAGCGCCTCGAGGTTCTTGACATTCTTGACGACGAAGTCGCAGAACTGCTTGGCGTAGCCGTTGGCCGCGATGCAGCCGTTGTTCGGGGGCGTGAGTGTGACGAACTCTTCGTCGACCGGGGTGTTGATCGCCTCGGTGTGCTCGGCCTGGGTGATAAAGCCCTCGGCCAGCATGGAGTTGAGAATGATGTCGCGGCGCGCCTGGTTGTCTTGGTAGTTGTCCGGGCTGCCGAGCGAACGGGCACCCGGCTCCTGCACGATGGCGACCAGGCTTGCTGCCTGGGCAACCGTGACGTCGCTCGCCGGAATCCCGAAGTACTGTTGCGCCGCCGCCTGAATGCCGTAGGTGTTGCCGCCAAAGCCAGCGATGTTGAGGTACGCCAGCAGAATCTCGTCTTTGGTGTACTCCTTCTCGAGGCCGATCGCGAGCTTCGCCTCTTTGAGCTTGCGCTCGAGGCTCTGCTCCTGCGCCTGTGCGATGAGCGCATCGCGCTCTTCCTTCGTCTCGGCCTTGAGGGCCTCGGTGATGAAGATGTTCTTGACGAGCTGCATCGTGAGTGTCGAGGCACCCGACTCGATGCCGCCCGAGGTCAGGTTGCCGAGACCGGCGCGGATGATCGACTGCATGTCGACGCCGCCGTGCTCGTAGAACCGGCGGTCTTCACCCGCGATCGTGGCGTCTTTGATGTACTGCGAGACCGCATCCCACTCGACCTCTTCGCGGTTCTCCGCGAAGACGGTCGCGATCTGGCGGTACCCGTCTTCCGGGTTGTCGTTCACCGAGGCGTAGAGCACATTGCGCTGCGTCTGCTCGTTGATCTTGATGTACTCAGGCAGGCCTTCGAAGATTCCGATGGTGTTGCTCGCCGCCATTCCGGTGACGGCAAGGGCCGGGGTAACCATGACGGTCACGAGAACGCCGGCGAGTGCGCTGAGGCCGAGCATGCCGGCGATCGCGCCGATGACTCCTGAGGCCTTCTGATTCTGGGCAGACATATGATCAAGGGTACGCCACCATGCTTATGACAACGCTGAATGGACCGCGCCATGACCCAATGGGAGTACCTCACGACTCCGCTCATGATTCACACGACGCAGGCGATCCTCAACAACTGGGGGTCGGAGGGCTGGGAGCTCGTGCAGGTCGTGCCCGGCCCTGAGGGTGGGCTCGTCGCCTACTTGAAGCGACCGATCGCCGGGGAGGCCTGACCATGAGCCGCATCGACGATCGGTTGGCCGAGCTCGGCATCAGCATCCCGCAGGTCACGAAGCCCGTCGCCGCCTACGTGCCGGCCGTCGTCAGCGGGCACCTCGTCTTCACGGCCGGGCAATTGCCCTTCATCAACGGCGCGTTGCCCGCGACGGGCAAGGTCGGAGGCTCGGTGAGCGCCGAGGAGGCGGCCGGCTACGCCCGCACGGCGGTGCTCAACGCCTTGGCCGCCGCTGAGAGCGTTATCGGCTCGCTCGATCGCGTCACTCGGGTCATCAAGGTTGTCGTCTTCGTGGCCTCGACCACCGACTTCTCGGGCCAGCCCGGTGTCGCCAACGGTGCGTCGACCGTGCTCGGCGAGATCTTCGGCGACGAGATCGGTACTCACGCCCGCAGTGCGGTGGGCGTCGCGGTGCTGCCGCTCGATGCTCCCGTCGAAGTCGAGCTCATTCTCGAGTTCGCCTAGTCTCGAGTTCGCGTAGCACGAGCACCCCCGCAACTCTCACGCTGTCAGACACCTCGCACGCTTCGACTCGTACGAGGTGTCCGAAGCAGTGCGAGGCGCTACTGCATCGTGTCGCTGATGATGCGGATCACGCTCGTGTCGGTGAGCGTCGTCGTGTCGCCGACCTCGCGACCCTCGGCCACGTCCTGCAGCAGCCGGCGCATGATCTTGCCCGAACGTGTCTTGGGCAGTTCGGCGACGACGAACACCTGACGCGGCCGTGCGATGGCACCGATCTGCTGCGACACGTGCGCCCTCAGCAGGTCGCTCGCCTCGGTCGCCGTGACCGTGCCCTCTTTGCGCGACTTGAGGATGACGAACGCCACGACCGCCTGCCNNCCGACTCGATCTCCATGGTCGACAGGCGGTGGCCCGACACGTTCATGACGTCGTCGACGCGCCCGAGCAGCCAGACGTCTCCGTCTTCATCGAGGTGCGCGCCGTCGCCCGCGAAGTAGAGCGGCCCGTTCGGCGCATCGGCGAACTTCGACCAGTAGGTCTCGCGAAAGCGCTCGGGGTCGCCCCAGATGCCGCGCAGCATGCTCGGCCACGGCTCGGTGACGACGAGCAGCCCGCCGGCCTCCTTGCCCACGTGCACTCCGTCGTCGTCGAGCACGTCGACGCTGATGCCCGGAATCGGCACTTGCGCCGACCCAGGCTTCGTGGTCGTGACGCCGGGCAGTGCGCTGATCATGATGCCGCCGGTCTCGGTCTGCCACCAGGTGTCNNGGCTCGCCGACCGAGCCGAGCACGCGCAGGCTCGACAGATCGAACTCCTGCGGCACCTCGCGGCCGATCTTCATGAACGAGCGGATCGCGGTGGGCGCGGTGTAGAAGATCGAGACCTTGTACTTCTGGATGATCTCCCACCAGCGCCCCGCGTGCGGGGTATCGGGCGTGCCCTCGTAGATGACCTGGGTCGCGCCGTTCGCGAGCGGGGCGTAGACAACGTAGCTGTGGCCGGTGATCCAGCCCACATCGGCCGTGCACCAGTAGACGTCGGACTCGGGGTGCAGATCGAACACGTTCTTGTGGGTGAACGTGGTCTGGGTCAGGTAGCCGCCCGAGGTGTGCAGAATGCCCTTGGGCTTTCCGGTGGTGCCGGAGGTGTAGAGGATGAAGAGCGGGTTCTCGGCGGGGAACGCCTGCGCTTCGTGCTCGTCGCTCGCGTCGGCCATCTCGTCGTGCCACCAGAGATCGCGGCCGTCGACCCAGGGCACGACGTTCTCGCCGCGGCGCACCACCAGAACGTGCTCGACGGTCGCAGCGTTGGTCGCGAGCGCCTCGTCGA
>DIUS01000039.1 GCA_002423075.1 Microbacteriaceae bacterium UBA6152
GGGGTCCCAGACTCCGGGGTACGAGTAGTGCTCGTAGGCGCTACCCGCCCAGCCGACCCCCGGTGTGCCGAGCCCGGTCATGTGGTTGATGACCGCATCGGCGACGATGTCGACGTCGTGCTCGGAGCACGTTGCGACCATGGTGGCGAACTCGTCGCGCGTGCCGAGCCGCGACTCGATGAGGTAGCTCACCGGCTGGTAGTGCCCCCACCACTCGTCGCGCACGACGTGCTCCTGCGGCGGGCTCGTAAGCACCCAGTCGATGCCGATCTCACCGAGCGTCGGGCACTCGTCAGCGATGGAATCCCACGTGTACTGGAACAAGAGGATGCCCGCATCGCGCGACCCGGCCGGCTCGGGCGGCTCGGCCGCGGGTGTGCAGCCCGCCGTCACGAGCAGGGCCACCGCGGCGGTCACGGCGAGCAGTGAGCGGCGCATCCCGAACCCCTTCGTCGCGCGCCGGCCAAGTGCAAGCGCTTGCACGACTCTAGCGCGGCGACGCGGCAGAGCGAAGAGCCTGTGCTGGGAGCCACCAGCGGACACTGCGGGGCGCGGAGCCTACGTGCGCAGGCTCGCGGTGTTCTCGGCGATTGCGACGAGCGCCACGTTGACCTGCACGATCATGCGCGCGAGCACGATCGCGACGAGGGTGGCGGTCGGCAGGAGCACGAGGGCGCCGAGAATTGTCAGGATTCCCGAGATCGGTTGCGCGTTGACGGCACCAGTCATGAGGCCGACGCTCGTCACCACGATGCTGAAGAAGGCGACGAGCCCGGCAAGCACGATGCTCACGGGCAGGATGGCGTAGATGAAGCCAGCGATGCGGCGGGTGATGAAGGTCGTGAACCTGAAGTCGACCAAGGCCGTGAAGAGCCCGGGCACGGCGCTGACGTCGAGCGAGAGCGTGTGATCGGCGCGGGCTGCCGCCAGAGCATCAGCGTCGGGGGAGGCCTTCGCCGCGGCGGGTGCCGCCTTGGGCTTGCCGGCACTCGAGGCGGGGGTGGGCGAGTCGGTCACGAGAACCTCCGGAGATCAGGATGCGCGGCGCTCGCCGCGCCACGGCACAGTATCGCCGCCGCCGGTCAGGCGCTACGACTGAGCGCGACCCGATGCGGGCGCGTCGCGCCACGGCGCCCAGCGGGCGGTGGTGAGATCGAGCCGGTAGTCGAGCTCGTCACCCGTGATGCCGCAGGTGCCACTGGTCGCGCGCAGCGGCGTGCCCTCGGCTCGGTAGTGCTCGAGTGCGGCGCGCTCGTGGCCCGCGGGCGGTCGCCCGTCGGCCCGCACCACCCGCCACCAGGGCACGCTCGAGCCCTCGGTTGCCATGACCCGCCCGACCGCGCGGGCACCGCGCGACCCGAGCTCAGTGGCGACATCGCCGTAGGTCATGACGCGGCCACGCGGAATCTCGGCAACGACGAGCAGCACCGCACCAGCGAAGTCGAGCGACGGCGGCGGGGCCGAGTGGTCAGACGGCTGGCGCACGGAGGGCATCCCGAAGGCGCCGCTCAGACGTTGAGAGCACCGATCTTCTCGCCGAATTCGGTCTCGCCGGTCTCGACGAAGCCGATGCGCCGGAAGAACTCGCCGGGCCCCTCTTCGCCCGGCTCCCAGATGACGGTGACNNTCGTCGGCGAGCGCGTGCACGGCGAACTTGCCTACGCCGCGGCCCTGCGAGCTCGCGTCGACGTTGATGCGCCAGATGCAGCTGCGGAACTCTTCGCGCGGGTGCTCGGCGTCGAAGTTGCCCCGCACGAAGCCCACGACATCGTCGCCGTCGAGCACGACGCGCGCCCAGGTCGTCGTCGGATTCACGTAGGCATCGGCCTCGGCGTACGACACCGGAGTGACGAACTGCTCTTGCCCCGGGCGCAGAGTGAGCCCGTTCGCCGCGACGATCGTCTTGGCCGACAGCTCTTCTAGTCTCAAGTCACCCATGCCCCCAGGGTAGACGAGACCGCCGAGAGCGGGCACGTCGATATATCTCGATGTCGAGACATCGGCCTGAAACGCTAGGCTGAAAGGCGACACCGCAGCAACCGAGGCAAGGAGCACTACGTGGAGAAGATCAAGGTCGACGGCACAGTCGTCGAGCTCGACGGCGACGAGATGACGCGCATCATCTGGCAGTTCATCAAAGACCGCCTGATTCATCCCTACCTCGACCTGACGCTCGACTACTACGACCTCGGAATCGAGCACCGTGACGCCACCGACGACCAGGTGACGATCGACGCGGCGCACGCGATCATCAAGCATGGTGTCGGCGTCAAGTGCGCCACGATCACCCCCGACGAGGCCCGCGTCGAAGAGTTCGGCCTCAAGAAGATGTGGAAGAGCCCCAACGGCACGATTCGCAACATCATCGGCGGCGTGATCTTCCGCGAGCCCATCGTGATCTCGAACATTCCGCGCCTCGTGCCCGGCTGGAACAAGCCCATTATCATCGGTCGTCACGCCTTCGGCGACCAGTACCGCGCCACCGACTTCCGTTTCGAGGGCAAGGGCACGCTCACGGTCGAGTTCACGCCCGAAGACGGCTCAGAGCCCATGAAGTTCGAGGTCTACCAGTCGCCCGGCAGCGGTGTGGCCCAGGTGCAGTACAACCTCGACGAGTCGATTCGCGACTTCGCGCGCGCCTCGCTCAACTACGGCCTCGCCCGCAACTACCCCGTGTACCTGTCGACCAAGAACACGATCTTGAAGGCCTACGACGGCCGCTTCAAAGACCTGTTTGAAGAGGTCTTCGAGGGCGAGTTCAAGGCTCAGTTCGACGCGGCCGGCATCACCTACGAGCACCGCCTGATCGACGAC
>DIUS01000009.1:0-6180 GCA_002423075.1 Microbacteriaceae bacterium UBA6152
CGAATTGTTCAGCGGTCTCCTAGAAGCGCTCGACCACTTCGCCGTCGGGCAACCACTCGACCGGTTCGGAGCCGAGGCCCGCAGCCAGCGCGATCGCAGTCTCTCGCCACGAGGTCATGGCCGCGACCGCGAGGTGCGCCTGGTTCGTCGCGAACGATGCGCGCGCGGCGGCGACGAGTTCGGAGGCGCACTCTGCTTGACCTGCTGGGCTGAGTGCGAGCATCCATGGCAGGCGGTCGGCGAGCCGCTGGGCGAGCGTGCCGGTGTCGTCAGTCGTTGCCGCAATGAGTTGCGCGGCGAGTTCGAGCAGGCTGTCGCGAGCGTCGGCCTCGCGCTGTGACATGAGCACCAGGTCGTCGCCGTCGCGGCGAGTGACACGAATCGGATGCTGTTCGGCCGCGTCGAACACCGCCGCCGAGTTGCGGCTGACCTCTGACGAGGCGTAGGTGTGATCGGCACGAATAGCTGCGGTCATGCCGTCATCGTACTTCAGAATACGTTCAGAAGTCTGGGGAGACATCAGGCCTCGCTCTCTCCGTCTAGTCGGTCGAGTTGTCCTCGGTGCCGAGCGAGATTGACAGACTCGTGTGGCGGTCGCGCGATTCCTCCCCAGCGGCACCTAGTGAGCGAGGGCGAGTCCTTGCATTCGGGAGTCGCGCCGTCACCAGTCTGCGGCAGACTGACCCGGTGCGAGCATCCGCAGACGACACCACCACCTACGACTTCACGGCCGCGCTCTACGAGTGGACGGGCCCCTCGGCCTGGCACTTCGTGACCGTACCCGTGGCGATCAGTGACGAGATCGACGCGCGCACCGAAGGGTTCACGAACGGGTTCGGCAGCGTGCGGGTGCTCGTGCGCATCGGCGGCAGCGAGTGGATGACGAGCCTGTTCCCCGACTCCAAGCAGCAGTCCTATGTGCTGCCGGTCAAGAAAGCGGTGCGGCAGGCAGAAGGCATCGAGGCGGGCGACGACGTGCGCGTGCGCCTCGAGCTGGCCGGCCCGTCGACCTAGGTGGCGGTCATCTCGCGTCGACGCGCAGAGCGGTTCGCCGCGAGCTGGCTGACCCCGTATACGGCGCACCACAGCGGAATCCCGAGCAGCGCCGAGGCGATGTAGAGCAAGAAAACTCCGTCGGTCGCGAGCGACTCGAACCCGGGCACGAGAAGATCGCCGAGCAGAAACCCGAGCGCGATCGCTGGCAGCACCGCGACGATCAGCGGCGCACGCATCCCGTTTCGCCACTCGGCAATCGAGAGTGCTACGGTCACGGCCAGCAGCGTGAACATGCCGGCCGACAGCATGCCCTGAGTACCCGCCATCTGCACCGCGAGGTACGCCGCCGCGCCCCAGTCCGGGTCGAGCGAGGCAATGTGGGGCACGGTGCCGGTCGCCTGCATGCGCAGCGCTCCGGCCCCGATCAGCAACCCTGCACTGATGATGGTGAACACGAGCGAGACGTGCGTGAGCATCGACGACGGATGCTCGCCCCGCGCTCGCAAACGACCCACGGCGCCGACCACGAGCGCGGCGCCGCCGAGCGCGAGCAGCGCGCCCGACCACAAGTAGGCGCGGCCGGCGACGGAGAGGTACGCGAGGCTGTCGGCGGGGTTGTCGCCGTCGCCCCGCAGCTCTGCGCCGGGCGCGAGCTCGGCGGCGCTCGCGGCGACCAGCGCGGCTCCGGCGAGAATCCAACTGATCGCCGTGAGGATGCGGTGTTTCGTTGACTCGACCGGGGCGGTGGTCATGCGGCTGAGCGTAGACCTGTGCAGTGCGCAAGGGTAGAGCCGTGACCCACGTTTTCTTGTTCCGCGCCGTGAATGTCGGCGGCACCGCGAAGCTGCCGATGGCCGAGCTGCGCGCCCTCGCCACCGAGCTCGGAGCCACCGGGGTGCAGACCTACATCGCCTCGGGCAACCTCATCGCCACGCCGCCGGGCGACCCGCTTGCGTTCGCCCAGCAGCTCGAGAGTGCAGTCGAGACCCGCTTCGGGTTTCGTCGTGAGGTCATCGTGCGCGATGCGGCGGCGCTGCGCGCGGCGCGGGATGCGCATCCGTTCTCGATCGTCGACCCCCGCTTCTCGTACCTCGTGCCGCTGAGTGCAGCGCCCAAGAACGCCGGGCGCGAGAAGGCCGACGAGGTGCCCACCGGCGACGACGAGTGGGCGCTCATCGGCGACGACCTGCACGTGCGGTTCGAGCGCGGGGCGGGCACCGCCGAGCTCGATCTGAACCGGCTGTTGCGCACTCTCGGCGTCGTCGGCACGGCGCGCAACCTGCGCACGATCGACGCGTTGCTGCGGCTGCTCGGCTAGCCCGCGCGGCGCCGTGGCGCTGTCTCGAGCTGCGAGCCCGGGGCATCCCAGGTCTTGATGATCGCCCACGTGGTGGCCGCGATCGGCACCGAGAGCACGGCGCCGACGATGCCGCCGAGAATCGTGCCCGCGCTCAAGGCGAGCAAGATCACGAGCGGGTGCAGCTTGAGCGACTGCGCCATGACGACCGGTTGCAAGAAGTTTCCTTCGAGCTGGTTGACGACGATGACCGCGATGACCACGATGAGGGCGATGACCGGCCCGTTGGCGACCAGGGCGACGAGCGTCGCGAGAATGCCCGCGAGCGTCGCGCCCACGAGCGGGATGAAGGCCGTGATGAAGACGATGACGGCGAGCGGCAGCGCCAGCGGCACCTGCAGAATGACGAGCACGATGCCGATACCGAGTGCGTCGACGAGCGCGACGATCGAGGTGCCGCGAATGTAGCCGCCGAGTGTGGTGACGGCGGTGCGGCCGACGCGCTCTCCGCGGGCTTTGCGCAAGCCGTCGAAGGGGCGCAAGAAGAACGCCCAGATGCGGTCGCCGTCTTTCAAGAAGAAGAACAGAATCACCAAAAAGAGGATGAACCCGGTGACGAACTCGCCCACCGCGACGACGCCGGTGAGCGCACCCGAACCGAACTGCGCGCTCGTGAGAAAGTCGACGGCCTGATCGCGCAGCTCGTCGAAGTCGACGTCGTCGAGCGGCAGGGGCAGGGTCTGCACCCACTCGAGCAGCTTGTCGAAGCCGGTCTGCGCCTGCTGCCAGAGCTCGGCCCACTGGCTGCGCACGGCGAAGACGATCGCCGTGATGATGCCGCCGAAGATGAGCAGCGAGCCGAGCAGGGTGATCCACGCCGCGGCGAGGGCGGGCAGACCGCGCTTGCGCATCCACGTGATGACGGGGCTGAAGGCCGAGGCGATGATGATCGCGAGCAACAGCGGAATCACCGCGATGCGCAACTGAATGAGCGCGAAGACCACGATGCTCGCGAGCGTCAGCACCAGCAGAATCTGCAGGCTGCGGGTGCCCGCGACGCCGAGGCGGTCGGTCCACATGCTGCGCATCGTGGGCGAAGGCGGGCCGGCGGGCGGCGGTGCAAGCTCTGAGCGGCGGCGGAAGAACATGCGGCAGATTCCTTCAGGTCGCGTGATCGAGAGGTGCGAACTCCCCGGGGACGCCCGCCCAGCCTACGCGCCGGCTGCAGGGCGTGATCGGCCATCGCGTCGTCGGTGCGAGAGAACGGTGACAGGGGCGGGCCGCACGGCTAGCCTCGAGGCATGAGCGGCTCGGGCACGCAGCGGCAACGCGCGAGCATGCTGCCCCGCTCCTTCGGCCCTGATCTGAGCCGTCTGCTGCCGCCCGACCCGCAGAACTACCATGGGCCGCTGCTCGCCGTCTGGCTGCTGGGCGCCTACCTCGTGATCATCGTGGCGCGATCACTCGTGCATGTGTTCGCCCCCGACGGGGGAGCGGGCTCGATCGCGACGATCGACCTCGACGTCGAAGGCGGCGGCAACATTGTGGCCATGTTCGGGCAGTGGGGCGCGATGCAGTTGCTGCTCGCCGTCGTGCTCATCATCCTGGTGGTTCGGTATCGAGGGCTGGTGCCGTTCGCGGCGCTTGCGCTCGGTGTCGAACCCCTGCTGCGGATGCTCTCCGGCACCCTCAAGCCGATCGAGACCCTCGGCACCGCGCCCGGGGCCGCGCTCAACGAGCTCATGGGCTTCAGCATGCTGCTCGTGCTCTGGCTGGCACTGTGCCCGGCGAGAGGTCGCTCTGCCGCGTGAAGGTGTAAGCCGCTCGCGTTGTGCCGCTGGTCGCGCGCACCTAGCCTGGTGGCGATGTCAGGCCGGGGGAGCACGAGCGACGAGACGTTCGCGTCCGTACTCGCCGCTGCGCAAGCGGGGGCGAGTTGGGCGTGCACGCAACTGTGGAGCGACCATGCCCCCGCCGTCGCCGCCTTCGCCCAGGCGCGGGGCTCGCGCGAGCCGGATGACCTCACCAGCGAGGTCTTTCTCGCGGTGTTCGATCGGCTGGCGACGTTTCGCGGCGACGCCGAGGCGTTTCGGTCGTTCGTGTTCTCGATCGCCTATCGACGGCTCGTCGATGAACTGCGGATGCGCGGCCGACGCGGCGAGACCGTCGAGCTGGTGGCGGAGGAAGACCCGCGGCGAGCATCCAGTGCCGAAGACGAGGCGACCCGGCGGCTCGGCGAGCACCGCGCTCTCGCTCTCATCGCTTCGCTGCCGGCTGACCAGCGCGACGTGATGATGCTGCGCATCGTCGCCGATCTGACCGTCGAGCAGGTGGCCGTCGTGCTCGACAAGCGCCCAGGCGCGGTGAAAGCGCTGCAACGGCGAGCGCTCGAACGCCTGCGAAAAAAACTTGACGCACCCCGTACCCCTGCGGGGCCCGCTGACGATAGCGACTCATGAGATGAGAAAACACATGATCACCGACGCCGAGGCGCAACGGCTGCTGAATGGGGATGTTCCTGACGGACGCCCCGAGTTCGCCGAACTTGCCGCCTCGATCGCCGACGTGCGTCACCACGTGATGCGGGCCGAGCCGACGCCGTCGGCAGCGCTCGCCGCTCGTCTCGAACGGCCGACGCTGGGGGTCAGCGTGGGCGCAGAACCGACATCACCTAAGGGGATCAAGAAGATGGTTGCATCGATTGCAGGGCTCGGAATCGCGGCGAAGGTGGCCGCAGCATCGGGCGTGCTCGCCCTCGGACTCGCGGGAGTAGGCGCCGCGGGCGCTCTGCCTGGCCCCGCCCAAGACGCGTTCGATGATGTGGTCTCGACGATCGTCATGACCGAAGACGAGGGTGCGGTCGAGGAGTGCACGGTCGACGACGGCACGACCGACGGCACCGAAGACGTTGCGCTCGAGAGCACCGTGGAAGACGGCACTGAAGAAGGCACCGAAGACGGCACCGAGGTTGTCGACGACACGTGCGCCGAAGACGAGCTGCCGGTCGGTTCGAAAGAGTTCAGCTCATGGGTCGTTCAGGGCGCGCAAGACCCCGACAAGGTCGGTGCAGAGTTCGGCGCCGCGGTCTCGGAGCAGGCTCGCGAGCTGCGCGAGGAGAAGGCCGAAGAGCGTGCTGAGAACGGCACGGGCAATGGCGGGTCGAGCAACGGCTTCGGCAACGGTGGTCGCAGCGACGACGACTCGGACGACAGCACAGACGAGACCGAGCAGGCGCCGACCTCAGGCGGAAAGTCTGACGGCAACCGAGGCGGTCGCCCCTAACGTTTCGTGACGTGAACGCTGCTGACAGGCGTTCGCGGTAGCGGCCCCGCACTTCGGGTGTGCGGGGCCGTTATCGTGCGTGCGGACTACTCGCGCAGCCGCACGAGGCGGGTCTGCGTCGATTCGTCGAGCTCGACGATGTTGGCGCGCGACTTCAAGAAGCTCGTGAACGAGTTGTAGCCGAGGGCCTTCTCGTTGAAGGCGGGGTCGAGGCGCTTCATCTGCTGCTTCAGCGCCGAGGCATGCGCCCAGTCGGCGTCGTCGGCTTCGTGCACGAGCCGCAAGGCGCGCTCGAGCAGGGCGCTCGCGGCGCGCTTGGTCGTGGCACTCTCGCTCGACGTGGCGTCAGCCGACCCGCCCGGGGCAACGGCTTTCGAGGCGCGTCGCGAGGTCTTCGCGGGAGTGGTGTCGGCGACAGCGTCGGGCGTGACATCGAGTTCGGCGGCGATGTGGGCGGCGGGGCGGATACCCGGTAGCGAGTCGTAGTCGGCGAACTCGTTGCACGCCGCCTTGAGGCTCTTGCTCGTGCCGCCCGCGACTCCGATGCCCACGATGTAGCGGCCGAGGCGCTTGGCGCGCTGGGCGAGGGCGATGTAGTCGCTGTC
>DIUS01000009.1:6227-6978 GCA_002423075.1 Microbacteriaceae bacterium UBA6152
TGCCCCTGGTAGCTCGCGTTGACGCCGATCGACCAGTCGGCGTAGGCGCGCGAGAGCACGATCGTGCCGAAGCTCGACGCGAAGTCGAGAATCGCGCTGATGTCGACCTCGGCGTGCTTCAAGCGCGCGGCGATCTCGTCGGTCGCGCCCGCGAGGCCCGCAGGCAAGCGGTAGACGTTGTCTTTGCGCCACGCATTGCGACCGTGAATCTGGTCGTAGCGCGAGATGACGATGTTGTCGAAGTCGATGTAGACCGCGACGCGGCCTTCGCCTGGTTCTGCCATGGGGTCGCCTCCTTCAGGATCGGGACCCGGTGACCCCATCTTGTCAGGCTGGGCGTCGACCCGAGCAGGGCGCGCTCAGGGCTTCGGGTCGAGCGCGTCGTAGTCGCGCAGGCCGTGGTAGAGGCGCAGGCTGACGGCGGCAGCCACGATGATGATGAGCCCGCCGAGCAGCGGCGCAAACCGCAGCAGGGCGGCGAGACTCAGCACGTCGACAGAGAGGTCGCCGACGCGCGGCCCGCCCGTCAGGACGACCGTGAACAGCCCCTGCAAACGCCCGCGCATGATGTCGGGCACTGCGGCCTGAATCATGGTCGTGCGGTACATCATGCTGACGGTGACGGCGGCACCGGCGACGGCCAGCAGCAATCGTCGTGTCGTTCATCACCGAGCGCATCGCGGCCAACCGCGCCGCGGGTGCCGATCAGCCGCCGAGCAGCGAGTCTTCTGCCTCGTAGTCGAACCATCCC
>DIUS01000137.1:0-1667 GCA_002423075.1 Microbacteriaceae bacterium UBA6152
CGGCCCACGCGGTCGCCCGCGGGGTCGAAGACGGCGCAGCCGGCAAGGCGCGCGACGAAGACTCGGGAGGTGCTCACGGCTAAACCTTATCGCCGGGCTGTCAGAATGGCCTGGTGAGCAATCAGAGCCCTTTCGGTCGTCGCGGTAACGCACAGCTGACCGTGCCTCGAGGAGACGTGCTCGGCGAATACGACACCTACGCCGAAGCGCAGAAGGTCGTCGACAAACTCGCGAAGGCAGATTTCGCGGTCAAGGGCCTCGCGATCGTCGGCAGCGATCTGACCACGGTCGAGCGCATCACAGGGCGTCTGAGCTACGGTCGTGCGGCGCTCGCCGGGGCTGGGAGCGGTGCCTGGCTGGGGCTGTTCGTGGGGCTCGTGCTGTTCTTGTTCTCGCCCGTGCCCGAGTTGTCGTTCATTCTGGCGCCGGCCCTGATCGGTGCGGGTTTCGGCATGACCTTCGGTATTGCGTCGTATGCGATCAACCGTCGTCGTCGCGATTTCGGCTCGACGCACCAGGTGCTCGCGGGAAGCTATCGCATCATCATTGACCCGAATCAGACCGCACGGGCGCGTCACGTGCTCGCCGGGTCGACGTGGCCGCCGGTGGATGCTGCTGCCCCTGCTCAGCAGCCCGGCGACGCCGCGGGCGAGAAGCCCGAGAGCTCGCCTCAGCCCTAGTGACGTGACTGCTGGGCGCGTGAGGTCGTCCTGCTGGGCGCGTGAGGTGGCCCAGCTGGCCGTGTGCGGGCGTGCGGGTTGCAGCGCGCGCGAGCGATGCGCGGCGAGTAAGGTGATCGGGCGCCACGCCTGGGGTTGCGCCGGTTAGCTCGCGAGGGCGCGCTGCCACTCGCGACTGCGACTGGGCATCGGTCTGGGTCGTCGTGCGGCATCGATCGACGCGGGCGGCACGAGCTCGAACCCCGGCGGCTCGCCCGTGTGGTCGATGCGCCAGTCTTGCTCGTGCAGCAGCAGGTGGTGATGGCGGCAGAGCAGAATTCCGGCGTCGACATCTGTTCGCCCGTGATCTCGCTGCCACTCGTCGACGTGGTGCGCTTCGCACCAGCTCGGCGGTCGCTCGCAGCCGGGCCATCGGCACCCGCCGTCGCGGGCAGAGAGCGCCATGCGTTGTCGAGTCGTGAAGAGCCTCTGCGATCTGCCCACATCGAGCGGTTGCCCGGTCGAGCTGATGAGAATGGGCGTCTGGATGCCGCCGCAGAGCAGGCGGTGCACGGTCGGAAGGGCGACGACTGTTCCGTGAGGCTGCCCGACAGCGGGCTCGAGCGACCCGGAACCGTCGCCGCGCGCCAAGTCGCGAGCGGTGACGAGCACGCGCACACTCGGCGCACCTGTGCCGAGCATCATGCTCGAGTCGGCATCGGCACCGGCCAGGAGGAGGTGCAGTAGCGCATCGGAGGCGTACTGCTCAGGGGTGCGGTCATCATCGGCGATGCGGGCAGCCTTCTCAACCTCTGCAGGGTCGCTGAACTGCACGGTTCGGCGTTTGGGAGAGATCGCGCGGTCGACAAGGTCGCGCACCTGTGCAGCCGACTCGGGGTCGAGCACCCAGCTCGCCCGGGTCATGCCGTCGGGCTGCGTGAACAGGCGGAATGAACGCGCCGCGCGCTGCTCCCGCTCGCGGTCGGCGATGACCTCGGCGTTGAGGTT
>DIUS01000137.1:1718-3930 GCA_002423075.1 Microbacteriaceae bacterium UBA6152
GCGCTCATGGTGCCCGCTCGAACCGCCGAGATCGCGGGCTCGAGGTAAGCGGGTGCCGCCGGCACGCTGCCGCGAGAGTCGGCAGCGCTCGGGCAGTCGACCGCACTCTCGCCAGCGCTCTTGCTCGGGTCGCCACCAGCCTCGCCTGACACGTCGGTCACGTTCTCGAACGCGACGAGAAGCCGGCCGGCGTTCACCGCCGTGACGGCGTCGCGACGAGACTCGCCGGTCGTCACCCGCACGAGCTCTTCGACCGTGCGGTGACCGAGGCGCTGCGCGAGCCCCTCATGCGCGAGCTCGGGGCGTGAGCGGCGGGCGAGTTCGCCGGCGATGAGGGCGGTGCGGGCATCCACGAGGCGGCGCGCGTACGCGCCCAGGTCAGTGAGCGACAGGAGGTCGTCGTCACCCAGCAGGCGAAGATCGCCTGCGGTGAGCGGCGCGCGCTCGAGCTCGGCCACGACGGCGGCGAGGTGCTCGAGCGGGCTGGGTGATGACATGCCCCCATGGTTTCATCGAACATATGTTCGATCAAGGGCCTGAGGAAATCTTGGGATAAGTGGTTTTCTTTGGTGGTTGGGGAGGAGTAGACGGCGTGAGGGTCGAGCGGTCTCTGGCGGAACCCGCGGTTGCCCGCGCGCGAACCTGGGGCCGCGCGGCGACGGGAGCCCGCGCGAACCTGGGGTCGCGCCGCGAACAGACCGCGCGCGAACCTGGGGCCGCGCGGCGACCAACCCCGGGTGAACCTGGGCTACATTCAAGTTGGCCCACCCCACGATCGGAGCATTGTGAGCACTGACAACGACCCCGAGCCGGCAGCAACGACCGCATCGCCGGACACCTCCGCGAGCTCCGAGCCCCAGCCCATCCCCGACACCGCGACCAGCGCAGAAGCCGCGCCCACCCCCGACGACGCGACCACCCCGCCGGCGAAGAAGAAGACCATGCGTTTGCGCGTACTCGCGGTGGGCGCAGGAGTCATCGCCGCCTCGCTGAGCTACGCTGGCGTCTCCGCTCTGCTGAATTCTGCAGACGGCCCCGGCGCGACACCGAGCACGATTGACGCGCCGACAGCGGTCACGTACACCTCGGACGAGTACCGGTTCTCGGTCCAGTTCCCGAGCGAACCTTCCGAGACGACGCAAACGCAAGCGATATTGAGCTACGAGATCGAACTGCTGACGGTGCAGTGGGTCAATCACGACACGCTCTACAGCGCCAACGCGGCGACCTTCCCCGAAGAGATCATCGCCGGCCAAGAACTCGACTCGTTGCTGCAGAACTCGATGGGCGGAGTCGCCAGCGCTACGGGCGGCACGCTCAGCGACCAGAACTTCATCGATGTCGAGGGTCGGCGGGCGATCGCGGCGATCGTGTCGTACCCGACTGAAGAAGTGGGTCGCGTCATGATCGTTCTAGACGGTTTGACGCAATACTCGCTGCTGTCGACAGGCAGCGAGTCAGACTGGTCGGCCTTTCTCGACTCATTCACCTTCACCGGCTGAGCACTGCGACGACGAATCGAGGCTCTAGGGCGCTGAAACCCCCGAGCGAGCGCTAGCCCGCCCGCATCCACTCCTCGACCTCGTCAGCCGTGCGCGGAATGCCCGCTGACAGGTTCTCGGCACCCGCTGCCGTCACCAGAATGTTGTCTTCGATGCGCACGCCGATTCCGCGGAACTCCGCCGGCACGGTCAGGTCGTCGGGCTGAAAATACAGCCCCGGCTCGATCGTGAACACCATGCCGGCTTCGACGAGCCCGTCGGCATAAAACTCGCGCCGCGCCTGCCCGCAGTCGTGCACGTCGAGTCCGAGGTGGTGCGAGGTTCCGTGCACCATGTAGCGGCGGTGGTACCCGGCGTCGGGCGCGAGGCTCTCCTCTGCGCTGACNNAAGCGGATGCCCGGCCTCACGATCGCGAATGCCGCGTCGGCCGCCTCGCGCACGGCCTCGTACACCCGGCGCTGCACGTCGGTGAACTCTCCTGACACCGGCAGGGTGCGAGTGATGTCGGCGGTGTAGTAGCTGTCGAGCTCAACTCCCGCGTCGATGAGCACGAGGTCGCCCGGCACGACGGGGCCGTCGTTGCGCGTCCAGTGCAGGATGCACGCGTGCGGCCCGCTCGCCGCGATCGTGTCGTAGCCGACCGTGTTGCCCTCGGCCCGCGCGCGCCGGTTGAAGGTGCCTTCGACGAGGCGCTCGCCGCGGGGGTGCGC
>DIUS01000137.1:4008-5020 GCA_002423075.1 Microbacteriaceae bacterium UBA6152
TGCGTCGAGCCGGTCGGTCAGAGCGCGGTCGGCCTCGCGCACGACGAGCGTCTCGACGAGCGCACCGGCTGGCGACGACGCAGAGCCCGCCGAGGTTGCAGCTTCCGATGATCCCGCATCGAGCATCCTGAGCACCGCCTCAAGCGCGTTGAGGCCCGCGGTCGTCAGCCCCAGGTCGACGGCGACCTCCTCGAGCGAGGGTCGCCGTCCGGTCCAGAATTCACCGATCTCAGGGTTGGCGTAGAACTCGTCCGAGTCGCGCCCGGCGGCCTCGCGAAAGTAGAGGGTAGCGTCGTGGCCCGACCCCGTCGGCTCGAGCACGAGCACACTGCCCGCGACCGTGTCGCTGCCCCACCCGGTCAGGTGCGCAAACGCCGAGTGGGCGCGGTAGGGGTAGTCGGTGTCGTTCGACCGCTGCTTCGCGGGCCCGGCCGGCACGAGCACGCGCACGCCCGGGTAGAGCCGCGAGAGGGCGGCACGGCGATCCGCGGCGCGAGCAGCGACCGGACGCTCCGAAGCCCCCGACGCCGGCCGGTCGGCCCAGCCGTTCGAGATGTACGTGCGGAACGTCTCGCTGGCCGGGGTGGTCGAGCGGTTCTCGGTCGCGCGCGGAGCATCCGTCGCCGCGGTCTTGTCAGCCATGCCTTCATTCTGGCACCGGATGCTCACCGCACGTCGAACCGCCCTCGAGGGTGCCCGTCGCGCACGAATGTGCCCGCGCAGAACAGGCACTCTCGCGCAGAACGGGCACAGTCGGCGGGTGTGCCTCGCCCTACGGCAGAATCAGCCGCGCCACGACGGGCCGGTGGTCACTGCCGTCGCCGTCGTGCGTCGTGATGACGCGGTAGCCAGTGACGGTGATGTCGGGCGTCGTCATGACGTGGTCGATCGGCGCGCCGAGCAGGGGAGGCAGGCGGGTCGGCCAGGTGCCGACGGCGCCGTTGCCCGTGACGAGGCCCGCGGCGAGGCAGTCGCCGAGCCCGAGTCCGGCGACGCCGGCCGACGCATCGAC
>DIUS01000137.1:5111-6518 GCA_002423075.1 Microbacteriaceae bacterium UBA6152
GCGATCGAGTAGACCCACATCGGGCGGCCCTGCGTGCGCGTGAGCTCGGCGATCGCGATGGCGGTGTCTTGGCTCGTTTCGGGCAGCACGACGACGTCGGCCTGCTCGTCGACGATGAGGTCGGCGATGCGCTCGACGCCGGGGGCGTCGCCGAGGGTATTCCACGAGAGCACGGCGATCTCGGCGGGCGCCCGGGTCGGAAACGACTCGTTGCCGAACCCGCGCGTCGACAGCACGGCCACGTTGATGCCCGCGAAAACCACGGCGATCAGGGCGAGTGCGGCGAGAAAGCGCCGAGCCCCCGGCCACAGCATGGCGATAAGGGCGAGCGTGAAGGCGCCGAGGAGGGCTAGGGCCGCGCTCAGCGCTCGCACCGAGACGAGCTGGGCGACGACGGGCGCGCCAGCAAGCCCGAACAGGTTGGGCCACGCGATCACGAGCAGCGCCGCAGCGATGCCGACGACGAACACGGCGGCGAGAAAGCGGCGGATCATGGTGCCGCGAGCCTACCGGGCGGTTCTGAGCGCCCGGTCAGGCCCCCGTGAGCGGTGGCGCCGGACAACCCAGCCCCGCCCGCCTAGCATGGGGTCATGCCCCGCGGCCCCATCGACCTGCACACCCACAGCAGCGTCAGCGACGGCACCGAGACTCCCACGCAGCTCATCAGGGCGGCGCTCGCCGCCGGGCTCGACACGATAGCGATCACCGACCACGACTCGACCGCGGGGTGGGACGAAGCGCTCACGGCCGCCGAGGGCACGGGCCTGCAGGTCATCCGCGGCATCGAGCTGAGCACGCGCCACGAGTGGCGCAGCGTGCACGTGCTCGGCTACCTCTTCGACCCGAACGATGCCGAGGTCGTGCGCGAGACGGCTCGCACGCGCGACGACCGCCTGGGCCGTGCCGAGCGCATGGTCACGCGCCTCGCAGAAGACTTCGACATCACGTGGGCCGACGTGCTTGCCCAGAGCGGTGGAGTCAGCATCGGCCGCCCCCACATCGCCGACGCGCTCGTCGCGCGCGGCATCGTTCCGAACCGCAGCGCCGCGTTCGAATCGATCTTGCACTTCACGGGCGTCTACTACCTGCCTCACGAGGCCCCGACCGTTCTTGACGGCGTGCGGATGCTCGCGGAAGCTGGCGGAGCCCCCGTACTCGCTCATCCCGCCACGCGCGGCCGCGAAGCCGTCGTCGACGAGAAGTCGCTCGCCCAGCTCGTCGAGGCCGGACTCGTGGGCCTCGAGGTCGGCCACCGCGAGAACACGCCCGAGGGGCGTGAGCGGTTGCTCGAGCTCGCCGAGCAGTTCGACCTCGTGACGACCGGGTCGAGCGACTACCACGGCGACGGCAAGCCCAACCGCCTCGCCGAGAACACGACGACGCCCGAGGCGCTCGAGCGCATCATCG
>DIUS01000022.1 GCA_002423075.1 Microbacteriaceae bacterium UBA6152
ACGATCTCGACGAGGCGCACTCGCACCTCGGTCGGAACATGCCGTTCTACCTGCAGCACATCGACATCGAGGCGGTACAGCCTGGGGGAATCCATGACGAGATCGGCCGGGTCGACCGGAAGTTCGACACGCACGGTGTCGCCCTCGGTGGGCAGGGCGCCGAGCTCAGCGATGAGCAGGCCCGCGATGGTCTCGACCTCGCCGCGCGGCAGCTCACGGCCGAGTGCGCGCTCGACCTCGTCGAGGTGCACATCGCCGTCCATGATCCACACGTTGTCGCCATCGGGCACCACGAGCTCTCCGAACTCTGCGTCGTGCTCGTCGGTGATCTCGCCGACGACCTCTTCGGCGAGGTCCTCGAGCGTCAGCACGCCGGTGAATCCGCCGTACTCATCGATCACGCACGCGATCTCGTTGCGCGTACGAGTCAACTGCGTGAGAGCATCCGGTAGCAGCATCAGGGTCGGTAGCACCGTCGCCGGTCGCATGATCGACGACACCGAGGTCTCGACGTGCTCGACGTCTAGCCGGGTCAGCACATCAGCGAGGTGCACGACGCCGACCGGCGCGTCGTCGGCATCGATGACGGGGTAGCGCGTGTGCGCGCGGGCCATGAGCTCGCGCAGCTCACCGAGGGTCGTCTCGGGGCGCACCCAGTCGACTTGCGACCGCGGAATCATCGCGTGCTCGACGTCGCGCTGCGGAAAGTCGAGAATGCGGTCGATCATGAGTGAGAGCTCCACCGGCAGATCGCCACTGTCGCGCGAATCGGCGATGATGTGCGGCAGATCGTCGGCCGAGGCGCTGACGTCGAGGTCGTGCACCGGCTCAATGCGCAAGGCGCGCAGCAACAGGTTGGCCGACTTGTCGAAGAAGCTGATGAGCCACCCAAAGACGGTCATGTAGACCAGTGTCGATTGCGCGAGCGCCCGCGAGAGCGGCTCAGGGCTCGCGATGGCGAGGTTCTTCGGAAAGAGTTCGCCGAACAACATCTGCACGACGGTCGCGATGACGAGAGTGCCGACTGTGCCGATCGTGATCGCGACGCCCGCCGGCACTCCGACACCGCCGAGCAGAGTGCCCACCGATTCGCCGATGAGCGGTTCGGCGACGAAGCCGACGAGCAAACCGGTGATGGTGATGCCGAGCTGCGCCCCCGAGAGCATGAAGCTCGTGCGCTTTGTCACCGTTAGCGCGCGCTGGGCGGCCTTGTCGCCCTCGTTCGCCCGCGCAGCCAGTCGCGTGCGGTCGACCGACATGTACGCAAACTCTTGCGCGACGAAGTAGCCGTTCGCGGCGATGATCGCCAGAATCACGACGATGCCGAGCAGCAGACTGACGACGGTCTCAGTCATCGGGTCACCGTAGCGGTGCGGTCGGTGATCCAGAGTGGTGCGGAACTATGGTCCACAGCGGGTTCGACGCCTCCCAGGGTGCGATACGTGCATCACGCTACATGTATCCGGGTTCCGTCGTCGGGGCACTCAGCGCTTCCTCAGCGCACACCGAAGTATTGGTCAGCGCAACCCGAGCTCGACGGCGAAATCGTCGCGGATGTGCTCGCGCAGCTCGACGAGTTCGGGGTACTGCTCGAAGAACCGCACCTTCTGGGCGGCGACCCCCGGGCCCTCGAAGGCATCCTCGATCACGAAGGTCATGAACGATTCGGCGAAGTCCTCCCCCAGGTTGGTCGCCGCATAGTCGCTGACGAAGTCATCGTCGTTGTCGAGATAGAACTGCCACGCCGCGTCGGCATCGAGGTTCTCGACGTCGACGGCGTCGGTGTAGTCGCTCCAGAAGCGGTCGTAGAACGCATAGAGGTAGCTGTCAGGTGCCGCGCATCCTTCGAAGAGATCGAGGGTCGCGCACGTGGCGGCCTTACGGTCGAAGTCGTCGGCCTCGAAGCTGAAGACGTGGGCGTATTCGTGGATGAGCGTTGCCACGAGCAACTGCGGGTCATCGGCGGTCGAGAGGTTGACCGCGAGGGTCCAGTACTGTGGGTCGAGGTCTTGATAGACGTAGGCCAGCGTGTCGCTGCGGGGTGCGTCTCCGGCCCGGTACTGGATGATCACCTCGCCCGCCACGTCGGTGCCCACCATGCGCACGAACTGGTTCCAGACGTCGGCGGCCACTCCGGTTGCGGCTGGCTCGAGCGTGCCGTCGGCGAGCACGTCGAAGACCTGCACCTCGCCGAGATCTGCGTCGAACTCGGTCGGCCCCTGCGGGCCATCTGCACGCTCGCCGTCGAGGTCGATGAAGGGCTCTGCGCCGCCGGTGACGAGCTGCGCCAGCTGGATCGCGTACGGCGCGGCTGCGGCACCCGCCGTTCCCGCGAGCACGCACAGCCCGAGGACGAGGGCGATCAGCGGGGCGATAATGCGGGCCATGCCGCGAGCCTAATCGCCGCGATAGCGCTGTTCGCACCGTCTCGCAAGCCCTTGGCTCGGTGTTGCCGCGGTACCTAGCCTGCGTGTGAACCGCCGGTGCAGTCATGAGCCGGTGACGTCGCGATCAGGGAGGCCCGATGCCGCAGAAGAACTCGAACCCCAGCCTGAAAGACCCCGAACTCTATGAGAAGCTGCGCAGCGAGGGGGCATCGGCAGAGAAGGCGGCACGCATCTCGAACGCCGCCGCCCGAGACGGTCGGTCGTCCGTCGGCAGGCGAGGAGGCTCAGCAGACGACTACGACGACCGCACCGTCGCTGAACTGCGCGACCGCGCCCGAGAGCTCGGTCTGGAGGGTTACAGCCGACTGCGCAAGTCGGAGCTCATCGACCTGCTGCGCCAGCACTGAGGCAGTGGTACCGTTGGCTCGTGAGTGACACGACACTGGTGCAGGTGGGAAACAAGGGACGCATCGTTGTTCCCGCGACCATGCGTGCGCGCCATCAATGGGTCGAAGGCTCCGCGCTGGTCGCTCTCGACACCGAGCTCGGTGTGCTGTTCGCCGACCGGGCCACCGTAGAGCGACTCGTGCGGGCCCGTCTGGCGGGCCATGATCTGCTCGACGAATTGCTCAGCGATCGTCGTCAAGAAGCCGGACGAGAGAACGCGCTCCCCACGATCCGCACATGATCGTCATCGACTCCTCTGCAGTGCTCGCCTACCTGCTCGGCGAGCCGGGCGCCGATGGAGTTCGCGCCGCGCTGACAGACGGCGCCATCATGTCGGCCGTGAACTGGTCAGAGGTGGCTCAGAAGGTTCGCCGGGTGGATGGGTGGGAGGCCACGAGATCTCTCTTGCTGAGCTACCCGCTGCACATCGCACCCATCGCGGTCGACGACGCCGAAGCTGCAGCCGCTCTGTGGACGCCCGGATCGCCGCTCTCGCTCGCCGATCGGTTCTGCCTTGCACTGGGTGCTCGCCTGGAACTGCCCGTTCTGAGCGCCGACCGCGCATGGTTCAACCGGCCCGAGGTCATTCCTGTTCGCTAGG
>DIUS01000120.1 GCA_002423075.1 Microbacteriaceae bacterium UBA6152
TCTTGCGCTGCCTTCGCCATCGAAGCTTCCTCTCTCGTGGGATCGGTCGGTGACCGAGCTCGTCCGGCCAGGCTACCGAGGAGCACCGACACGGGGGCGAGCTTCGTCGTTGGGCTGAAGCGCGGCGGGCTGCTGCACGCCCCTTGCGCACCGCGATGCACCACCGAGTCGAAGAGATGCTGGATGCGCGCATCACGCTGCGCCACCGCGACGCGTCGGGCCGCACCCTGCTCGAGGGCATAGCCATCGTGCTACCTCGAGGTGTTCTCCGGCAAGGCCAGCTCGCTCGACGTCGGCATCGGGGAGGTCACCGAGCCGCTGAAGAAGGTCGCCGTCATCTTCGAATGACGGATGCGCCCCCGCGGCCGCTCATCAGATGAGGTGCGGCCGTGCTCGGGCCGTGTCCCGCACCGTCTTTTCGATCGCCCTCAGCCATTCGCGTCGCGCCTGCTGGAGGAGCTTCTGCTGCGGCTTCGTCGGTCTCGCGCGAGGTCCGATGAGGTCGAAGACGGTGGCGACGTGGTTGGGCAGCTCTGCTCGGTTGCCCGCGGTAGCATCGGCGAGCACCCGGCAGGCTGTGGGTGCGTCGACTCCCGCCTCGAGTAGCCGCACGATCTCGCGGGCGTCCTTGAAGCCCTTTTCCGTGTCGGGCCGGTCGAGCAGAGCCGCGAACTTCGAGATCGTGTGAGCCTCGATGGTCAGCAACTGCCACCGCGAACCTTCCAACGTCTCGGTGTGCTTGGCCAGTTCCTCCACTCGTAGTCTCAGCACGTCGCCGAGTTGGGACTGATGGGGGATGTATACGTCGACGTGCACGCCGTCGAACGTGCCGCGCCACTTCGTACCCTGCAGGTGCGTGGAGCGCGAAAGCTCCGACAGGGTCGATTCGATCTTCTGGCGAACGCTGTCCGACGCGATGATCAGGTCGATATCGCGGCTGATCTCGCCGCCGACCCGTCGCACGGTCGCCCAGCCGCCGATCAGGATTGAGGGCTCGAGTTCATCGCCGAGAAAGTCGAGCACCTCGATGAGGTGCCCCTCGTCATCGAACGGAATTTCAGCCATCAGCCGACTCTCTGCTTGCCCAGTCGTCGACACTGAACCACCGACGCCAGAGTGCGCGGCGAAACTCGCTAGCCTGCCAGCCCGCCTGGGCGAACAGGTCGGCGTACGTCTGCGCTCGGCTGGTGTAGCCGTCACCCCAGGTCTCGAGCGTCGCTGTGTCGATGGTGAAGACCAGCGCGCTGTCTCCGTTGGGGAGCTGGGTGAGGTCGTTCCCGGTCGGCACGTAGAGCATCGCCGAGCCATGGTCGGCGATGGTGTTGCGCCCGTCCAGGTGGTGCACTGCAGCCCGCGTTCCCCCGACGGCATACTCCGCAACGCGCTCGGTTAGCTGGTGGGCAGCGTCGAGTGTTGTCGACGTTGCCCCTCGCAGGCTTCGACTGACGGCGAAGAGTGTGAGTACACGTTCAGGGTCGGTCACGCTGAAGCCCCCCGTTGGCGGACGATGACGGGTCACCGCGCCGATCTCAACGGGCTTTGAGAGCGCCTTGTAGGCGAGCTGCTGGCCGACCCCGGCCTCCCACGCCAGCTCGGCGGTGCTGGGCCACTCTCGGCGACCATGGAGAGCGTGGTCGGCCAGAGTGCGCCACACCGCATCGGTCTGCTTCATCGGATCACCTCATCCGTGGCGTTTACTGAATAGTAGAAACCAAACCCTACCATTCAGTAGAAACCGGATTCTACTGATGAGTAGAGCTACCCGACTGCGCGCCCCACGAGCTCGGTGATGCGCTGCGCCTCCTCCGGTCCGATGCTCGTGACGGCGAACGACGCCGGCCACATGGCGCCATCGTCGAGCTGCGCAGTGTCGTTGAACCCGAGCGTCGTGTAGCGGGTGTCGAACTTGCTGGCCGGCTGCACGAAGCACAGCACCTTGCCGTCGAGCGCGTAGGCGGGCATGCCGTACCAGGTGCGCGGCGCCAGCTGCGGAGCCGCCGCCATGATGACCTCGTGAAGCGTCGTGGCGAGCGCGCGATCGTCTTCGTCGGGAAGTTTTGCGATCGCCTCGAGCAGGTCGTTCAGCTCGGCCTCGGCCTTGGCGGCGCCCTTTGCCCGCTTCGCCTGCGCGCGCAGCTCGGCCGCCCGCTCCTTCATCGCGGCCCGCTCGTCCGCCGTGAACCCGCCGTTGCCGGTGGATGCTCTGTCCTCAGCCATGCGCCCCAGGCTAGACCTGTGCCCGGCTACGCGCGAGAACCGCTGGCGACTACGCCCCGAACTGTGCGAACCGCTCCGCAAGGTAGTCGCGATCCGGTCGATCGTCGCGCCGGCTGGGCAGTTCGAGCAACTTGCCATTCATCGCTTGCAGCCCGAACTGCAGCATGGGTCCGTTTCGATCGGCGAGCAGTCGCTCGTTGATGTGCACCACGTAGTCGGGACTCACGCCGAGGAAGTCTTGGTCGTATGCCGCGTGGTGGATCTTGCACATCGCCATACCGTTGGACACCACGGGCAGGCCTCGCTCGTCGCTGTCGCTGATGATGTGTGCAGCATCCAAGAGTTCTGGGTACTTCAGCGTGCAGACGGCGCACTTCTTGTTGTAGGCGCTCAAAACTCGCGCGCGGAACATCGGCTGGTGCACGCGGTGCTTCACCACCCGTGCGACGTACTTCTTGTCGAGCGTCACGTCGCGGCTGGTCCGTAGCCTGCTGTCGTCGAGGTCGATGATGAAATGGCGGTTCCCGAGGTCGATGTCGATCACATAGACAGGGAAGACCGGCACGTAGAGATTGGGAAGCGGCTTCTCGAAAAGGATAATCGGCGCGCTCGTCTCGAGGGCTGCCAGCAACTTTCTGTTGTCGCCAGCGTCGACAGGACCCTGGGCCCATGAGTAGCGGAGGAGGCCAGACTCGCGATCGATCGCATCGTCGTACGGGTTATTCCGACCCACGTCGCTCGCCGACACGATCGCAAGTGTCGCCTCAAGCTCCTGCGGGTTGCGGATGCCTCGACTTGTGTCGACGAGCGGCATCCGCAATCCGTTGCGCATGACGAACCCGGTGAGCTCGTCGCGGCTCGCGAAACCGCCGCGCGACTCGATGAAGAGCTCCAGATCCGCAAAGATCTCGAGCCTCAGGAGCGCCTGCTCCTCATGAGACAGCATGAAGTCTCCTCACGTCGTTTCCCGCAGCCTAGCCACGTGGGAGTTCGTGGGTGAGAAACTCGGGGCGTACCTCGGCACGGCCGGCCAAAGCCGATCGCAGGTGTGCCAGCAGCGCGCGGCCCTGGTCGTGCCACGCCGCCCACTCGTCCTCTGAGGTGACGGCCGACCGATCGGGGTCGGCGAGCACCTGCCATCCTTGGTTCCACTCGGCGAGCGCCTTCTCGAGATCGCCGGGCACGGCCAGAGACCCGCGCGCGACCGGGTAGTTGTCGGTGAACGACTCCCAGAGCGGTAGGTCGACCGACCACTCGGGGAACATGCGAATCGAGCGCTCACCCGTCGGCAGCACCACGGACTCGCCCGCGAGCGACCTCGCCTGCAGATACCTGGTCTGCATTGTGCCGCGAGCTCGCCAGTAGGCGGCGGTCTCGACCGGCGACGGAACATCGTTGTAGTCGTTGCCCGACAGCCAGATCAGGCCGCGTCCGGCGCGACCGTCGTTGTGCACGAGTGCGAGCGACCACAAGCGGCGATTGTCATCTGACTGCACCCGTGCGGCCTCAAGCGCTTCTTCGACGGTCGCGTCGACGACGTCGAACGTCGACACCGCATTCGCTGCACCCTCGAAGACGTAAATGCGAAAGACAGCGCTGTCACTCTCCCACGAACTGTCTCGCTCATCGACCTCGAAAGCATGCATAGCTGCACGGTAGTCGACGCCCGGGTGGCGAGACGGGAAGGGCCGGGGTCTCCGCAGAGACCCGGCCCGAGCATCCGTCGCCGGACGACGCGCCGGCTAACTGGCCACCAGGTCGAAGCGGTCGGCGTTCATGACCTTGGTCCAGGCGGCGACGAAGTCGTGCACGAACTTCTCGCGGCTGTCGTCTTGCGCGTAGACCTCGGCGTACGAGCGCAGAATTGAGTTCGATCCGAAGACGAGGTCGGCGCGCGTGGCCGTGTAGCGCACCTGGCCGGTCGTGCGGTCGCGCAGGTTGTAGGCGTTGAAGCCGGCCGGCTCCCACACGTATGCCATGTCGGTGAGCGTCACGAAGAAGTCGTTCGTCAGCGCAACTCGCGGTGCGAACTCTCATCGAGGCAGAACTCGTCCATGGCTTATCCACCACGGTTGAGCTTCGCGCCAGCTTTCCTTTCGAGGAGGGGCTCGCCGGGCTTGAATCGTGGTGCTACTCGGGCTGCCCAGACAATGGAGTTGCGCGAGCCCCACGGGCTCCTCCCGCGTCGTCCAGAATCGCTGAGCTGTGTCGGCATCGAAACGCGTGGTGGGAATAATCCCACCACGCGTGTTGTGGTGATATCCCCGCATAGCGTACTGTGGGCATATTCCCACATTGGAGGTGCGTCATGCCGAACCACACCGCACGAAAGCTCGCTGACATCGCGACAGTGGTGAAGGTTGCCCGAGAAGCCGCTGGCCTGAGCCAGGCTGAACTCGCCGAGAGGCTTGCCTTCTCGCGCGACTACATGATCGACCTCGAGTCGGGCACAGGCAATCTCTACACCACGAGGTTGTTCCGCGTGCTCCATGAGCTCGACATCACGGTCACTCTGACCTACGGAGAGCGCCATGCCGAGTCTTGATCTTTTCCTCCACGAGCGCTTCGTCGGCGTAGTCGAGCCCGCGCCGCGTGACCGCGGCCGCGTCGCCCTCTCGATAGACACTGCCTACGAGAACGACGCCGTACTTCTCAGCGAGTCGTTTGCGACGCTTCCGGTGACGGCGCTCACTGAAATTC
>DIUS01000080.1:0-18018 GCA_002423075.1 Microbacteriaceae bacterium UBA6152
CGGGCTCTTCCAGCAGCGTCCTAGCGCAGGGTGGGGCACTGCGGCCGATCTGCAGATTCCGAGTCACGCGGCACGGCTGTTCTACGTGGGCCGCTCCGGGTACACCCGCGGCCTGCTCGACATTCCCGGCTGGCAGAGCATGACCCTTACGCAAGCGGCGCAGGCTGTGCAGATCTCGGCCTACCCGAACCACTATGCCCAGTGGGAGGCGAGCGCGTGGGCGTGGTACTACGAGTTGACCTGAGCCCGCGTCTCCGGGTGCGCCTCCGGCTCGCCGCCGGGCCGTCGACCTAGACTCGCAAGGTGAGCACCTCGACGACCGATCCCCTCATCGGCCGCCTGATCGACGGCCGGTACCAGGTGCGCTCACGCATCGCCCGCGGTGGCATGGCGACGGTGTACCTCGCCACTGATCAGCGCCTCGACCGCCTCGTCGCGGTGAAGATCATGCACGGCCACCTCGCCGACGACAGCCAGTTCAAAGAGCGCTTCATTCAAGAGGCACGCTCTGCCGCGCGCCTGGCCCACCCGAACGTCGTCAACGTCTTCGATCAGGGCCAGGATGCCGAATCGGCATATCTCGTCATGGAGTATCTGCCGGGCATCACGCTGCGCGAACTACTGCAGGAGTACGGCGCGCTCACGCCCGAGCAGACGATGGACATCACGGAGGCGGTGCTCGCGGGTCTCGCTGCCGCGCACCGGGCCGGCATCGTGCACCGCGACCTCAAGCCCGAGAACGTACTGCTCGCCGACGACGGCCGCATTAAGATCGGCGACTTCGGGCTCGCTCGCGCCGCAAGCGCGAACACCGCAACGGGTAAGGCGCTGCTGGGAACGATCGCCTATCTCTCGCCCGAGCTCGTCACTCGCGGCATCGCCGACACGCGCAGCGACATCTACGCCGTCGGCATCATGATGTTCGAGATGCTCACCGGCGAGCAGCCCTATAAGGGCGAGCAGCCCATGCAGATCGCCTACCAGCACGCCAACGAGACCGTGCCTGCTCCGAGCTCGTTCAATGCGCGGGTTCCCGCCGAGTGGGACGAGATCGTGCTCTGGGCGACGGCTCGCGACCCGCAAGACAGGCCCGCGGATGCTCGCGCCCTGCTCGACCAGTTGAGCGAGACCGGCCGCTCACTGCAGACGGCCCTCCCCGTCACCGAGACGCAGCGCACGATGCTGCTCACCTCGCCGATCCCCACCGCTCCCCCGACGGGCGAGACGCAGGTGCTCGGCACCCGCGGTGGCACGGATGCGCCCGCGGGTCCGTCGGCTACGGGCGAGCTCACTCGCCGGGGAGCCTCGAGCCGCCGTCGCGGTTGGATGCTGTTCGCCGCCGTCATGGCGCTTACCGGCCTCGCTGTCGGCACCGGCTGGTGGTTCGGGGCCGGCCCCGGGGCGACGGTGACGATCGCCGATGTGCGTGGTCAGACGGTCGAGGCCGCACGGGTGATCCTCGACGACCAGGGCGCTCTGGTCGCCGAGACCCTGGGCGAGCGGTTCGACCTCGAGATCGAGGAGGGTCTCGTCGTCGGCACCGACCCCGAAGCCGGAACCACGATCGACCGCGAGACCGAGATCACGATCGTGGTGTCACTCGGTCCGGAGCCGACGACCGTGCCCAATGTGGTCGGGCAGCCCGAAGCCGACGCCCGCGCCGCGCTGGCGACCTCAGGCTTCGAGGTGGGCGAGAGCATCCGACAGTTCGACAGCTCGGTGCCCGACGGCTCCGTCATCGCCGTGCTCGATGCCGACGAGCAGACGCTCGAGGCCGGCACCGACTCGTTCAAGGGCACGCCCGTGATCCCGCTCGTGTCGGTCGGACCGATTCCCGACGTGCGAGGGCTCACGGTCGAGGCGGCGCAGGCGGCACTCAGCGCACGCGAACTGACGGGCATCGTCGGCGGTACCTCCGAGTTCGACAACGACGTCGCGCTCGGCGACGTTCTGCGGCTCGAGACCACGGCTCCCGGCCCCGTGCGGCCCGGAGCGACCCTGACCATCATTGTGTCGCGCGGGCCCGATCTCGTGGAGGTGCCCAACGTCGTCGGTCGATCGATCAACGACGCGGTCGCCGCACTCGAAGCGGCAGGCTTCCGTGTGGAGCTTGACACGAATGTGCCGCCCGGTCTGCGGGGGTCAGAACTCGCTCCCGTGCAGTCGACGAGTCCCGAGGGAGGCGAGCGAGTGCTGCGCAACTCCAGGATCACGGTCGTCGCGCGATACTAGCCGTCATCAGCTGCGGCCGAGCTCCTCCGCAACGAGGAAGGCCAGCTCGAGCGACTGCATGTGGTTGAGACGTGGATCGCACAACGACTCGTAGCGCGTCGCGAGCGTCTCCTCGTCGATGTGCTCCGAGCCGCCCAGGCACTCGGTGACGTCGTCGCCCGTGAGCTCGACGTGGATGCCACCCGGGTGCGTGCCCGCCGCTCGATGCGCCTCGAAGAAACCCTTCACCTCGTCGACGACGTCGTCGAAGCGGCGCGTCTTGTAGCCGGTCGGGGTCGTGAGGCCGTTGCCATGCATGGGGTCAGTGACCCACAAGGGGTTGGCGTCGAGAGTCTTGACGGCTTCGAGCAGCGGCGGAAGAGCATCCCGAATCGTGCCGGCGCCCATGCGCGTGATGAAGGTGAGGCGTCCCGGTTCGCGGTCGGGGTCGAGCACGTCGATGAGCTTCTCCATCATCTCGGGGGTCGTCGTCGGCCCGAGCTTGACGCCAATGGGGTTACGGATGCGCTTGAAGAAGTCGACGTGCGCTCCGTCGAGCTCGCGCGTGCGCTCGCCGATCCAGAGGAAGTGCGCCGAGGTGTTGTAGGGCGTGCCGGTGCGCGAGTCGATGCGCGTCATGGGGCGCTCGTACTCCATGAGCAGGCCCTCGTGGCTCGAGTAGAACTCGACGCGCTTGAGCTCGTCGAAGTCGGCTCCCGCCGCCTCCATGAACTTCACGGCACGATCGATCTCTTTCGCGAGGCCCTCGTAGCGCTGATTGGCGGGGTTGGCGGCGAAGCCCTTGTTCCAGCTGTGCACCATGCGCAGGTCGGCAAAACCGCCCTGCGTGAACGCGCGAATCAGATTGAGCGTCGACGCGGCAGTGTGGTAGCCGCGCACAATGCGACGGGGGTCGGGCTCGCGCGACTCGGGCGTGAAGTCGTAGCCGTTAACGATGTCGCCTCGGTAGGCCGGCAGAGTGATATCGCCGCGAGTCTCGGTGTCGCTCGAGCGCGGCTTGGCGAACTGCCCGGCCATGCGTCCCATCTTGATCACGGGCATCGAGGCCCCGTACGTGAGCACGACCGCCATCTGCAGGATCGTCTTCACCCGGTTGCGAATCTGGTCGGCCGTCGCGCCAGCGAACGTCTCAGCGCAGTCGCCTCCCTGCAGCAGGAAGGCGTCGCCGCGGGCTGCCCGCGCGAGCCGGTCGCGCAGCATGTCGACCTCACCCGCGAAGACCAGCGGAGGCATAGTCGAGAGCTCGGCGGCCGCCGCGGCGGCCTCGGTCGCGTCGGGCCACGTCGGCTGCTGCTTGATGGGCAAGGTGCGCCAGTGATCGAGGCCCGCGATGACAGCGGGGTCGGCGTGCACAACAGTTTCGAAGGGGTCGACCACTTCTTGACGTCCTTTATGGGCGGGGAGCGGGGATGTTCGGCGCGAGAGTGCCCCGACTTTCCAGCCTACCGGGCGTTCGCGGGGCGCTTGTCCTTCACCGTGGTGGCATAGACGTCGAGGTACTCTTGCCCGCTCAGGCGGCCGAGTTCGTGCATGATCTCGTCGGTGATCGACCGCAGCACGAAACGGTCGCCCTCGAGCCCCTGAAACCGGGTGAAGTCGAGGGGCTCGCCAAAGATGACACCGGGGCGCACGACCTTCGGAATCTTGGTGCCGATGGGCATGACCTTCTCGGTATCGATCATGGCCACCGGTACGACCGGGGCGCCCGACTCGAGAATCATGCGCGCGACTCCGGTACGACCGCGGTACATCACTCCGTCGGGGCTGCGCGTGCCCTCCGGGTAGATGCCGAGAGCGTAGCCTTCGGCGAGCACGCGCAGACCGGTGTTGAGCGACGCCTCGCTGGCCTTCCCGCCCGACCGGTCGATCGGCAGCTGCCCGCTCGCCTCGAAGAATATCTTGATGAGCCAACCCTTGATGCCGCGCCCCGTGAAATAGTCGCTCTTCGCGAGAAAGACGACCCGCCGATCGAGCACGAGCGGAAGAAAGACAGAGTCGGTGAACGACAAGTGATTGCTTGCGAGAATGACCGCGCCCGTGCGCGGCACGTTCTCGATACCGCGCACCCACGGCCGGAAGGCCGTGAGCAGAATCGGACCGATCACGAGGTTCTTCATCAGCCAGTAGAACATCGCCGCTCCTCTCTCGGGGCCGGGGTTCAGCCTAGTCGTGGTCGCGCTGCCGGGCGAGAAGGCCAGAAACCGGTCAGGATGCGCTCGCGGCGTGGATGCGCGCCAGATCGGCCGCGCCGACGACGCCCGCATCGTTCACCAACTCGGCCACCGCGAAGCGCGGCTCGGGGTGGTACCCGCGCGCCGGCAGATGAGCGAGGTACGACTCGCGCACAGGGTCGAGCAGCAGGTCGCCGGCGACCGAGACTCCCCCTCCGAAGACGAAGAGCTCAGGGTCGAGCACTGCGCTCAGACTCGCGCACGCCTGGCCGAGCCAGGTACCGAGCTGGCGCAGAGCGTGGCGGGCACCTGGGTCGCCGTCGACCAGCAGGCGCGCGACAATGTCGCCGGTGAGCCCGCCGGCGCGCTCTCGCTCGGCCGCGAGATGCAGCCCGATTCCCCCGGCGTCGGCGATCTCGTTGGCCATGCGCAAGAGCGCTCGACCCGAGCCGTACTGCTCAATGCAGCCGCGCGCGCCGCACCCGCACGGCAGACCGTCGGGCACGACGCGCAGATGACCCAATTCGCCTGCCGTGCCGAACCCGCCGCGCATGAGGCGGTCGGCCGTGACGATGGCGCCGCCGACGCCCGTGCCGATGGTGAGCATCGTCATGTCGTGCACGTCACGGGCGGCCCCGAACTGGAACTCGGCCCATCCCGCGGCATTCGCGTCGTTGTCGATCGTGACATCGAGATCGAGGCGTTCGCGCAGTCGTTCTCTGAACGGCTCATGTCGCCACGCGATGTTCGGCGCGTAGTAGACCGTCGACTGCGCAGCGTCGATGAAGCCGGCCGCAGCGACTCCCGCGGCGATGACGTCGTGGCCGTCGCGCAGTCGCTCGATCATCGAGACGACAACGTCAGTGATTGCAGCCGGGTCGCCCGCGGGGGTCGGTTCGCGCAGGTCGGCGACGATCTCGCCCGAGTCGTTCACGAGTGCGCCGGCGATCTTGGTTCCGCCGATATCGATTCCGATGGAGTGCACGAGCGTCGAGTCTAGTAATGGCAGTGCACCTGCGGACACTAAGGTAACCGCACTAGAGTGTCGGCATCCATCTGCAGCATTCGGTACCAAAGGAGATGCCGTGAAAGAATTCTTCGTCCCCGCGGTCGTCACGCCCGACCCCGACGCGAACGCCAGCGACCTGCTCGTTGACCGGGTTCGTCTGACGCCCAACGATGCACTCTTCTCGCTTCCGACGTCGGACGGCGGGTGGTCCGACCTCACGGCTGCCGAGTTCCACCGCCAGGTGAAGGCTCTCGCCAAGGGGCTCATCGCCGCGGGCGTCGAATCCGGCGACAAGATCGGCTTCATGTGCAAGACACGCTACGAGTGGACCCTCGTCGATTTCGCGACCTGGTTCGCTGGGGCCGTGCTCGTGCCGATCTACGAGACGAGCTCGCCGAGCCAGGTGCAGTACATCCTCGATGACTCCGAAGCGCAACACATGATCGTCGAGACCGCCGATCACTTCGCACGCTTCGACGAGGTCGCTAGCGACCTTCCGAACATCGGGCATGTGTGGCAGATGCACGTGGGTGACCTTGAGAAGCTCGCCTCGACTGGTGAGGGCGTCAGTGATGACGACCTCGAGTCGCGTCGCACTCGGGCCAAGGGCAGCGACCTCGCGACCCTCATCTACACCTCTGGCTCGACCGGCGCGCCCAAGGGTTGCATATTGACCCACTCGAATTTCGTCGAACTGAGCCGCAACACTGCCGTCGCGATGAAGCAAGTGGTCGCCCCCGGTGCTTCGATGCTGCTGTTCATCACTATCGCTCACGTGTTCGCTCGGTTCATCTCGGTTCTTTGCGTGCACGCCGGCGTCAAGGTGGGTCACGAGGCCGATACGAAGCAGTTGCTGCCAGCGCTGGGGTCGTTCAAACCGAGCTTCCTGCTTGTGGTTCCGCGCGTCTTCGAGAAGGTCTACAACTCGGCCGAGCAGAAGGCCGAAGCAGGCGGCAGGGGCAAGATCTTCCGCACCGCGGCCGAGGTCGCGATCGCGTACTCGAAAGCTCTCGATACGGGCTCGGTGCCGCTCGGGCTGAGGCTTCGCTTCGCCCTCTTCGATCGGCTCGTCTTCAGCAAACTCAAGAGTGCAATGGGGGGGCGCGTGCAGTACGCAGTGTCGGGGTCCGCTCCCCTGAGCCTGCCGCTCGCTCACTTCTTCCGCAGCCTCAACATCCGCATTCTCGAGGGCTACGGTCTCACCGAGACCACCGCCCCTGCAACAGTGAATCTTGTCGACAAGTTCAAGATCGGAACAACCGGCCCCGCCCTTCCGGGTGTGGGCATCAAGGTGGCCGACGACGGCGAGATCTTCGTCAAAGGGGTTAACGTGTTCGCCGGCTACTGGAAGAAGCCCGAGGCGACCGCCGAGGTCATGGAGGGCGACTGGTTCCGCACCGGCGACATCGGGGTGCTCGACGACGATGGCTACCTCACCATCACGGGCCGCAAGAAAGAGATCATCGTCACGGCCGGTGGCAAGAACGTCGCTCCGGCCGGCCTCGAAGACCCCATCCGCTCGAACCCGCTCGTCAGTCAGGTCGTCGTCGTCGGTGACCAGAAGCCTTTCATCGCGGCGCTCGTCACGCTCGACAGCGAGATGTTGCCCGTCTGGTTGAACAACCACGAACTCGACGCACAGATGTCGCTGACTGAGGCGGCGACGCACCCCGCGGTGATCGCCGAGGTGCAACGGGCCATCGACGCAGCCAATGCACAGGTGTCACGGGCCGAGTCGATCCGCAAGTTCACCATCCTGGCCACCGAGTTCACCGAGTCGAGCGGTCACCTGACCCCCAAGATGAGCATCAAGCGTCACGTCATCACGGCCGACTTCGCCGACGTGATCGAAGGCATGTATTCCGGTGCACCCGAGACGCAGGGAATCTCTCTGCAATAGCGCGAACGGTTCGCGCGCTCCGAGGTCAGGGGCGCGCGAACCACTCTGCCCGCCGCACAGCACGCATCGCCTCGCGCTTCACCTCAGGCTCGAGGCCCTCGAGATAGAGCGCGCCGTCAAGGTGGTCGCACTCGTGCTGCAGTGCTTGCGCCATGAGTCCGTCGCCGCTGAGCTCGACGGGCTGCTGCTCGAGGTCGACGCCCGTGACACGGGCCCACGGGTACCGCAATCGAGCGAAGCCGAAGCCCGGCACCGAGAGGCAGCCTTCGTCGACCGGTTCGCGCTCACCCCGCACCTCGACGAGCGTCGGGTTGATCACGTATCCGATCACCCCGTCGATGTTGTAGCTGAAGGCCCGCAGCGAGACGCCGATCTGAGGCGCCGCGACACCCGCCCGGCCCGGCTCGGCGACCGTGTCGAGCAGGTCGGTCACGAGCGCCGCGAGCGACGAGTCGAAACGCGTGATCTCATCAGCCAGACTGCGCAGCACGGGGTCGCCGAAGAGGCGAATCGGACGAACGGCCATACCCCTAGACGTCCCGGCGCACGGGCATGCTCTCGGCGACGAGCGCTGCCAACTCCCGCGCCGACTGCCGGGTCAGCGGTCGCAGTTCGTCCCACGAGATGACCGAGCCGGCGGCAAGATGCTCGTCGTAGGGAATGCGCACGACCTCATGCACGCGCGAGCTGAAGTGGGCTTCGATCTCTTCGAGTTTCACGAGGTTCGTGCCCTGAGTCGCCGTGTTGATCGCGACGACCGCTTGGCGCACCAGCTCGCCGTACCCGTTCGCCTCGAGCCAGGTTAACGTCTCTGACGCAAGCCGCGCCTCGTCAACGCTGCCCCCCGAGACGATGACGATCGCGTCAGCACGCTGCAGCGTCGCCCGCATGACCGAGTGCACGATGCCCGTACCGCAGTCGGTCAGCACGATCGAGTAGTACCGTGCGGCCAGGTCTGCCACCACGTTGTAGTCGTTCTCGTCGAACGCTTCGGAAAGCATCGGGTCGCTGTCAGAGGCGAGAATGTCGAGCCTCGTCGCATCACGCGAGATGAGCGTCGTGAAATCGGTGAAGCCCTGGATGCTCGCCGCTCGGTTCACGACGTCGCGCACGGTCGCGCGAGTCTGGCGGGCGACCCGCTCAGAGAGGGTGCCGCGATCGGGGTTGGCATCGATGGCGATCACGCGGTCATCCCGTACCGAGGCGAGAGCCATGCCCATGAGGGTCGTGATGGTGGTCTTGCCCACTCCCCCCTTACGGGTCAGCACTGGCACGAAGCGGGCGCCGCCTTCGAAGGGCGTCGAGATGCGAGCGTCGAGCTCTTTGCGTGCACGCACCCGAGGTGAGTCGCCCAGGTTCACGAGGTGGAAAGTTACCGCGTAGACGAACGCTGGCCACCATCCCTCCGGCGCAGAGTGCGAGCGCCGACGCGGTTCGATGAGGCGATCGGCGGTGAGCATCGCGGCTGACTCGGGGCCTTGGCGCGCACCGTCGAGCACATCACGGCGCGTGTAGACGCCTTCGGCGCGCGGTAGCGGGGGAACCTCGACCGCGGCCGCACCATCGTCATCGGCCTCGACCGCGGTCGTGGCGATGGTGTGCAGGTCGTCACCTGCGAACTCGATCACCGTGGTCGACGCCTCGATGGTCGTGACGATCGACGGGTCGACCCCCGACTCAATCAGCGCGACCGCCTTCTCGTCATCGGGCTGCTCGTGTACGCGAGCCGGCAACTCGACCTCGATGGTGAGGTTCGCGGGAATCGCCGAGGCAAACTGGGCATCAGCAATCGGCTCAAGACCCTCGTCGACCGACGTCGACGTGGACGTCTCGTCTGTCGACGGCTTGCCACGTTTCACAGCCACGGTAGACACTCCCTGAGATCAGACGACTGCTCAGTCTAGCCGCACCCGGTGCGTCACCTATTCGATGACCACCAACAGATCACCAGCCTCCACCTGCTGCGTCTCGGGTATCGCACGGCGGCGCACGGTGCCGGCAACGGGGGTGGTAATCGCCGCTTCCATCTTCATGGCCTCGATCGTCGCCACCGCCTGGCCAGCGTCGACGCGATCACCCTCGGCCACTTGCAGCGTCACGACGCCCATGAACGGTGCCGCGATCTGTCCTGGTTGCGCGGCATCGGCCTTCTCTGCGCTCACGGCGTCGACCGCGATCGATCGATCGCGCACGGTGATCGGACGCAACTGCCCGTTCAGGGTGGCCATGACGTTGCGCATGCCCTTATCGTCGGGCTCGCCGATGGCCTCAAGGCTCACGAGCAGGCTGACTCCTTGCTCGATCTCAACCGTATGCTCGACCCCCGTGCGCAGCCCGTAGAGATAGTCGGGCGTCGACAGCACCGAGAGGTCGCCGTACTGGTCACGCACCTGCAAGAACTGCTGGGTCGGCTGCGGGAAGAGCAACTGATTGAGCATGAGTCGTCGATCGTCTGTGCCGCCCGCGAGCTTCTCGCGATGCTCGTCGGTCAGTGGCGTCGTGCCGATCTTCACGGTGCGCCCCGCGAGCACCTTGCTGCGGAACGGCTCGGGCCAACCGCCCGGCAGATCGCCGAGCTCTCCGGCCATAAACCCGATGACCGAATCGGGAATATCGTAGTTCTGCGGGTTCTCTTCGAAGTCGGCCGGATCCGCGCCGGCCGCCGCCATCTGCAGCGCGAGATCGCCGACGACCTTCGACGACGGCGTGACCTTGGTGGGGCGACCGAGCATGCGGTTAGCCGCCGCATACCAGTCTTCGATCACCTCGAATCGGTCGCCGAGCCCGAGCGCGATTGCCTGCTGCCGCAGGTTCGACAGCTGACCGCCCGGAATCTCGTGGGTGTACACCCGACCGGTCGGACCGGGAAGACCCGACTCGAAGGGCGCATACGCGCGACGCACGGCCTCCCAGTAAGGTTCGAGGTCGGCGACGGGGCGCAGCCCGAGGCCCGTGTCGCGCTCGGTGTGCTCGAGAGAGGCGACGAGCGCCGAGAGCGAGGGCTGTGAGGTCGTACCCGCCATCGGGGCGCTCGCGGCGTCGACGGCATCGGCTCCCGCGCGCGCTGCCGCCAGCAGCGTCGCTAGCTGACCGCCGGCAGTGTCGTGCGTATGCACGTGCACCGGCAGGTCGAAGCGCTCGCGCAGGGCAGAGACGAGTGTCTCGGCGGCACCCGCGCGCAGCAGGCCCGCCATGTCTTTGATCGCCAGGATGTGCGCGCCCGACTCGACGATTTGCTCGGCGAGCCCCAGGTAATAGTCGAGGGTGTAGAGGTCTTCAGCCGGGTCGAGCAGGTCTCCCGAATAGCACATGGCTACCTCGGCGACTGTCGTGCCCGTTGCGAGCACGGCGTCGATCGCCGGGCGCATTTGGTCGACATCGTTGAGCGCGTCGAAGATGCGGAAGATGTCGATGCCGGTCGCCGCCGCCTCCGCCACGAACGCATCGGTCACCTCGGTCGGGTATGGCGTGTACCCGACGGTGTTGCGGCCGCGCAGCAGCATCTGGATGGCCACATTGGGCAGCGCGTCGCGCATCGCCGCGAGGCGCTGCCAGGGGTCTTCGCCCAAGAAGCGCAGGGCGACGTCGTAGGTCGCCCCGCCCCAGGCTTCGACACTCAGCAGGCCGGGAGTCAGGCGGGCGACGTGCGGCATGACCCGCACCAGATCGGTGGTGCGCACGCGAGTGGCGAGCAACGACTGGTGAGCATCCCGGAAGGTGGTCTCGGTGACCGCGAGAGCCGTCTGCTGGCGCAGGGCCGTCGCGAAGCCTTCGGGACCGAGCGCCAACAGCCGTTGGCGCGAGCCCTCGGGCGCGGGCGCGTCGAGATTGACCGCGGGTAGCTTGATCGCCGGGTCGACGACGCCCTCACCGTCGCCGTTTGGCTGGTTCACCGTCACATCCGCGAGCCAGGCCAGCACCTTGGTGCCGCGGTCTTTCGAGGGATTGGCCTGCACGAGGTGCGGTCGCTCATCGATGAACGAGGTGCTGAGATCGCCCGCCTGGAAGGCGGGGTCGTCGAGCACAGCCTGCAGGAACGGAATGTTGGTCGTCACTCCGCGGATGCGGAACTCGGCCAGGCCGCGCCGCGAGCGCGACACGGCGGCGGCGAAGTCGCGACCCCGGCACGTCATCTTCGCGAGCATCGAGTCGAAGTGCGGCGAAATCTGCGCGCCCGAGGCGATCGTGCCGCCATCGAGGCGCACTCCCGCACCGCCCGGCGAGCGGTAGGTGGTGATCTTGCCGGTATCGGGTCGGAAGCCGCGGGCGGGGTCTTCGGTGGTGATACGGCACTGCAGTGCTGCCCCGCGCAGGTGGATCTGCTCTTGCTGCAAACCGAGCTCAGCGAGGGTCTGCCCGTAGGCGATGCGCATCTGCGACTGCACGAGGTCGACATCGGTGACCTCTTCGGTTACGGTGTGCTCGACCTGGATGCGCGGGTTCATCTCGATGAAGACGTGCTGGCCCTTGCGTTCTCCCGCCGTGTCGAGCAAGAACTCGACGGTGCCCGCGTTGATGTAGCCGATCGACCTGGCGAACGCTACGGCATCGCGGAACATCGCCTGCCGCACATCGTTGTCGAGATTCGGAGCCGGCGCGATCTCGACGACCTTCTGGTGGCGACGCTGCACCGAGCAGTCGCGCTCGAACAGGTGCACCGTCTCGCCGGTCGCATCGGCGAGAATCTGCACCTCGATGTGACGCGGGCGCACGACGGCCTGCTCGATGAACATGGTCGGATCTCCGAATGCGCTGTCTGCTTCGCGCATGGCCGCCTCGAGCGCGGCAGGAAGGTCGTCGCGGTTCTCGACTCGACGCATGCCGCGCCCGCCGCCGCCCGCGACCGCCTTGGCGAAGACGGGAAAGCCGATCTCGTCGGCCGCGTCGATGAGCACCTGCAGGTCGGTCGTCGCGGGGCTCGACTGCAGCACCGGCACTCCGGCCGCGCTCGCCTTCTCCTTCGCCGTGACCTTGTTGCCCGCCATCTCGAGCACGGAGCGCGGCGGGCCGATGAAGGCGATCCCGGCGTCTGCCGCGGCCTGGGCCAGGTCGGGGTTCTCGCTCAAGAATCCGTAGCCCGGGTAGATCGCGTCGGCTCCCGAGAGCTTCGCCACCCGGATGATCTCGTCGACGTCGAGATAGGCCCGCACCGGATGCCCGGGCTCACCGATCTGATAGGCCTCGTCGGCCTTCAGACGGTGCATCGAGTTGCGGTCTTCGTAGGGAAAGACGGCGACGGTCTTCGCCCCGAGCTCGTAGGCGGCGCGGAATGCTCTGATCGCGATTTCACCGCGGTTGGCAACAAGAATCTTGCGGAACATCGTGTCCTCTCGGGATCGGCCCAGGTGGGGGTCGACAACGCTGCGGTGGTGGCGGCCGAGGTCGGTGCGCGTGCGCGCCTTTCCAGACTAGTGAAGGTAGGGTCGTTACTCGTGCACGTACTGAGCATCAGTTCCCTCAAGGGGGGCGTGGGGAAGACGACCGTGACGCTGGGTCTAGCGTCGGCGGCCTTCTCGCGCGGTCTGCGCACGCTCGTGGTCGATCTCGACCCCCAGTCCGACGCCTCCACCGGCATGGACATTCAGGTTGCCGGCCATCTCACAGTCGCCGATGTTCTCGCCGCGCCCAAGGAGCGCACCGTGCGTCAGGCGATCGCGCCGAGCGGCTGGACAAGAGGCCGCCCCGGCACGGTTGACGTGCTCATCGGCAGCCCGAGTGCCATCAACTTCGACGGCCCGCACCCGAGCATCCGCGAGATCTGGAAGCTCGAGGAAGCGCTCGCGCACGTCGAGGCCGACTACGATCTCGTGCTCGTCGACTGCGCCCCCTCGCTCAACGCCCTCACGCGCACCGCGTGGGCCGCGAGCGACCGTGTCGTCGTCGTGACCGAACCCGGCCTCTTCTCGGTCGCAGCTGCCGACCGCGCGCTGCGGGCGATCGAGGAGATCCGCCGCGGCCTGTCACCTCGGCTGCAGCCCCTCGGCATCATCGTCAACCGGGCGCGGGTGCAGTCGCTCGAGCACCAGTTCCGCATCAAAGAGTTGCGTGACATGTTCGGACCGCTCGTGCTCGCACCGCAGCTGCCCGAGCGCACGTCTCTGCAGCAGGCGCAGGGCGCCGCAAAGCCCCTGCACGTGTGGCCGGGCGACAGCGCCCAAGAGATGGCCCGCAACTTCGACCAGCTGCTCGACCGCATCATGCGCACGGCGAAGATGGGCGAGTATGCCGCCCTCTAGCTCGCCCGAGTAGCCCGCCGCGCCGCCAGCTCATCATTCGGGTCGGCGGCAGGAGTCGAGTCGAGTTCGACGAGCGAGCTCTCGACTTCACGCAGCACCTTGCCGACGGCGATGCCGAAAACACCCTGGCCCCGACTGACGAGGTCGATGACCTCATCATCGCTCGTGCAGAGGTAAACGCTCGCACCATCGCTCATCAGGGTGGTCTGTGCGAGGTCGCTGACCCCCGCCTCGCGCAACTGCGTGACGGCAATGCGGATCTGCTGCAGCGAAATGCCGGTGTCGAGGAGCCTCTTGACGAGCTTGAGAACGAGGATGTCGCGAAAACCGTAGAGACGCTGCGTACCTGAGCCGGCCGCCCCCCGCACAGTCGGTTCGACGAGTTCGGTGCGGGCCCAATAGTCGAGCTGGCGATACGAGATGCCCGCCGCGCGTGCCGCGACGGCGCCGCGGTAGCCCGCTTCGTCGTCGAGGTCGGGCATGCCGTCGGTGAAGAGCAGCCCGAGATCGTAGCGATCATCGCTTCGACGGTTGTCGGTCATGGCCCCTACCTAACCTTCACGTTGAACGTGACAGTTGCTGTCACGCCCTTCACCCTAGCGATGTGGCGCTCGACCTCCGTAGACATCCGCATCGAGGCCTCGGCGTGTCGGCTCGCTGCTATGACTGTAGCCTGCCGAGCGCCGAACGGATCAGGCTCGACCGCACGACTTCCAGCTGGCCGGCGATCTCGCGGGCAAGCTCGGCGGCCTTCGCGCGGCTCGAGGGGTCGTTGCGGCGCGACACCGGAATCAGAGCGCTCTCGATGAGGCCAAGCTCACGTTCGGCCGCGGCGCGGAACCCCCGCAAGTGCCGAGGCTCGATGCCGGAGCGCTGAAGTTCGACGAGCGCACGCAGCACTTGAACGGCGTCATCGCCGTAGGTGTCGGCAGCGGCGATCAGCGATGCTGACACCGCATCGGTGAGTAGCGCGGGCGACGCGCCGGCCTCGCGCACGAGTTCAGAACGGGTGTAGCGCCGCTCGGTTGTCAAGATCGACTTCGGTACCGAACCGCCAGCGGGCAGGGCGGGGGTGCGGCCTGCGTCGATGTCGTCGAGGTAGCCGCGGATAACCTTGAGCGGCAGGTAATGGTCACGCTGCATCGAGAGGATGAAGCGCAGTCGATCGACGTCGGCTGCCGAGAACTTGCGATACCCCGACTCAGTTCGAGAAGGCGACACCAGATTCCGCTCTTCGAGGAACCGTAGCTTCGACGGCGTCAGGTCAGGAAACTCCGGGCTCAGCTTCGCGAGAACCTGGCCGATGCTGAGCAGACCCGCGGGCGCGTTCGCCCGGGCCGCGGTGGCAGCGGACCGCGCCGCCATCAGGCGCTCGGCGCGAGGTCGAAACGGGACGCGTAGAAGGTGAGGTGGAACTTGCCGACCTGCACCTCGGTGCCGTCGGCTAGACCGACCGTGTCGTCGATGCGGTCGCCGCCCATGAAGGTGCCGTTGAGCGAGCCTAGATCGCGCACCGAGAACGAGGTGCCGTGACGCAGGAACGCTGCGTGCTTGCGCGAGACGGTCACGTCGTCGAGAAAGATGTCTGCCTCGGGATGCCGTCCCGCGACGGTCACATCGGCGTCGAGCAAGAAGCGAGCACCCGTGTTCGGGCCGCGCCGCACGATGAGTAGTGCTGACCCGGAGGGAAGTGCACCGATGACCTCTTGCTCGTCAGGGCTGACGCCCGCTTCGAGAGCGGCAAGCTGGGCAGCGAACTCGGGACCGTAGTGCACGGTCGTCTCGTGCGGGCGGTACTCGCTCGGGCTCTCAGCGCCGGTCGGCGGGGTATCAGGCATCCGGTGACCTCCTTCGGTCACTCAGCGTATCCGATGCATCGCTCGAGAATTGCGGCCGATTCGCGGTCAGTTCACGAGTCTGACGCAGGTAGAGCAGCCCGGCCCACCAGTAGAGGAAAGCGCCCCACAGGGTGAACGCCCATCCGATCGGACTCGTGACCACCTGCAGCTCGGGGAAGGCCTCTCCGAGTACGAGAATCGGCAGCGCATAGAACAGTGCGAACGTCGCCACCTTGCCGAGGTGGTGCACCGGAAGGGGTCCGTACCCGTGCTGCGCCAGCGCAAGCCCGAGAACGGCCAGGAAGATGTCACGCCCCACGATCACGACGACGACCCACCAGGGGACGACCTCGCGCACGGCGAGGGCGATCACGGCAGCGAAGATGAAGAGCCGGTCGGCGGCCGGGTCGAGCAGCTGCCCGAGCTTCGTGATCTGCCCAAACCGACGAGCGATGATGCCGTCGAGAAAGTCGCTCAGACTCGAGACGACGATCACGATGAAGGCGGCGAGGTCTTCTCCGATGAGCACGAGGACGAGGAACACCGGTACGAGCAGGATGCGGAGCGCGCTCAGCGCATTCGGCACCGTCAGCACGCGGTCGCTCACCACCGGTTCGGCGGGGCGGGGCTCGTTCGACGTGGCTGACACAGAGTCAGTCTAGTGAGAGAGAGTCGCGGCGAGCGGGGTGCGGGGTGCGCCGGAGTACTCTCAAGGCCATGGACATCGTCGTCATTGTGATCGGCATCGCCGTTGCCGTCAGCCTGTTCACCTGGGTCGCCTCGCTCATCACCCGCGACTACTCGTGGGTCGACCGCATCTGGTCAATCGTGCCGATCGTCTATGTTGCAGCCATCTGGGCCGCGACTGGTTTCACCGATGCACGGCTGACGATCATGACCGTGCTCGTCGCCCTGTGGGGCGCGCGCCTCACCGTCAACTTCGCCCGCAAGGGCGGATACCGAGGGATCGAGGACTACCGCTGGCCGATTCTGCGCGAGCGCATGTCGCCCACTCAGTTCCAGGTCTTCAACCTGCTCTTCATCGTGATCTTCCAGAACGCCCTCCTGCTGCTCATCTCGCTGCCCGCACTCGTCGCGTTCCAGAATCAGGCGGTGCCGGTCGGGATGCTCGATCTGGCGCTCGCCGCGCTCTTTCTCGCCCTGCTCATCGGAGAGTTCGTCGCCGACCAGCAGCAGTGGGACTTCCAGAAAGCCAAGGCCGCCGCGATCGCAGCGGGCGAGCAGCCCGCCAAGCGATTCGTGACAACGGGCCTCTGGCGCGTCAGCCGTCACCCGAACTTCTTCTTCGAGCAGGCGCAGTGGTGGGTCTTCTACGCAATGGGCGCCGTCGCTCTCGGCTCCGCCCTGCACTGGACCCTCGTCGGCCCCGTGCTGCTCACCGCGCTCTTCATCGGCTCGACGATCTTCACCGAGTCGATCACGCGCGAGCGCTACCCTGAGTACGTCGAGTATCAACGCAGCACGTCGATGCTGATTCCGTGGATTCCCCGACAGCGGCGTGCCGCTGCCGCCAATGCCGCGACGGGCTGAGTAGCCTCGCGCGCATGTCGTGCATTCGCTTCAACACTCCGGCCCAGCGCCGTCAGCTCGCGAGCGATGCGCCGACCATGCGTCGAGCATCCGACCTCGATGGTCCGGTGGCGCAGTTCCTCTCCCCCGCCGTGACGGCCTCGAAGATCGCGCGTATCCGACGACTCGCGACCGACCCGAACCCGAAGATCCGCGAGAGCGCGGCGTCGTCGTACCACGCTCCTGACGAAGTGTACGAGCTGCTGTCGCGCGACCCCGACCCGGGAGTGCGCGCCTGCATCGCGAAGAACGAGCACGTATCGTGCGACATCCTGCGCCGACTCGCCGATGATCCCGACGAGCGCGTGCGCGGCTTCGTCGCGATCAACTTTTTCGTGCCCGCCGACGCCATGCAGCGCTTGGCTGACGATCCGAGTCTCGTGGTGAAGGGCCTCGTCGACTGGAAGGCCCGCCTCGCGGCCGAGGCACACGACGCGCACCTCGTCGGCGCCGGCACCGTACGGGCGCACAGCCGTGCTTAGTCTCCGTCGCGCGAACTGAACCGCCCGGCAGTGCCCAGCCGGTCGGGCAGCACTCGGGCGAGGGCCGCGATGACGCGATAGCGCACGGTCGGGATCACGACCGCACGGCCGCGGTCGATGCCGCGCAACGCGAGGCGCACGAGGGTCGGCGCCTGCAGCCACAAGAACTCGGGAATGCCCGCGGTGCCGACCTTCATGCGGTCGTGAAACTCGGTGCGCACGAAGCCAGGGCACACCGCGGTGACGCTCACTCCGCGACCGCGGTAGACCAGATTCGCCCCACGCGCGAACATGACGCTCCAGGCCTTCGCTGCCGAGTACGTGCCGCGCGGCGTGAACGCGGCAACGCTCGAGATCAGCACGATGCGGCCTCGACCCCGCTCGAGCATGCCGCGCAGGGCCGTCTGCGTGAGCTGCAGCGGCACCGTGACGTGGATGTCGAGATGGAGCTTCTCGTCTTCGACCGAGTTCTCGTCGAGCTCTCCGCGGATGCCGTACCCGGCGTTGTTGACGAGCAGGTCGATCGGCCGACGTCGGTCGGCCAGCCGTGTGTCGACCGC
>DIUS01000080.1:18025-42773 GCA_002423075.1 Microbacteriaceae bacterium UBA6152
CGGTGTCGCGCGCGACGATGACGAGGTCGTCGCCACGCGCCGCGAGCTGGCGCGCGAACTCGGCGCCGATGCCGGCGGTGGCTCCGGTGATGAGTGCGGTGGTCATCGGCTCAGACTATCCAGCCTCCGCGCGGGGAGGCGTGCTTGGATGAGCCCATGCTGGGGGGCTGCAGGCATGACTCGCGGGCGTGCACATGGTGAGGCTGCGCCGCAGCGTGCCAGGCGAGCCGGGCATCCGTCGCCAGCGTCGCGGTCGCGGCTTCTCGTATGTGGACACCTACGGCCGCCGCGTCGTTGATGACAAGACGCTCGATCGCATCGCCGCCCTCTCGATTCCTCCGGCGTGGGACGACGTCTGGATTTGCGCGAAGGCCAACGGGCACGTTCAGGCCACGGGGGTCGACAGCGAGGGGCGCACGCAGTACCGGTACCACGAACAGTGGATCGCACAGGCCGGCCGGGCGAAGTACGAGCGCGTGCGCGCGCTCGCGAGCTCAATGACTCTCTTGCGAGCGCGCGTCACGCGCGATCTGCGGTCGGACGACGCCAGGCGTCGCGCGCTCGCCATCGCCGTGCGCCTGATCGACACGACGGGCATGCGCCTCGGTGATGAGCGATACGCGCGCGAGCGCGGAACGATCGGCGCACTGACCCTCGAGCGACGCCACGTCGTGGTGAGCGAGTCGACTGTGCGGCTCGACTTTCCGGCCAAATCCGGAGTTCGGTGGCGGGCCGAGATTACGGATGTCGATCTCGCCGCAGCAGTGCGACGTGCGCCCCGGGGCCGAGATGCCCGCGTCACCTCGTGGCGCGACTCCGGCGCGATCGAGCATCGTCTGACTGCGACTGCTCTGACCGAATATCTGCGTGCTGCCACCGGTCTCACCGTCACCGCCAAAGACCTGCGCACCCTGTTCGGCAGCCGCGTCGCCGCGCAGTCACTAGCACACTCCGCACCTGCGGCCTCGGCGAAGGACCAGGACTCACGCATCCGGGATGCCGTGCTCGCGGTCTCTGAGGCGCTGCGCAATACCGTGTCTGTCGCGCGAGCGAGCTACGTCGACCCGCGCGTGCTCGAGAGGTATCGACGCGGCGTTGTCGCCGAGCTGTCATCGGGCGCCGTGAGCGACGCCGCCCTCGCTCGTCTCATCGCCGACGACTGAGGCGACGGTCGAGGGAAAACCTCAAGAACGAGGAGGCTAGCTACCTGACCCTCTTGCTACCGGGCGCTCCAGGTCGCCGGTCCGTCGCTGCCCGCCGGGTACTCGTCGAGGGGCACCTCGCCATTCCGCCACGACGCGAGCACAGCATCCGTGATGCGCCAGCACTGCTCGGCGAGGTCGCCGCGCACCGAGAGCGTGTCGTCGCCGGCGAGAATCCCTGCGAGCACTTCGCCGTAGGCGCTCAACTGCCCGTCACCGAAGTCGGTCTCGAGCGTGACGCGGTCGAGGTCGAAGGGGTCACCTGCGCCGTTGATGTCGAGATCGATCGACAGGTGCTCGGGCGAGAGTGAGACCTTGATCGCGGCGGGCGGCGCAGCGCCGAGAAGGCCCTCAAGTCGGTCGGCCACGGGTCGCATCATGAGTCGGATCTCGGTCGCGGGCTGCCCGATGGCCTTGCCGCTACGCAGCGTGATCGGTACACCGCGCCACCGCGGTGTCTGCACCTCGACCGTCACCTCGGCAAGCGTCTCGGTGCCGCGCTCGGCATCGACACCGGGCTCGGCGACATAGTCGGGAATCTGGCGACCGTCGACCGTGCCAGCGGTGTAGCGAGCACGACGGCTCGAGGTGGCGGGCTCGCCGCCGAACGGACTGGTCGCGGCGAGCGAGGCGAGCATGGCGTCGTGCAGGTCGTCGGCCGCGAGGCTCGCCGGCCGCTCCATGGTGACGAGGGCATGCACGAGCAGCAGGTGGCTCTGAACCATATCGACGAGCGCCCCGGCGCGGTCGTAATAGCCAGCACGGCCCTCGAGCGCGAGCGTCTCGTCGTAGATGATGTCGATCGAGGCGATGTGCTCCGAGTTCCAGATCGCTTCGAAGACGCGATTCGCGAAGCGCAGGCCGAGCAGATTGATCACGGTCGACTTCGCGAGGAAGTGATCGATGCGATGGATGCGCGCTTCGGGCAGCAGTGCGTCGAGCCGGGCGTTGAGCGCCGCCGCCGACGCTTCATCGCGCGCGAACGGCTTCTCGAGAGCAAGGCGGGTCTCGGCGGGAAGCTCGACCGTTTCGAGAGCGTCAATCGCACGCTCGGTCACCGCGGGCGGCAGCGCGAAGTAGAGGATCGGCGGGTGCTGGGCGCTGTCGATGACACGCCGCAGGTCGACGGCCGACGTCGCGTCGACTTGCTCGAACCGCGTGGACGCTGCAACCCGGTCGCGCAGCGCCCCCGCGCCGAGCGCACCGGCGACGGTGCTCACCCACTTGAGCCCCGCGTCGGGGTCGTGACCCGCGCCGATGAGCTCGAGCTCGCCATCATCGCACTGCGCCTCGAGGCTCGCGAGCACGCCGTCAAGGGCGGGCAGCAGCAGCCGGCGGGTGAGGTCGCCGGTCGCTCCGAGAACGATGAGGGTGCGAGAAGACATCACCCCACGCTACTCAGCGAGGCTGGCAGGGCCGTCTGATTGACTGGATGCCATGCCCGAGCCCCTCGAAAACTACGCCCTCATCGGCGATTGCCGGTCGGCCGCCCTCATCGGACGAACGGGCTCGATCGACTGGCTCTGCCTGCCGCGCTTCGACTCGGCGTCGCTGTTCGCCCGCATTCTGGGCGATGAGAACCATGGCCATTGGTCGCTCAACCCCGTAGGCGCCGTCGAGTGCACCTCGCGGGCCTACGAGGCCGACACGTTCGTGCTGACGACCCGGTGGGAAACCGCCACGGGCGTCGTCGACGTCATTGACTGGATGCCGCACGGCAACGGCGAGTCTGACCTCGCCCGGCGCGTGGTCGGCATCAGCGGCGAGGTGACGATGGAGCAGGTGCTGCGCATCCGCTTCGACTACGCCGATGCCATGCCGTGGGTACGGCAGACCGGCACCGACGACACCCCCGCACTCACGGCGATCGCCGGGCCCGATGGAGTCGTCGTGCAGGGCGTGCGATTCGAACCGATCGATCACGCGCACCGTGCCGAGTTCGTCGTGCGCGCGGGCGACACGGTCGACACCGTCATGACCTGGTTTCCATCGCACAAGGCGCAACGGCCACTGCAGAGCGTCGACGTCATGCTCGCCGACACGCGCGCGTGGTGGCGCGACTGGGCGCGAGCCTGCACTGCCCCGGGCGCCTACGACCAGCACGTGCGGCGCTCGTTGCTCGTGCTGCGCGCACTCACTCACGAGTCGACGGGCGGCATCGTCGCCGCCCCGACCACGAGCCTGCCGGAAGACATGGGCGGAGGCCGCAACTGGGACTACCGCTATGTCTGGCTGAGGGATGCTGCGCTCACGCTCGAGTCGCTCATGATTCACGGATACGAACAGGAGGCGAGCGAGTGGCGCGACTGGCTGCTGCGGGCGATCGCGGGAGACCCACACGACGTGCAGATCATGTACGGACTCTCGGGCGAGCGTCGTCTGGAAGAGCGAGAGGTGTCGAGCCTGCCGGGCTACGAGGGCTCGTCCCCCGTGCGCATCGGCAATGGCGCGTTCGACCAGTTTCAGGGCGACATCTTCGGCGAAGTGATGATCGCCCTCGAAGATGCGCGCGAGCTCGGGGTCGACGAAGACGACTTCTCGTGGTCGCTGCAGGTGAAGCTGCTCGACTACGTCGTGACTCAGCTCGACCGCCACGACAATGGCATCTGGGAGATTCGCGGGCCCCTGCGCGTCTTCACCCACTCGCGAGCGATGCTGTGGGCTGCGTTCGACCGGGGCATTCGCGGAGTGCGCGAGTTCGGGCTGCCGGGCCCCGCCGAGCGCTGGGAACGCGTGCGCGACCGGCTGCGAGCAGAGATCGACGAGCGCGGCTTTGATGCTGATCGTGGGCACTTCGTGCAGCACTACGAGACGACCGAGGTCGATGCCTCGCTGCTGCAACTCGCGCAGATCGGCTTTGTCGCCTACGACGACCCGCGCATGACCGGCACGGTCACCGAGATCGAGCGCACGCTGCTGCGCGACGGGCTCCCCCTGCGGTACCGCACTGAGAGCGGAGTCGACGGCCTCGCGGGCGACGAGCACCCCTTTCTGACCTGCGCCTTCTGGTTGGTCGAGCAGTACGCGCGCTCAGGCCGCTTGGACGACGCGACCACTCTCATGGACCGCCTGGTCGGCCTCACGAACGATGTCGGTCTGCTGTCAGAGGAATACGACGTCGAGCATCATCGGCACATGGGCAATACCCCGCAGGCGCTGTCGCATCTCTCTCTCGTGCGCGCGGCCGACGCGATCGCCCTGGCTAGGGAAGCCTCGTGACCCACAGCGGGGTGCGGGTCGACGCCTACACCTGGGCGATCCGCCTGTATTCCACCCGCTCGGCGGCCACGGCGGCGTGCAAAGCGGGCCACGTCAAGGTCAACGATGCGTCGGCGAAACCGGCGCAGGTCGTGCGCATCGGCGACCGGGTTCGTGCCGTCACGCCGGGCGGCGAACGCATCGTCGTCGTGACGGGCTTGATCACCAAACGCACGAGCGCGCCGCTCGCGGCCCAGAACTACGACGACCTGACTCCCCCACCACCGCCGCGCGAAGAGCGCCCGGCGACCGTGCTGCGCGAGCGCGGAGCAGGGCGGCCGACGAAGCGCGATCGGCGGCTCATCGAGCGGCTGCGCGGCCGTGACGGGGTGCCGGGCGACCTGGACTGAGGGCGCGCGCGGAGAGCATCCGCCCGCTGGTCATCCGCAGGCTAGGCCAGGTCGAGCGCCGCAAGCGACTCACGAATGGTCTCTGCCGAGGCGTGCAGCAGTCGCTCTTCGTCGGCCGAGAACGGCACGTCGATGACGCGCGAGACTCCCTCGGCGTCGATGATGCTCGGCACCGAGAGCGCCACGCCGCTCACGCCGCGATAGTCGGTGAGCACCGAGCTGACGGGCAGCACCGCGCCTTCGTCGTTGAGCACCGCCTCGACGATGCGGGCGCCCGAGAGTCCGATGGCGTAGTTGGTGGCGCCTTTGCCGGCGATGACCTTATACGCCGCGGTCTTAATCTCGTGAGCGATCTGATCGAGCTCGTCGACGCTCAACAACTCACCCTGGTCATCGACCCACTCGCGAATCGGAATGGGACCGATGCGGCTCTGCGACCAGAGGGGAAACTCGCTGTCGCCGTGCTCGCCGACGATCATCGCGTGCACGCTCGACGCCGTCACGCCGACCCGTTCGGCGAGGCGCCACTTCAAGCGCGAGCTGTCGAGCACGGTGCCGCTCGAGAAGACACGCCCGGCGGGCAGCCCGCTAAAGCGCTGGGCGGCGACCGCGAGCACGTCGCACGGGTTCGTCACGAGCACGTAGACGGCGTTGGGCGCGCGCTCGATGAGCTCGGGCATGAGCTTCTCGAGAATGCCGACGTTCACGCCGGCGAGGTCGAGGCGGCCCTGACCGGGGTGCTGCTTGGCGCCCGCGGTCACGACCACGATGTTGGCGCCCTCGACCAGGTCGAGATCGGCACCACCGCTGATCGCGCTCGACCCGGTGAACGGAGTTCCGTGGGCGAGGTCGAGCACTTCGGCCTCGACGCGCGCAGCATCGATGTCGTAGAGCACCACTTCGCGAGCGGAACCCCGGATGAGGGAGGCGTAGGCGAGGGAGGAGCCGACGGCCCCGGCGCCAATGATGGCCAGGCGGGAGTTCTCGATGACGGTCATGCCGTCAGCCTGACCGATGTCGCTGTGCGGCGCCAGGGCCGTTCGGCCCCGAAGTGCGGTCGGGCTAGGCCGGTTGGTCGCCGATCGCGAACGTCACGGCGCCCTGCTCGGTCACCTGCGCGTCGAGCACCTTGCTCTCGAGGGCGACAGACGCATTCGCCTCGAGGAAGACGCGGGCGCCTCCCGATTCAACGACCTGGTCGCCGGGCTGGGGGGCGGGCAGTACGGCGACGGCGAACTCGGTCGACTGCGGGCCGCCGCTGTCGATGCGCAGGCCGGCGCTCTGCGGGTCGGCCTCGCGGGCGACGAGGTTCTCTATGACGGTGCTGGCGGTCTCGGTCAGTACGAGCATGGTGTGCTCTCCTTTCCTGTGCCCTCGTCATGAGCCAGCGGAGTGTGCGGGCCAGAGGGCAGGGGCGATCGGATGAACGGGCCACGATGCCGAACCTCGCCGCACGATTCAACCCGTCGGCCGGGGCTTTGCGGTGTTTGCCAGGTTCACACCTCTGTGATTCCGGGTCTTTTTCCTCTGGATGGCGGAGAGCAGCGCTGTCAGCGTGGAGCCACAACCCGCGTCAGGAGTACACCCATGAAGCTTGTCGTCGTCGGCGGAGTCGCCGCAGGAGCATCGATCGCCGCTCGCGCTCACGCCCGGCGCTGAAGCGCTTCGCCCGCCGATTCCCGGCATCGACCTGCCCGGGGTGCACGTGCTGCGCCGCATGGGCGACATGGACCAGATCAAGGCGCAATTGGATGCGCTGCTCGCCGACGCCGCGGCCGAGCGACGCGGCCCGGTTCGCGCGGTCGTCATCGGAGCCGGGTACATCGGTCTCGAGATGGCGGAGAACCTGAGGCGCCGCGGTGCCGAGGTCGATGTTGTCGAGCTCGCCGACCAGATTCTGCCGGCGATCGACCACGAGCTCTCGGTGCCGGTCGAGTCGCACCTGCGCAGCCGCGGGGTCGCCGTGCACCTTCACACAGGGGCTGCCGCGCTGCGTGAAGCCTCGGGCGGCCTCGACGTCGAGCTCACCAACCACACCGTGCTGCACGCCGACCTCGTGATCCTGTCGGCGGGCGTGCGGCCGAACACCCAGTTGGCCCGCGATGCGGGTCTCGAGCTGGGCGAGCGCGGCGGCATCGTCGTCGACACCCACATGCGCACCTCCGACTCGCATATCTGGGCGGCGGGAGATGCGGTCGAGACGCCGAACACGGTGCTGCCCGGCTCGTGGATCGCGCCTCTCGCCGGGCCTGCGAATCGACAGGCCCGTGTCGCCGCCGAGAACATCTGCGGTCGCGACACGGAGTACCGCTCGACCCAGGGCACCTCGATCGTGAAGGTCTTCGACATGGTCGCCGGCGGCACCGGGGCGACGCAGCGGCAGCTGAAGGCGGCGGGCGTGCCGCACCGGGCGATCCACGTGCATCCCTCAGGCCACGCTGGCTACTACCCCGGCACGGCGATGATGCATCTGAAGGTCGTGTTCGACCCCGAGACGGGCCGCGTGCTCGGCGGCCAGGCAGCCGGCTTCGACGGCGTCGACAAGCGCATCGACGTGCTCGCCACGGCGGTGCGCATGGGCATGACCGTGTTCGACCTCGAAGAGCTCGAGCTCGCCTACGCTCCTCCGTTCGGCTCGGCGAAAGACCCCATCAACATGGCGGGCTTCGTCGCGGCCAACGTCGTGCGCGGCGATCTCTCGCTCTGGTACGCGGAGGACTATCCGGCGGCCGTCGAGGGCGCAGGCATCATCGACGTGCGCACGGCAGAGGAGTTCGGCATCTGGCATCTGCCCGGCGCCGAGAACGTGCCACTCGACACGCTGCGCGCGGCGTGCGCGGAATGGGACACGAGCACTCCGATCAGGCTGTACTGCGCTGTCGGATTCCGCTCGTGCCTGGCGTACCGCGCGCTCCGACAGCGCGGCTTCACCGACCTCCAGACTCTCTCGGGCGGCTCGACGACCTTCCGGGCGTGGCACCAGCTCGACGAGGCCGATGCGCCCGTGCAGCGCGCGCCGATGGAGAACTACGCCGAGACGCACTCGCTGTTCGCGCTCGCCCCGGCGGGAATCGGCGCATCCATCGACCTCGACGTCACCGGCCTCGCGTGCCCTGGGCCGATCATGAAGCTCGCCGAGGCGGCGAACTCCGCCGACGCGGGCGATGAGATCACGATTCACGTCAGCGACCCCGGATTCGCGGCGGATGCTCCCGCCTGGGTCAAGCGCAATGGCCACGAGCTCGTCTCGATCGAGCCGGAAGGACCCGGTTATGTCGCCGTCATCCGCAAGGGCGGTGCGGGCACGGTGGCCTCGGCGCGTCCGGTCGGTGGCGCGACCGTCTCGGGCCCGGGCAAGAACTCATTCGTCGTCTTCTCGGGTGATCTCGACAAGGTGCTCGCCTCGATGATCATCGCCAACGGGGCTCTCGCCATGGGCGAGCAGGTCTTGATGTTCTTCACCTTCTGGGCGTCGCCCAGAGCGACCTCATCGACGGTGTCGAGCTGGGCGGTGTCGCGACCTTTCTCGGCGAGGCATCAGAGTCGACCACGACCCTGTTCATCTAGTGCGGGTGATCTAGCATCGGGGCATGAGCGACGCAGACGGCGCGGCAGCCGACGAGATTCCGCTGGCAGGCATGCCGACCCGATCAGGCTCCGTGACGCGTACCCTGCTGCTGGCCGCGCTCGTCGCCACGGCGCTCATGGCGCTGGCCTTCCAGTTCGGCATCGGCGACACGGTTTTCACCCGGCCGGGCGAGCTCGCACTGCTCTTCGTCGATGTCGCTCCGGTGCTCTGGTTCGCCGCGGCCGCGGTGCTGCTCAGCGTGTTCCGCTGGCAGACCATCGATCAGCGCTTCCGCTGGGTCGCGCTCGCCGGCGTCGTGGCGGTCGTCATCTCCCTGCTGTTCCGCGTGCTCGCGCTCGGGCAGTCGTGGCGAGAAGCGCTGCTCGAGCCCTTCACCGCGGGCTTTCTCGTCGTGACCGCAGCGGCTATTGGCTTCACCCGCATTCGTGTGCGCCGCCTTGCGCGCCGCACTGACGCCGGCATCACCCTGACGGGCGTCGCGCTCGGCTTCGCCGTCGTGGGGGCGGGCATCGCTCTCGGCTCGTTGCGGGTCGCTCTCGCCGGGCCCCCCGTGCCGCCCGGCGCCGTGTCGCGGTACGTCGAGTTCGACCCGACCACCGGGCTGCTGATTGCAGCGACGCTCACCATGGTCGGCGCACTGTTCTGGTTCGCCGACCGCACCCGCACCCAATGATCGGGCAGCCGGTGATTCTTGACGTCGACACGGGGGTCGACGATGCCCTCGCGATTCTGCTCGCCGTGCGCCATCCCACCCTCGACGTGCGCGCGATCACCTGCACGGGCGGCAACGCCCCGCTCGCCCAGGTCGTCACGAACACACTGGCGGTGCTGGATGCGGCCGGGGCAGACGAGATTCCTGTTGCCGCCGGGGCGCATCGCCCCTTGCTTGAAGCCCCGCAGCACGCGGTTGCCATCCACGGCGCCGACGGCCTCGCCGACCTCGCCTTGGCGCGCTCTGCCCGCGCGCCCGAGCAGGGCCACGCTGTCGAGCTGCTGCGGCGCACCCTGGCCGACAGTGCCGAGCCCGTGACGATCATCAGCCTCGCCCCGCTCACGAACATCGCGATGCTGCTGCGCCTGCACCCCGAGGTGACCGACCGCATTGCGCGCGTCGTCATGATGGGCGGGGCGGTCGGATCGGGCAATGCGACAGCCGCCGCCGAGTTCAATGTCTGGCATGACCCCGAAGCCGCGGCGATCGTGCTCGGCGAAGGGCTCGACGTGCTCATGTACGGTCTCGAGCCGTTCTACCGGGTCGCGGTCTCGCACGACGACGCGCGCGTGCTCTCCGCCTCGTCCGACTCGGGTGCCCGACTAGCCGGCGCCTTGCTGACCCACTTGATCGGCATCGACGCCACCGAAGATCGCGTGGCCGACGACCGCGTGGCGATCGGCGACGCGGGCGCGGTGTGCGCCGCCATCGACCCAAGCCCCCTCACGACGCGGCTCGCGCCCGTCGAGGTCGCGCTCGCCCCGGGCCCGACCCGCGGGCAGACTGTGGTCGACCTGCGCACCATGGTCGGGGCCGACATCACGACTGCGCGCGCCGTTCCACCCGCGACCGTCGTGCTCGACGTCGACCCTGAGCCGTACCGACGACTGTTCCTCGACACTCTGCTCAGCCCCACCGCTCCGGCATGACCGACGTCATCGCTCTGCTGCGGGAGGCCCTCGGCGACGCCCTCTCGACTGACGTCGCGACACTCGATTCCGCCCGCCGCGACAAGTCGGGTCAGCGCACGCCCGCACCGCCACTCGCCGTCGTGGCTGCGCGCAGCGTCGAGCACGTGCAGGCCGCACTGCGCATCGCCCACGAGCACCGCATTCCCGTCGTGCCCCGCGGCGCCGGCACGGGTCTCACCGGCGGCGCCATGGCGAGCGGCGGCGAGCTCGTGCTCTCGACGACCGCCATGACCCGCGTACTCGAGATCGACGACGCAGATCAGATCGCTGTCGTCGAACCGGGCATTCTGAATGCCGACCTCAATCGCACCCTCGAACCGCACGGTCTGCGCTGGGCTCCCGACCCGGCTAGCCGCGAGATCTCGACCGTCGGCGGCAACATCGCGACCAACGCTGGCGGGCTGTTGTGCGCCAAGTACGGCGTGACCCGCGAGGCTGTGCTCGGGCTCGAGGTGGTGCTCGCCGACGGATCGCTCATGCGGCTCGGGCATCGCACGATCAAGGGGGTCACCGGCCTCGACCTGACCGCGCTCATGATCGGGTCGGAGGGCACGCTCGGCATCATCGTGGGCGCCACGCTCAAGTTGACTCCCGTGCCGACCGGCACCGTCGCAACCATCGGTGCGTATTTTCCGACGATCGAGCAGGCGGCCGCGGCGTCGGCGGCGATCACCGCGGCCCGCATCCGCCCTGCCGCGATGGAGCTTGTCGACCCGCTGGCCCTGGCGAGCATCCTGCAGCATCTCGGCCTTCCGGCGCTCTCACCCGGCAGCGCGCACGTGCTCGTGCAGACCGACGGTGAAGCTGCCGACAAAGAGGCGCGGGCCGCTCTGGCCATCATCACGGACTTCGGCGGCACGGCGAGCATGACGACCGACCCCGACGAGGGCGAACGGATGCTCGCCGTGCGCCGCGCGATGCACCCCGCCATGGAGGCTCTGGGTCAGGTGCTCATCGAAGATATCGCGGTGCCGCGCTCGCAACTCGTCGCGATGTTCGCCGCGATCCGCCGCATCAGCGAGAGCTACGGCGTGCCGATTCCGACCGTGGCGCACGCGGGCGACGGCAATCTGCACCCGAACCTCATCTACTCGGGCGACGACGTGCCTGACGTCATCTGGGCCGCTGCGGGAGAGCTGTTCGAGGCGGCGCTCGAGCTCGGAGGCACGCTCACGGGCGAGCACGGCATCGGCACCCTCAAACGCCGGTGGCTCGCGGATGAGCTCGGCGACGAGCAAGTCGCGCTGCAGCGGCGCATCAAGGCCGCGTTCGATCCTCGTGGCATTCTCAACCCCGGGAAGATCTTCTAGTCGCCCCGCACGGCCACGTAGACGCCGTTGCGTGACACCCCCTCGGTGAGCGGGTTCGCGAACTCGACGGTGTGACCCTCGACGGTCGCGAACACCTCGCGCAACACGGCCATGAAAGAGTCATCGGGCGGGTCGTCTGACCACAGCGCGAACACTCCGCCCGGCACGAGGTGGCGCGCGAGGCGGCGCAGACCAGAGACGGTATAGAGATCGGCGTGGCTCGCATCGAGCGTGAAGGTCGGCGTGTGATCGACATCGAGCAGAATCGCGTCGATGTCGCGCGTCACCGCGTCAACCGCGCCCGGCTCGCCCCGCATGACGGCGAAGAAGTCGGCGTGCACGAGAGTTGTGCGAGGGTCATCCACCAGTCGGCCGCTCACCGGGAGCAGCCGACGGTCGTGCCAGCCGATGACTTCGGGCAGGGCATCGACGACCGCGAGCGAGCCGACGCGAGGGTCGTCGAGGGCGGTCACGGCCGTGTAGCCGAGCCCGAGCCCGCCGACGACGACGCTGAGCGGCCCCTCGCCGGCCACGGCAGCCAGCCCGAGCCGGGCGAGTTCTTCTTCAGCAACCGTGAAAAGGCTCGACATGAGGTACTCATCGCCGAGCTTCACTTCGAAGATGTCGGCGTCGACGACGGGCTCGTGACGTCGACGCAGCGAGAGCTCGCCCATGGGCGTCTGCTCATGGGCGAGCTCGTCGAAGCGGAGCATCAGGCGATGCGGATCATCTTCTTGTTGACGAACTCATCGATGCCGAGGGTGCCGAGCTCACGGCCCGAGCCCGAGCGCTTGATGCCGCCGAAGGGCAGCTCGGGGCTGTCGGCGAGCACGCAGTTGACATAGACCATGCCGGCCTCGATCTGGTCGGCGACCCGCGCGGCCTGCTCGGGGTCGGTCGTGAAGAGGTACGAGCCCAGACCGAAGGGCGTGTCGTTGGCGAGTTGCACGGCTTCGGCCTCGTTCGCGACCTTGAACACCTGCGCCACGGGGCCGAAGAACTCTTCGTAGTAGGCATCGTTGCCCGGCCTGACATCGGCGAGCACGGTCGACGAGAAGAAGTTGCCGTCGCGCGTGCCGCCCGTGAGCACGGTCGCACCGCCCGAGACGGCGCGCTTCACCTGGTCTTCGAGACCCTCAGCGGCCGACGACGATGACAGCGGGCCGTAGGCGCCGCCCTCGACCATCGGGTCGCTCGCCTGGGTGCTCGACATCAGGGCGACGAACTTCTCGAGGAAGGCGTCGTAGAGGTCGTCGATGACGATGAAGCGCTTCGCGCCGTTGCACGACTGGCCGCTATTGTCGAGGCGCGCATTGACCGCCATCTCGACCGTCGCGTCAAGGTCGTCGGTGCTGAGCAGGATGAAGGGGTCGCTGCCGCCGAGTTCGAGCACAACCTTCTTGAGGTGTCGCCCGGCCTGCTCGGCAACGGCCGCACCGGCGCGCTCCGAACCGGTGAGCGAGACGCCTTGCACGCGCGGGTCAGCGATCATGGTGGCGATCTGGTCGGTCGTCGCGTAAATGTTCGTGTACGCACCGACCGGGAATCCCGCGTCGGCGAAGATCTGGTGAATGGCTTCGGACGAGGCGGGGCACTGGGCGGCGTGCTTGAGCAGAATCGTGTTGCCCAGAATCAGGTTCGGTCCGGCAAAGCGGGCGACCTGGTAGTACGGAAAGTTCCAGGGCATGATGCCGATGAGCACGCCCATCGGGCTCTTGCGGATGAACGCCGAACCCTCGCTACCCTCGGCGAGCTCGATCGGCTCGTCTTTCAGCAGGGCGGGGCCGTGGTCGGCGTAGTACTGGTAGATGTCGGCCGAAAAGTCGACCTCGCCCAAAGCGTCGCCGATGGGCTTGCCCATCTCACGCACGATCGTCTCGGCAAGGTGCTGACGGCGCTCGCGGTGCAGGTCGGCGACCTTCGCGATGAGCGCGGCGCGCTGCTCGACCGTGGTCGTGCGGGCCCACTCGCGGTAGGCCTTGTCGGCTCCGTCGATCGCGGCGGCGATCTCGGCGTCGGTCGCCGTCGGATACGTGGTGATCGTCTCCCCGGTTGCGGGGTTGGTCACTGCGTACTTGCTCATGAGGCTCCTCGTGAATTCGCGCTGGGCACCTCGCATCGCGCCGGTGGGCGAGACGGTGGCAGCGGTGCACCCGTGGGCTCCAGTTTATGTCGCCGCCCGAGCGCCGTGAAGCGCTAGGCTCAGCCGCGGTCGGCACGACGCCCTCCCGGCCACGTGAGCGAGCTTGTCGACCGCGCCGGTACTGCCGATGACCGATTCGATGGCCACGCTCTCGGCCAGCACGCCGACAGCGTCGCTCGACTCGGGCTCCGCTGCTCAGGGGTTCGTCACGAGTGCCACCGTAGACGAGCGGGTAGCGGTCGACTGGGCAGCCGTCCGCCGCACCTACGCTGGTCGCATGGCGAAGCGCACCCGCACGCACCCTCGCGCATCCCGCACGACCAGAATCGCGCGCGATCTCGTCGCCGGCGCCGTCTTCGTGCTGCGCGGGTTCGCGACCTGGCGCCGTCGACCCGGTCTCATGCTCTTCGGCATGCTGCCGGCGGTTATCGCAGCCGCGGTCATCGTCGCTCTGCTCGTGACTCTCGGCCTAAACGCCGAGCAGTGGGCGACCGCCATCACGGGCTTCGCCGACGGGTGGCAGAAAGGCTGGCGCGATGCCCTGCGCACGGCCGTGGCGATCGCCCTCGTCGCCGGAGTTTTCATCGGTGCGATCTACGGCTTCACGACGCTCACCCTGCTCATCGGCGACCCATTCTACGAGCGAATCTGGCGCCGCACCGAAGAAGACCTCGGCGACTTCGCCCCGAACCCCGTGCGGTTCTGGCGGTCGATCGGCGACGGCCTCCTGCTCGTGCTGCGCGCGATGGCGTACGGCCTGCTGACCTTCCTGGCCGGGCTGCTGCCCCTCATCGGCACGGTGACGGGGCCCGTGGTGGGCGTGCTACTCGGCGGTCACCTCATTCAACAAGAGCTCACGACCCGACCGCTCGAGGCCCGCGGCATCGACGGCACGGCGCGCTCTGGCGTCATGCGCGGCTCTCGCGCTCGCGCCCTCGGCTTCGGCATCGCGACGCAGCTTCTCTACCTCGTGCCAGGCGGGGCCGTGTTCGTCATGCCAGCCGCCGTCGTGGGCGCCACCCTGCTCGCGCGCGACGCGGTCGCGCGGGCGACGGATACTGAGAGAGCTACGAAAGGACCACCATGACCGACTCGCCCCTCGATCTCATCGGCTTCGATGCACTGCTGACCGACACCGAGCGTGCGACGCGCAACCGCGTGCGGTCGTTCGTCGACAGCCACGTGCGCCCGGGCATCGCCGAGTGGTACGACCGAGGCGAGTTTCCGCGTGACCTGATCGCGCCCATGGGCGAAGCCGGCTTGCTCGGCATGCACCTGCAAGGCTACGGCGGCGCAGGTCGGTCAGCGGTCGAATACGGTCTCGCGGCGGCCGAACTCGAAGCAGGCGACAGCGGCATCCGCACCTTCGTATCGGTGCAGGGCTCGCTCGCCATGACCGCGATCCACACCTTCGGCTCAGAGGAGCAAAAGCAGCAGTGGCTGCCCGGCATGGCGGCGGGAGAGATCATCGGATGCTTCGGCCTCACCGAGCCGAACGCCGGCAGCGACCCGGCCTCGATGCAGACCTTCGCACGCCGCGACGGCGACGACTGGATCATCTCGGGGTCGAAGCGCTGGATCGGCCTCGCGTCCATCGCCGATATCGCCGTGATCTGGGCGCAGACCGAGGCGGGCATCCGCGGTTTCAACGTGCCCACCGCGAGCGCAGGCTTCACCGCCACGCCGATCGGGCAGAAGCTGTCGATGCGGGCCTCGATTCAGTGCGACATCGTGCTCGACGAGGTGCGCGTGCCGGCCGACGCTCAGCTGCCCGGTGCGGAGGGCCTGCGCGGACCATTCACGTGCCTCAACCAAGCCCGCTACGGCATCATGTGGGGCGTCATGGGNNGTGGCCGCCTACCAGCTCACCCAGCAGAAGCTCGTCGACATGGCGCTCGAGATCGACAAGGGCTTCCTGCTCGCGCTGCAGCTCGGGCGCTTGAAAGACGCGGGGCAGCTGCAGCCGCACCAGATCTCGGTCGGCAAGCTCAACAACACTCGCGAGGCGATCGCGATCGCGCGCGAGGCGCGGGCAATGTTCGGCGGCAACGGCATCACCCTCGAGCACTCGCCCCTGCGGCACGCCAACAACCTCGAGTCTGTGCGCACCTACGAGGGCACCGACGACGTGCACACGCTCATTCTCGGCAACGCGATCACGGGCATCGCTGCCTTCCGCTAGTCGGTCGTGCGTGAGCGCGCTCGACTCTGCCGCCGCACGACGATCACGAGAAGGGTGAGCGCAACGGCCTGCGCCGGCAGCGTCACCGCGGCGATGGCGAGCGCATCAGGGTAGAGCGCACCGGCGAGCACGGCTCCAGCGAGCGTTCCAGCCCCTTGGAAGACCGCGAAGATTCCGTAGGCAGTTCCGCGTCGCGTCGTCGGCACGAGATCGGCGACGAGCGCCTTCACCGTGGAATCCTGAATACCGATGGCGGCTCCCCACAGCACGATGCCGACGAGAGCGCCGCCAACGCCGTCGGCGAGCACCAGCAGGGGAACGCCCGCCGCGAGCACCGGCACGGCGAGCAGCACGCCTCCGCCGAACCGGTCGTAGAGGCGTCCGGTCGCGAGAGCCGCGACCGCCGCCGAGGCCATGCCGAGAGCGAAGACCACGGGCACGGCCGCCAACGGCACGAGTTCGGCGTCTACCAGGTGGAACGACAGCACGCCAAAACCGATGAGCCCCAGCGCGGTGAGAGCGGTCGACGTCGAGAACAGCACGAAGGTCAGAGGGATACGGTGCGCGTGCCGCGGTGCGGCAGCCTCCGCTGCCTCCGCATTGTCCGTTGTCGCGACCTCGGGCTCGGCCTCCGGTTCGAAGCCGCTGGGGTCAGGCACGCGGCTGCGCATCCAGAGCAGCAGCGCCATCGCGAGCACGGCAGGAATCAGCAGCACGGCGAACGCGGGCCAGAGCATCCCCGTCGCTGCGATGACCGCTGCGACCAGCAGGGGGCCGCTGAACGCTCCGATCTGATCAAGCAGCTTGTGCACGCCAAAACCGCGACCGCGGCCGACGGCGTTCGCGGCGAATGCCAGCAGCACCGTCTTGGCGGGACTGCGCACGGCCTTGCCGACGCGCTCGATGATGATGAGCGCGGCGGCGGCGGTCAGACCGACAGCCCCCAAGAAAGGGGTGATGGCCAGCAATGGCACGCTGACCGCGGTCAGCGCATAGCCTGCTATCGCCGCGCTCCAATAGCGACGGGTGCGATCGACGATCGGGCCGCTGACGAGTCTCAGCATGAATCCGAGCGCCTCTGCAGAACCGGTCACCAGGCCGACGACGAGTGCCGTGGCGCCCAACTCACCGAGCAGTGGGCCGGCGATCGATCGGGCTCCATCGGCGACGAGATCGACTGCGAGGCTCACGCCACCGAAGCCCAGAACCACCTGCCAGGCGGTCCAGGGCTGCCGAGAACGTGTCGTGGTCACTGGCTCATCGTGGCACACCGACGGGAGTGGGCGGCCTGCGTTCAGACCCCGACGCGCTCGGGCACGACGGTCGGGTGCGAGCCGGCCATCGTCTCCAGCACGCGCACGACCTGCGAGCTGTAGCCGTACTCGTTGTCGTACCAGACGTAGACAATGAGAGTGTCGCCCGTGCAAATGGTCGCGAGCCCGTCGACGATGCCAGCGCGGTGCGAGCCGATGAAGTCGGTCGAGACCACCTCGGGTGACTCGATGTAGTCGATCTGCTGACGCAGGCTCGAGTGCAGCGATGTCTCACGCAGGAAGTGATTGACCTCGTCGCGGGTCGTCGGCCGCTCGAGACGCAGGTTGAGAATGGCCATGGAGACGTCGGGCGTCGGTACCCGAATGGCATTGCCCGTGAGCTTGCCCTCGAGTGTCGGCAGGGCCTTGGCGACGGCTTTCGCCGCCCCGGTTTCGGTGATGACCATGTTGAGCGCGGCCGAGCGGCCACGCCGGTCGCCCTTGTGGAAGTTGTCGATGAGGTTCTGGTCGTTAGTGAATGAGTGCACCGTCTCGACGTGACCGTGCACGATGCCGTACTCATCGTCGAGCACCTTGAGCACGGGCGTGATTGCGTTGGTCGTGCACGAGGCAGCCGTTACGATGCGCTCATCGGGCTCGATCGACTCGTGGTTGATGCCGTGCACGACGTTCGGCAGCGCGCCTTTGCCGGGCGCCGTGAGCAACACACGTGCGACTCCCCTCGACCGCAGGTGCTGCGAGAGCCCTTCGTCGTCGCGCCAGCGCCCGGTGTTGTCGACGACAATCGCGTCGTGAATGCCATAGGCGGTGTAGTCGATCGCGGCCGGATCGTCGGCGTAGATGACCTGAATGAGGGTGCCGTTGGCGAGAATCGTGTTGGCCTCAGCGTCGACGCTGATGGTGCCCTCGAACGGCCCGTGTACCGAGTCGCGCCGCAACAGACTCGCGCGCTTGATGAGGTCGTTCTCTCCCCCGCGCCGCACGACGATCGCCCGCAGGTGCAGGCCCGCACCGTTTCCGGCGTGCGCGATCAGGATGCGCGCGAGCAGCCGCCCGATGCGTCCGAAGCCGTACAGCACGACATCGGTGCCGCCCGCGTTGCGCGGTGCTTGCTGCGTCGGCGCGAGCGCATCGCGCAGGTAGTCGACCATTGACCGTCCGCCGCCGTGCTCGTCGTAGTCGAGCAGCAGTCGCGCGATGTCAAGAGACGCTGGGCCGTGGTCGAGCGTGAGGAGAGCATCCAGTACCCGCTTCGTATGCTCAAGCGGCAGAGCCGCTCCCGTGACGTGGTGGGCGTAGCGATGCGCCTTGATGACGCCGATCGCCGACTGGTTGATGAGACGGCGACCGTGAATCGACGTGATCACCCCGTGCTCGCGGTACAGGCGTCCGATGGAGGGTATCAGCTGCTCGGCAAGGGCTTCGCGAGCCTGCCAGGCATCACGCTGGGCGCGAACGACGTCGGTCATGCCTCAACGCTAGCGACCGTGCGAGCCTCGTTCGGACTCGCACGGTCGTCTCAACGCATCAAGATTCGGTGTTCTTGCGCCGTGGTGACGCCGTGCTCGCCGCACCCTTCGCCACCGCGGCACCGGTTGCCTCACCGACGACCTTGCCGTTGATGAGCTCGGCGATGTCGATGCCGACGAGGTCTTTAATGATCTTCGTCGACGTCGCGAGCTGGCCGGCCACGTTCTCGCCGAGCTGGTTGGTGCCCGCGCCGTCCGACGAGATGACCGTCATGTTCTGGATGGCCCCGAGCGGTTCGGCGGCGGCGCGCACGATCTCGGGCAGCTGGTCGATGATGCGCTGCTTCAGCAGGGCCTCGGCGCGCTCTGCGAGTGCCTCGGCCTGGGCACGGGTCGAGTCGGCCTCGGCCGTACCCTTCGAGCGGATGGCGCTGGCCTCGGCCTCACCCTCAGCCGCGAGCGCCTCCGAGGCGGCGATGCGGCGGGCGCGCTCGGCGATACCTTCCGACTCGACGGCCTCAGCGGCACTTCGACGACGGTTGCGCTCGGCCAGACCTTCGGCCTCGATGGCTTCGGCGGCAGCCTTGCGCGCGTCGCGCTCGGCGTTGGCGCCAGCGACTGAGGCGATGGCGGCGGCGTTCGCCTCCTTCTCAATGGCGTAGGCCTGGGCGTCGGCGACGGCACGCACCTCGGCGTCGAGCTCTTGCTTGCGCAGGCCGACGCGCTTCTGCGCCGTGACCTCCTGCTGGCTGACGACCTCCTGCTGCGCGATCGCCTCGGCGAGTGGCGCTGCGGCGGCGGCTTCGGCGCGGGCCTTGTCGGTCTCTTTCTGAATCTCGGCGTTGCGCAGGTCGAGCGCGCGCTGGCTCTCGGCAATCTTCTGGGCCGCGGCGATGCGCGCTTCTTCTGAGGCCTGCTGGGCCTGCGCTTCGGCGATCTCGGCGACCTGCTTCACGCGGGCGGCTTCGGCGCGACCGAGGTCGCGGATGTAGTTGTTCTCGTCGTCGATCTCTTTGATCTGCAGGGTATCGATCTGCAGGCCCTGAATGTCGAGGGCCTCGCGCACGGCCTCAAGCACCTGCTCTTGCAGGGCCGAACGGTTGGTGATGATCTCGGTCACCGTGAGCTGACCGACGATCGATCGCACCGAACCGCTCAACACCTCTTCGGTCGACGATTCAATCTGGTCCTGCTGGTTCAAGAAGCGCTGGGCAGCCGCGCGCACCATGGCCTCAGAGCCGCCGACCTTGACGACGGCGACCGCGTTGACCTTGATCGTGATGGCGTCGCGTGTCTGAGCGGTGGCCTGCACGTTGAGCTGGCGCGACCGCAGGCTGAGCTTGAAATAGGCCTCAACGATCGGCTTGACGAAGACTCGCGAGCCGAAGACGACACGCTGGCCGACGTTCTCCATCTCGGCGTTCTGCGCGCGCTCTTTCGGGGTGCGCTGGCGCGACGTGACGATGATCGCCTCGTCGGGCTTCGCCACCTTGATGCTGCGCAGCAGCACGATGATGATGATGAGCGAGATGACGACGGCGACGCCGATACCGACGATCTGCGTGAAGAACTGGTCGATCGAGTCAAAGAACATAGGCCCAGTATGGCCGAGTCGAGGGATGTTCGGGGGTGACTATTCCGCGGCGGCGAGTTGCCCGCAGGCTCCGTCGATTTCTTTGCCCCGGGTGTCGCGCAACGTGGTCGGAATACCGGCGTCGTCCAGCCGCCGCACGAATTCGCGCATGACCGCGGGCTCCGAGCTCGTCCATATCGACCCCGGGGTCGGGTTGAGCGGAATCGGGTTCACGTGCACCCAGCCTCGACCGCGCTCGAGCAACTTCTGGGCGAGCAGGTCAGCGCGCCAGGCGTGGTCGTTCATGTCTTTGATGAGGGCGTACTCGATCGACACCCGACGGCCGGTGGCATCGAAGTAGGCGCGTGCTGCATCGAGGGCCTCATCGACCTTCCACCGCGAGTTGACCGGAATCAGCTCGTCGCGCAGCTGGTCGTCAGGTGCATGAAGGCTCAGCGCGAACGTCACGGGGACCTTCTCTTCGGCGAGCTTCAGGATGGCCGGCACGAGCCCGACGGTCGAGACCGTGATGTGCCGAGCGCTCATGCCGAGCCCGTGCGGCTGGGGTTCGACCATTGTGCGCAGCGCATCCATGACCCGGTTGTAGTTGGCGAGCGGTTCGCCCATGCCCATGAAGACGATATTGCTCACGCGCTCAGGGGTGGTCTCGCCTCGCTTCTTGCCGCCGAGCTCGCCCGCGGCGATCGCCGCATTGGCCTGCACGATCTGGTCGATGATCTCCGCGCTCGACATGTTGCGCGTCAGCCCCGCCTGTCCCGTCGCGCAGAACGGACAGTTCATGCCGCAGCCGGCCTGGCTCGAGACGCACAACGTGATGCGACCCGGGTAGCGCATGAGCACGCTCTCAACGAGGGCGCCGTCATGCAGCCTCCACAAGAACTTGATGGTGTCGCCATTGTCGGTGCGCAGGCGACGCACCTCGGTGAGCAACGGTGGCAGCATGCCGGCGACGAGCTCGTCGCGCTGGGCGGCCGGCAGGTCGGTCATCGAGGCGGGGTCGCTCGTGTAGTGCGTGAAGTAGTGCGTGCTTAACTGCTGGGCACGAAAACCGGGCAGGCCCAGCTCGACGACGCGCTCGACGCGCTGCTCGGGAGTCAGGTCNNGCCCATCTTCTGCTGCCAGCCCTCGGTCGTCGGGCGCACTTGCGGGCGAGCATCCGTCGCCGAGGGGGCGGCACCGCCGTTGTTGCGTATGCCGCGCTCAGAAGCCATGGCTCCAGGGTACGCGGCAGGCGAACGCGTCGCGGACGCGGCTGCTCAACGCCCGATCATGGTCGCCACGGTGCCGGCCGTGGCCGTCACGAGAATGGTGGCGTACAACGAAGCCAGAGCGATCAGACGCGGCCGGCGGTCAGGTACGAGTGTGCGCACCATGACCATCGACATCAACAGCACGGCCATGAGGAGGCTAGCCGCCACGGGCACGGTCGTTACACCATCGATGACGAACAGCATGCCACCCAGCAGCAGTGTCGAGACGGCCGCCACGACCAGCCAGGTCGCGCCGGTGGCGCTGGTGAGTTGCACCTGATCGCGCACTCGACTGGAATCGCGCGTCTGCGCGGATCCGTATCGCCGTGCGTCACCCACGTTGAGACCGCTCCATCGTCTCGTTCATCGCTCGAGCACCTCACGCAAGCGACTCAGAGCGTGCAGGGTCGTGCGCGCAACGACCTCGGCGGGGTCACCGGTGAAGCGGTGGGTGCCGACCCAGTCTCCGTGAGTGGAGCTGACGGCGACCATGACGGTGCCCGGCGGCTGGCCCTCGTTCGACTCCGGCCCGCCCACCCCCGTCACTGCGACCGCAGCGTCAGCCTTCAGCACGTGCCGCGCGCCGCGTGCCATCTCGACTGCGCATTGCTCGGTCACGACAGGGCCGGGAGTCACACCGAGCACGTCGACCTTCACGTCGCTCGCGTAGGCGACCACGCCTCCGCTGAACCACTCCGACGATGCCGGAGCCCGACCGAGCGACGACGCAATCGCGCCCGACGTCAATGACTCGGCACACGCGACGCGAAATCCACCGAGCCGGGCGAGCGAGCTGATCGCTAGCGCCTCGAGATCGATGCTCTCGCGGCGTGACGTGTCGACGACGCTCATCATTGCTCGAGGTTAAGCACGACAGCCCACGCACCGGTACCCCTTGACAGCGCCGCGGGCGGGCGCACACACTGCCGCGCCAACCCGCGTACCGTTAGGTGCATGACGCCTCACGACGACTCTGCCACCCTCGAGGCCGACACCGCGCCGACGACCCCGCCCTTCAGTGAACTGGGGCTCAGCCCCGCAGTGCTCGCCGCTCTCGCGGACGTCGGGTACGAAACCCCCAGTGCCATTCAGGCAGCCACGATCCCCGCTCTGCTCGCGGGCCGTGACGTTGTCGGCCTTGCCCAGACGGGCACCGGCAAGACGGCTGCATTCGCCCTGCCGATCATCTCTCGCCTCGACATCTCTCAGAAGAGCCCGCAGGCGCTCGTGCTCGCTCCCACCCGTGAACTCGCCCTGCAGGTCTGCGAGGCCTTCGAGAAGTACGCGGCGCACCTGCCGGGCGTGCACGTGCTGCCTGTCTACGGCGGCCAGGGATACGGTGTGCAGCTCTCGGCTCTGCGGCGCGGAGTGCATGTCATCGTCGGCACACCTGGTCGCATCATGGACCACCTCGAGAAGGGCACCCTCGACCTCAGCGAGCTCAAGTACCTCGTGCTCGACGAGGCCGACGAGATGCTCAAGATGGGCTTCGCCGAAGACGTCGAGACGATTCTCGCCGACACTCCGGCCGAGAAGCAGGTCGCTCTGTTCTCGGCGACGATGCCCGCGGCGATCCGCCGCATCTCGAAGCAGCACTTGCGTGACCCCGAAGAGATCACGGTCAAGACGAAGACGACGACCTCGGCGAACACGACGCAGCGCTACCTCATGGTGTCGTACCCGCAGAAGGTCGACGCCCTCACGCGCATTCTCGAGGTCGAGAACTTCGACGGAATGATGATCTTCGTCCGCACGAAGAACGAGACCGAGACTCTCGCCGAGAAGCTTCGTGCCCGTGGCTACTCTGCTCAAGCCATCAGCGGCGACGTGGCGCAGCCGCAGCGTGAGCGCACCGTCGAGCAGCTCAAGTCGGGCACGCTCGACATTCTCGTCGCGACCGATGTCGCGGCTCGAGGCCTCGACGTCGAACGCATCAGCCACGTCATCAATTTCGACATTCCGGTCGACACCGAGTCGTATGTGCACCGCATCGGCCGCACGGGTCGGGCCGGGCGCAGTGGCGCGGCGATCAGCTTCGTCACGCCGCGCGAGCGCCGCTTGCTCGACGCCATCGAGAGGGCCACGCGTCAGCCTCTCACGCAGATGCAGTTGCCGACCGTGGACGACGTCAACGCGACGCGCCTCGCTCGCTTCGACGACTCCATCACCGAGGCGCTCGGGCAGACCGACCTCATGAGCGCCTTCCGCGACATCATCGGCCACTACGTCGAGCACCACGACGTGCCCGAGGCCGAGGTCGCCGCAGCTCTTGCCGTCGTCGCGCAGGGCGGCACCTCTTTGCTTCTCACCGAAGCCGACCTGCGCCCGATTCACCCGCCCCGTGAAGAACGGGATGCTCGCCCAGCCCGCGACGGCGATCGCGCTGAGCGGCCAGAGCGCCGCAGTCGCACCGGCAACGGCCGCCTCGCGCCCTACCGCATCGAGGTCGGCCGTCGTCATCGCGTCGAGCCGCGCCAGATCGTCGGGGCCCTCGCCAACGAGGGCGGGCTCAGCCGAGAAGACTTCGGCGCGATCGACATCAAGCTCGACTTTTCGATCGTCGAGCTGCCCGCCGAGATGTCGCGCGAGACACTCGACAAGCTCGCGGCGACGCGTATCAGCGGCAAGCTCATCGAGCTGCAGCTTGACCGCGGCCCGCGCAAGCGCGCTGACCGCGGCTATGGTGGCCCGACCGCTCGCGACGACCGGCCGGCGCGCAAGCCTCGGCACTGAGCGGCGCCGAGGTTCGTCGCCCACTGAAGGGGAGGGCCGCTGAGGCTGTGTGCCGCTCGCGGCACATGCCCCGTGGGGCACACACGCTCAGCGAGGCTCGTGGGCCCTCTAGGTCGCGCCCCCTCGCGTCGTGGGTGGTTGCCAGCGTCAGTCGGTGCCCGAGTCGAACGCAGACGCTTCGTTGGCCGCATCCACTGCCTCAGCCAGGGCTTCACGATCGGCGGTCATCGGCGTCGCGTGCTCGGCGACCCCGTCGAATTCGCCCGCCGTGATCGTGCCGACGAGCTGCGCCGTGGCGCCGCCGATGATGCCGTGCGCGGCATACTGCTCGAGCCGTGCCCGTGAGTCGGCGATGTCGAGGTTGCGCATGGTGAGTTGGCCGATGCGGTCGGTCGGGCCGAAGGCGGCGTCGCCCACGCGCTCCATCGAAAGCTTGTCGGCCGAGTACGACAACCCGGGGCCGCTCGTGTCGAGGATCGTGTAGTCGTCGCCACGGCGCAGGCGCAGCGTGACCTCACCAGTGACCGCCGAGCCCACCCACTTCTGGATGCTCTCGCGCAGCATGAGCGACTGCGGGTCGAGCCAGCGCCCCTCGTACATGAGACGGCCCAGGCGCCGGCCTTCTGCGTGGTAGTTCGCGATGGTGTCTTCGTTGTGAATGCCGTTGAGCAGCCGCTCGTAGGCGATGTGCAGCAGCGCCATGCCCGGGGC
>DIUS01000127.1 GCA_002423075.1 Microbacteriaceae bacterium UBA6152
CCGGGGCTGCTGAGCCACGCCCACACGGGCCGCGTGAAGTTGGCGTAGGTCATCGCCCCGTGCCAGCCGTCACCCTGCAGGTCTTTCGCCGCGTCGTTCGTGTATTCGGCGAGCAGCAGGGTGTCGGCGTCTACCTCGATCATGGTCTGGCGAATCGTGCGGCGCACGGCCTCGTTGAGGTCATCGTCGCCGAAGCGCCCCGTCATGTTGGCGACGTCGATGCGCCAGCCGTCGAGGTCGAACGGCGGCTTCATCCAGCGCGCGACCACTGAGTCTGGGCCCTCGATGAAGCGCCGACGTAGCTCGACCGAGTTCCAGTTGAGCTTGGGCAGGCTCGGCACGCCGAGCCACGACTCGTAGGTCTGCTGCTCGTCGTCGAGCCAGTAGTAGAACTCGCTCTCAGGGGTGCCGGGCCGGCCGTGCGCAGCGCGGAACCACTCGTGGGCATCCCCCGAATGGTTGCTCGTGAGATCGCCCATGACGCGGATTCCGCGCTCGTGCGCCGCAGCCGTCAGCCGGGCGAGCGCCTCGTCGCCGCCGAGCAACTCGTCGACCTGGTCGAAGCGATGGGCGTCGTAGCGATGGTTCGAGCGCGCGGGAAAGAACGGGGTGAGGTAGAGCAGATTCACACCGAGTCGCTCGAGGTGGTCGAGGTGCTCAGTCACACCGTCGAGGTCGCCGCCGTAAAACTGCCGGGGCGTCGAAGGTCCCTGGTAGATCGGCTCGTCGTCCCACTCGGCGGGTTCGGCCCAGTCGGGCATCGCCCGCCCGTCGGCAGCGCCCGAACGGGCGAAACGATCGGGAAACACCTGGTACATGATCGTCTCGGCACCCCACTGCGGCGGAGGCGGGTGTGTGACGAGCTTGAAGTCGTCGTCGTCGCGCGTCTCGATGTCGCTGAGCCCCGCACTGCAGAGCCAGACGACGCTCCCGTCAGCGTGCTCGATCGCGAAGCGGTAGCCGTGCACGGGGTTGCCGACCTCGACCTCGGCCTGCCACCACTGTGCGCCGTCGCGCTCTCCGAGCAGGCTCGCGGTCGACCACCGCGGCTCGTGATCGGGGTTCGACCGCGTGCGCACGGCCGCGACCGCGCCATAGCCGAACGGGATGCGCACCCGCACCTGCACCTCGTCGCCGAGAGCGGGTGTCTGCGTCGAGACGTAGAGAGGCGAGCCGTCGTGGTGCGGTTCGAGCGCGAGAGCCGGTGTGCTCACTTGACCGACCCGGCGGTGAGGCCGCCGATGATGTACTTCTGCAGGTAGAGGAAGAGCGCCATCACCGGAATGGCCGCGAGCACCGCGCCCGCCGAGAACAACGTCCAATTCGACGAAGTCTCTTGCGAGACGAACTGGTAGAGGCCCACCGCCAGGGTCTGCGTCTGCGGATCGGTCAGCACGATCGAGGCGATGACGAACTCGCTCGTCGTACCGATGAACGAGAGCAGCCCGACGACCGCGAGAATCGGCGCGACCAGTCGCAGGATGATCGTGAAGAAGATGCGGGCATGGCTCGCGCCGTCGATCTTCGCCGCCTCGTCGATCGACACCGGCACCGTGTTGAAGAACCCGTACATAAGGTAGGTGTTGACGCCAAGCGCGCCGCCCAGGTAGACGAGGATCAGGCCGGCCTGCGTGCCGATGCCGATCTGCGGGAAGACCTCGCCGATGCCGCTCAGCAACAGGAAGATGGCGACGACGCCGAGAATCTGCGGGAACATCTGCACGAGTAGCAACGTCAGCAGCCCGACGCGACGCCCACGGAACCGCATGCGCGAGAACGCGTAGGCGGCAAGTGCGCCGAGGAAGACGGTGCCCGCGGCCGCGACGAGGCCGATGACCATGGTGTTGATGAACCAGGCGGCGTAGGGCTGCTGTGGCAACTGGAACAGCTCGATGTAGTTGCCGAAGTCGATGGTGCGGAAGAGCGTGTTCGACCCGACGAGCGTGCCCGTCGGGTTGAGCGAGGCCGACAGCACGTAGAGCAGCGGAAAGGCTGCGAAGACGAGCATGACGAGACCGATGAGGTGACGCCACCCCGTGTCGCGGAACCAGAACCAGGGGCCGCGACGGCGGCGCTCGGGAATCACGCGCGCCGGTCGCTCGCCCGGGGTCGTGGTCGCCCCCGCGACCATCGGGTTCAGCCGACTGCTGACTTCGACGCCCTCGGCGGGATGGAAGGGGTTCGTCATGTCAGTTCAGCTCCTCGAGGGCCTTGGTCTGCCGGAAGCTGATGATCGACACCGTCGCGACGATGAAGAAGATCAGAATGGCGAAGGCACTGGCGAGGCCGTAGTCGCGCCCCGTGCCCTCGCCGAAGGCAACCTTGTAGACGAGCGTGATGAGAATGTCGGTCGCGCCGGCATCGATCCCGGCGCTGACGTCGCGCGGGCCACCCCCGGTGAGCATGTAGATGATGTTGAAGTTGTTGAAGTTGAAGGCGAACGACGAGATGAGCAGCGGGGCGACCGAGACCAGCAGCAGTGGGAACTTGATCAGGCGGAAGACCGCCCAAGGCTGAGCACCATCGACCGTGGCTG
>DIUS01000113.1:0-1387 GCA_002423075.1 Microbacteriaceae bacterium UBA6152
CGACCTTGATGCAGCGATCCATGACAACGGTGAGGCCGTTCTCCTCGCCGTAGCGGGCGGCCTCTTCGTTGTAGATGCCGAGCTGCACCCAGACGGTCTTCGCTCCGATCGCGAGCACGTCATCGATGACGGCCGGGATGTCGCTCGCCTTGCGGAACACGTCGACGATGTCGGGCACCTCGGGTAGCGAAGCGAGGTCTCTATAGGCAGGCTGACCCAGAATCTCGGTCGCGTTCGGGTTCACGAAGTAGACCCGGTAGTCGCTCGACTGCTGCAAGTAGGTGCCGACGAAGTACGAGCTGCGGGCGGGGTTCGGCGAGGCGCCGACGATCGCGATGCTCTTCGCGCGACGAAGGATGCTCAGCCGCTGCTTCGCGTCGGGCCCCACCCAGGTGCGCTGCGACGTCAGCAGTTTCGCCAGGGGAGAGCTCGCCGGAATATCGCAGGTCAGCCCGTTCGCGAGGGTGACCGTGGCCTGCTCGACAGCACCGCCTGCGCCTGAGTTGCTCATGCCGACGCTCCCTTCAGCGCAGCATCCAGCGCCTGGTCGAGATCGTAGATGATGTCGTCGACGTCTTCGATGCCGACCGAGAGCCGCACGAGGCCGGGGTGCACTCCGCCGTCGACGAGCTGCTGCTCGGTGAGTTGAGCATGTGTGGTTGAGGCAGGGTGAATGATGAGCGTCTTCGCGTCGCCGATGTTCGCGACGTGGCTCGCGAGCTCGACGTTCTCGATGACGCCCTGGCCGATAGCTCGGCCGCCCTTGACGACGAAGCCGAAGACCGAGCTCGGCCCGAGGGGCAGGTACTTGTTTGCACGGTCGTGGTGTCGGTGCGAGGGCAGTCCGGCCCAGTTGACCGCTTTGACGCGGTCGTCGGCGGCGAGCCACTCGGCGACGACGCGCGCGTTGTCGACGTGCGCCTGCATGCGATACGGCAGGGTCTCGACGCCTTGCGCAAGCAGGAAAGCCGAGTGCGGAGCGAGCGCCGGACCGATGTCGCGCAGCTGTTCGGCTCGCAGGCGGGTGAGAAAGGCGTACTCGCCGAAGTTGCCGTGCCAGGTGAGGCCGCCGTAGTGCGGCACGGTCTCGTCGAAGAGCGGAAAGTTGTGGTTCGACCAGTCGAATCGACCCGACTCGACGACGACGCCGCCGAGCGTGGTGCCGGCGCCGCCGAGGAATTTGGTCGCCGAGTGGATGACGATGTCGGCGCCCCACTCGATCGGCCGGCACAGATACGGGGTCGCGATCGTCGAGTCGATCACGAGGGGGATCTGGGCCGCGTGCGCGACGGCCGCAAGACCCTCGATGTCGGCGATGTCACCGCTCGGGTTTGCGATGGTCTCGGCGAAGATGAGCTTGGTGCGTCCGGGGATGATCGCTGCGGCA
>DIUS01000113.1:1401-4018 GCA_002423075.1 Microbacteriaceae bacterium UBA6152
GACGAGGCGACGACGTGGTCGCCCGCGCCCGCGAGCGAGGCGATCGTGATGAACTGCGCGCTGAGTCCGCTCGCCGTGGCGACAGCGCCCAGCCCGCCTTCGAGGCTCGCGACGCGCTCTTCGAAGCTTGCGATCGTGGGGTTCGCCAGGCGGCTGTAGATCGTGCCGTACTTCTGCAGTGCGAACCGCGCGGCGGCGTCTTCGGGCGAATCGAACACGAAAGCGCTCGACTGGTAGATCGGAATCGCCCGTGCCCCAGTCGTCGCATCGGGCACGTTGCCCGCGTGCAGCGCGCGCGTGCGGAATCCGTAGTCGCGGTCGGCCATTCCTCAAGGCTAGCCGCGTGGTTCGCCGCCGACCGCACCGCGCGTTACGGGACGTAACCTTCACCTGCGTTCGTCAGACGTTCACCTTGTCGATGTGCAACTCGTCGGCGGTCCTGGTTGCTTGCTCCTCGCGCAGGTTCAAGGCTCGGAACCCTGCCCAGATTGCGGCGACGCTGAGGCTGAAGGCGACGAACACGCCCACCCAGATCGCGACGGGTGCATCGGCAGCGAGCCGCTCTGACGTGGGCAAAACGAGCAACGCAAATGCAATCGCTGTCGGGCCAGCCAGAGCGAGCCACGTGAGTTTCGACTGGTCGAAGAGCGTCTTGCCATCGAGGAACATCAGGGGCAGCAGTGCCACGAGAAGTCCGGTGATTCCCTCGTGCACTGCCGCGACGAGGGTTTCGGTGATGAAGACCGACAAGAACGTCTCATCAGTGCCTTCGAGCGCGGTGGTCATCACGATGAAGGCGGTCCACGCGGCGACAGATAGGCCCAGGGTGACGATCATGCGCGTCACAATCGCTCGGCGTTGGTCTTCAGCTCGGGCGTTGGCGGCGAGCTCGATGCCGAGAACGAGGCCGACGAGCAAGCCGGGGCTGAAGTCAAGCATGCGCGAAGCGATCACGCCGAGCACGGCTACAACGATGGCACCGGGCTGCGTGATGATCGCGGTGGGCACATTCCAGCGCTTGCCCAGAAGCGCCGCCGTGATCATGCTCGGCAGATACACCACGAGCAACAGGCCCAGCGCGAGCGACGCGACGAGGCGCAGTGACGTGACGTCGAAACCGAACTGGGGATCGGCGAAGGCGAACGCGATGCTGGTGAGCACGATGACGACCGGGGCTGAGGAGCCCCACGATGGTAGGGATCGCACGAAAGTCGACACTCTGTTGATGAGAGGCAAGGCCCAGGCGTACAGCCATCGCCAGCGGTGTGCATTCGCTTCGAGTGTGGAGTTCAGCACCTCGGCGGGAATGGCGACCAGTAGCAAGAACAACGCCGCGAAACCGACAGCCCACACGAACCTGATGGGGTCGCGCCAGACATTCTGAATTCCCTCGCTCAACGCGCTCGGCGCCGCGGGATCATTGCGATCGATTTGCGCGAACGTCGCGAACGTCCGCAGGTGATTGTCAGGTTCGGCCAGAGATTCGGTGGACAACTCGAAGGCTTCGCGCTCGGTGCTGGCGGTCGGTTGCTCCACACCCGGTGTCGGCTCCGCGGGCGGAAGTACGTCGCCACTGAGCAGTTCGGGCTCAGGTTCAGGTCGAGGAGGGTCGGTCGGCGGCGGCGCAGGCGGAGGCGTCACTGCCGGGGGATCGGCCGCAGGTGGAGGTGGTGGTGGTGGTGGTGGAGGTGGTGGTGGAGGTGGTGGAGGTGGTGGTGGTGCTGCAGCAAGCGCAGGGGGCGGTACGACGGTGAAGTGCGAGCGGCTTGTCGCACTCGAGCCGTCGATGGTCTGCGTGACGGTGATCTTGTGGTCGCCGAGAGGCCGTTCACCGTTGGGCGTCAGAGAGCACGACCAGGTCGTGGTGCCCAGTGATGTGCCCGAGCACGAGCCGGTGACGTTGATCCAAGAGTCGCCGGGAGGACGCATCTCGATGGTCAGCGTGCCATCAGGGCTCTTCGCTCCTGAGACCGTGACGACACCGGTTTGCCCGACTTGCGAGCCGCTGATGGTGATGCTCGCTGGAGGGCTGGCCACGGCCGCCGTTCCGCTCGCGAGCATCAGCACCACGGCGGTGAGAACCGTTCCGGCCGCGCCGATGGTCGCGACGCCTCGCGGAGCAGTCGCGTGCACACGGCTGTAGCCGCGATGAAACGGGCGCAGGGGGTGGCGCATTGACGCTTCTTTCGGGTGAAGCGGTTATTCGGGTGTCGTAAGCGTACGTCTGCCGGTCCCGATTCGCATTACGACGACTTTACGTTTCCATGACGGCTGTTGCGCCTCGTGCCGCGGTCGCGCGGGGGCTGCGACCAGCCTCTGGCGACAATACGATGCGTGTCATGACGACGGATGCTCAGCCCTCGCCGCCCCCGCCCGCCCTCGCCCCGACAGCGCGCGCCGATCGTGCCCTGGCGCCCGATGTTGCCCGCGGCCTCGTGCTGCTCGGCATCGCCGTGGCAAACGTGCCGTTTTTTCTCTACGGGCGAGAGCTCGGCATTCTGCTCAAACCGGTGACGGATGCTGCTGCCGACCCCTGGGTCAACGCCCTCGTCGCGACGCTCGCCGACAATCGCAGCTACCCGCTCTTCGCGTTGCTCTTCGGCTACGGCATGACGCA
>DIUS01000036.1 GCA_002423075.1 Microbacteriaceae bacterium UBA6152
CGCAGCATCATGCCGTGGTTCCACGCGGCGTGGAGCATGGGCACGATCGTCGGGGCCGCGATCGCCGCGGGCATCACCGCCCTCGGTGTCTCGCTCGACGCGCACCTCGCCGGCATGGCCGTGCTGCTCGCGATCGCGGCTCTCATCGCCGTGCGCTCCCTGCCGCGTCACCGCGCCCTGCCCGGTCTCGACGATGACGGCCCCGGCCCCGCCAGCACGACCTTCCGCGAGCGCATGGCGATCTGGCGCGAGCCCCGCACCCTCGTCATCGGCCTCATCGTGCTCGGCATGGCCTTCGCCGAGGGTTTGGCGAACGACTGGCTCGCCCTCGCCATGGTCGACGATCGCGGGGTGAGCGAGGCGACCGGCGCTCTCTACTTCGGCCTCTTCGCCACGGCCATGACCGTGGGCCGCATCGGCGGTGTCTGGGTGCTCGACCGCTTCGGCCGGGTACCCGTGCTCAGGGCATCGGCCCTGCTCGCCATGGTTGGCATCGCGATACTGATTCTCGTACCCAACCCGATCGCCGCCGCGATCGGCATCGTGGCCTGGGGCCTCGGCGCGGCACTCGGATTCCCGGTCGGCATGTCGGCCGCCGCCGACGACCCCTCGAAGGCCGCGGCGCGCGTCGCCGCCGTCGCGACCGTCGGCTACTTCGCGTTCCTGGTCGGGCCGCCCCTGCTCGGCTTCTTGGGCGAGCAGTTCGGCCTGCTCAACGCGTTCTGGGTCGTGCTCGTGCTCATCGCGCTCGCCTTCGTCGCGACGCCAGCCGCCCGCGAGACGGGCTCCGCCGCGCGCGCGACAGCAGGCCCCGCGGCGACGGATGCCCGCCCCTAGGCTCACCGCATGACGAGCTCCGCTTCCGCACGCCCGCCGCTGCCGCACGATCTCGATCTGACAGGCCGCAACGCGCTCGTCACGGGGTGCGGATCAGCCGAGGGCATCGGCTTCGCCACGGCCCGCGCGCTCGCCGAGCGCGGAGCCCGCGTCGCCATGACTGCCACGACCTCGCGCATCGACGATCGCGCAGCCGAGCTGCAGGCGCTCGGGTTTGAGGCGCACGGCGTCGTAGCGCGACTGGAGACCGAGCAGGCGGCGAGCGACGCCGTCGCGACTGTGCGGGCGCTCGTGGGCGACCCGAGCATCCTCGTCAACAACGCCGGCATGATTGCGACCGGCGAAGAGTTTCCGCGGGGCGACATTGAGATGAGCGTCGACGAGTGGCGCAGCGCCGTCGACGTGAACCTCACGAGCGTGTTTCTCGTCACGCGCGCCGTCATCGCGGGCATGCGGTCGCAGGGCTGGGGGCGCGTGATCAGCGTCGCCTCGACGACGGGCGCCGTGCAGGCTGCGCGCGACGACCTCGGCTACGCCACAGCGAAGGCCGGCGTGCTCGGCTTCACGCGCGGGCTCGCGGTCGACGAGGCCCGCCGCGGCATCACGGTCAACGCCGTCGCGCCCGGTTGGATCGCCACCGCCTCGCAACTGCCCCAGGAGGCGGAGGAAGGCGAACTCGTGCCTCTCGGCCGCAGCGGCACCCCCGACGAGATCGCGAGCGCGATCGCTTGGCTCGCGAGCCCGGGCGCCTCGTACATCACCGGCCAGCTCATCGTCGTCGACGGTGGCAACGGCATCGCCGAAGAGCGCCGCCCCGGCCTCTGGGCCTGATGTATCGTTCACGGCTTTTCCGTATTACGATGAGATCATGAAGCGCACCATGCAAGGCCGCGATGTCGACGAGTCGCAGGTGGATCAATGGGTCGACGAAGCCGAAACTGGCTATGACGTCGAGACGCTTCGCGCGCGGTGGGGGCGAGCGCCGCGCGGCTCCGCAGCTGCACAGGTCATTCCGGTTCGCCTCACGGCCGAAGAGCTGGCGGCCGTCATGGCACGGGCCGAGAAGGAGGGGCTGAATCGCTCGGAGGCGATTCGGGCCGCGCTCAGTTCGTGGGCCCACGTCGCGTGATCGTTCGCGCGTCTGCGCTCAAGCACGGAATCGCCGAGGTAGATGTGCGAGAAGCCGCTGGTACCGCTTTGATCGACGGGCCGCTTGACGACGAGAACCCGCAACGCCGACTTCGACTCGGGTTCGACACGAAGGCACGCCTGCTCGAGTGAATTGCATGGAGCCCTATTTTCGGAATCGGGCAAACGACCGGAGCGGTTGCGGCATGAAGTCGTGGACCTCTGTGAATCCGAGGGACTCGTAGAACGCGCGTTGCGCCGGTTCATCGTCGGTGATGAGCACTTGCTGCCGCACATCGGCGTACGGCTCGAACACGGCGTTGACCAGTCGAGTTCCCACGCCGGAACGTCCGTAGTCTGGGTGAACGAGGACGTCTTGGAGGTAGATGATGCTTACTCCGTCACCGACTACTCGAGCCAGTCCGACAAGCGATTCATCATGCCAAGCAGTGGCGACCCGGAGCGACTGACGCAGCGCCAGCACCAATCGGTCCGGCTCCGCGGTGTAGGAAGTCCACCCCACCGAGGAATACAGCGCAACAAGTTGCGCGCGTCCGGGCATGCGGTCTAGCTGGACCTGAGCCATACGACCATTCTCTCGTCTGTAGCCTGAGTCAGTGAGACTCGTCATCGCCCGCTGCTCTGTCG
>DIUS01000096.1 GCA_002423075.1 Microbacteriaceae bacterium UBA6152
CGTGACATCGCGCTCGCGCTCTTCATCGGAACTCTCGTCGGCACCTACTCGTCGATCTTTCTGGCGGCACCGCTCTATGTGCACTTGCGCGAGAACGAGCCCGAGGTGAAGAAGCAGGGAACTCGGCCGCGCGTCGCGCGCGCCGAGTCGGGCGCTGTGCGCTGAGCCTCACCTGACGCGTCCTAGAATCGAGCGGGAGAGGACGCGCGCATGACGGATACGACCCAGCAGTCGACTCCACCGTTGCGCGCCCTCCTGCCGCGCATCTTTTCGCGGGCTCAACCGGCGGGTGCGCTCGAGAGTCTCATCCGCACCGTGCGGGCGCAGCATCCGAAGGCCGATGTTGCACTGATCGAGCGCGCCTACAAAGTCGCCGAGAGAGCGCACGAGGGCCAGACGCGCAAGAGCGGCGAGCCGTACATCACTCACCCGCTCGCGGTGGCCCAGATTCTCGCTGATCTGGGAATCGGAGCGAAGACCATCGCTGCTGCCCTGCTGCACGACACAGTCGAAGACACGGGGTACAGCCTCGACGAGTTGCGCGCCGACTTCGGCGATGAGATCGCCATGCTCGTCGACGGCGTCACAAAGCTCGACAAGCTCAAGTACGGAGACAGTGCGCAGTCCGAGACGGTGCGCAAGATGATTGTCGCCATGTCGAAAGACATTCGGGTACTCATCGTGAAGCTCGCCGACCGGCTGCACAATGCGCGCACCTGGGGCTTCGTGCCCGCCGAGTCGGCGCAGCGCAAGGCGCAAGAGACCCTCGACATCTACGCTCCGCTCGCGCACCGGCTGGGAATCCAGACCATCAAGTGGGAGTTGGAAGACCTGTCATTCGCGGTGCTGCACCCGAAGATCTACGTCGAGATCGAGAGCCTCGTGAAGGGCCGCACGCCCGAGCGCGAGGCATTCGTGCAGCAGGTGATCGACGCCGTGAAAGACGATCTTCGGCAGGCGAAGATCAAGGGCGAGGTGAAGGGCCGGCCGAAGCAGTACTACTCGATCTACCAAAAGATGGTGCATCGAGGCCGCGACTTCGATGAGATCTACGACCTCACGGGCGTCAGAATACTCGTCAACTCGATTCGCGACTGCTACGCGGTGCTCGGTGCGGTGCACGCCCGCTGGAACCCGATGCCCGGCCGGTTCAAGGACTACATCGCCACGCCGAAGTTCAATCTGTATCAGTCGCTGCACACGACGGTGTTTGGCCCGGGTGGTCGGCCCGTCGAGTTGCAGATTCGCACGCACGAGATGCACCAGCGTGCGGAGTTCGGAGTCGCTGCGCACTGGAAGTACAAAGAGCGCATGGCGGGCTCTGCTCGGGGGGAGGCGGGAGTCGAGCGCTCAGACGCCGACATGGCATGGCTGGCCCACATCTCCGACTGGCAAGCCGAGACGAGCGACCCGACCGAGTTCCTCGACAACCTGCGCTACGAGATAGGCGCCAAAGAGGTCTACGTCTTCACGCCACAGGGCAAGGTCATCGGGCTACCAGGCGGGGCGACCCCGGTCGACTTCGCCTATGCCGTGCACACTGAAGTCGGCCACCGCACCATGGGCGCCAAGGTCAACGGGCGTCTCGTGCCGCTCGAGACGACGCTCACGAGTGGCGACTCGGTCGAGGTCTTCACGTCGAAGAACCCGGATGCCGGCCCGAGTCAGGACTGGCTGAACTTCGTCACGAGCACCCGGGCGCGGTCGAAGATCAGGCAGTGGTTCACGAAAGAGCGCCGCGACGAGGCCATCGAGCAGGGTAAGGATGCGATCGCGCGCGCCATGCGCAAGCAGAACTTGCCGCTGCAGCGACTGATGTCGCAAGACTCGGTCGGCCAGGTCGCCTCGCAGTTGCGGTACGAGACGGTCGAAGCGCTCTACGCCGCGGTGGGCGAGGGCCACGTCTCGACGCAATCGGTCATCGAGAAGATCGTCGGCACGCTGCATCTCGAGGCGGAGTCGGATGATGAGCCGTTCAGCGTGCCGAGCCGAGGGCGCACGCCCGTGCGCTCGAGCGACTCGGGGGTGCTCGTGCGGGGCGCACCCGACATTCTCGTCAAGCTTGCGAAGTGCTGCACGCCCGTGCCCGGCGATGGCATCGTGGGGTTCGTCACCCGCGGGCAGGGGGTGAGCGTGCACCGAGCCGACTGCACGAACGTGCAATCACTGCTCACTGAGCCCGATCGTATGATCGATGTCGAATGGGCTCCCACGACCAAGAGTGTCTTCCTGGTGCAGATCCAGGTCGAGGCGCTCGACCGCAGCGGGCTGCTCTCCGATGTCACGCGCGTGCTTTCCGAGCACCACGTCAACATCCTCTCGGCAAACGTGAACACCTCGCGAGACCGTCTGGCGATCAGCAGATTCGTGTTCGAGATGGGCGACACCACCCATCTCGACCGAGTGCTCAACGCCGTGCGCCGTATCGACGCGGTCTACGACGTCTACCGGGTCAGCAACGGCTGATCGCCCGGGTGATGCGACGCTGAGCGCGTCGCACATAGGCAATGCCCGGGCGTCGGCACACTGCGACCCGTAGTTGCGCGGCTGTCACCATGCCTGCGCGCATCGCCGCTTCGATCGACTCGATCGCGCGGTCGTCGTCGTCATCGTGCCGTGCGAGATCGATCGCTGTGCGTAGGGGCGTGGTGACCCGCACACCGTCGAGCCAGACGAGCTCGTCGTGGTCGAGCACCGCCTCCCGTGCATGCAGTCGCCGCCGCACGGGAGAGGCCACGCGAGCGTCGATCGACACGCAGGTCGAGACGGCCGAAGGTGCGGGAATCCAGCCCCACACCCAGGCGGCCGATCTATCGCACAGAATCGCGCGCACATCGCCGAGCACGGGGGCCATCGAGCGGGCGCGGTCACGCGGACCCTCTGGCTCATCGATGCCGACGTAGCCCGAGCCAAGACGCACGAGCTCGCCGTCGAGCAGCGCTGCTTGCAACTCAG
>DIUS01000075.1 GCA_002423075.1 Microbacteriaceae bacterium UBA6152
TCGAGTACAGCTACTGGTTCGACTATATGCTCGCGGGCCTCGACTTCGGCGACCTGCCGATTCCACTCGGCGGCACGTCGAATCACTTCCGTACGGCGGCGCTCATCGAGCTCGGCGGATGGGATCCGTACAACGTCACGGAAGACGCCGACCTCGGCATTCGCGCGAGCGCGCTCGGCTACCGAGTGGGCGTCATCAACTCGACGACGATGGAAGAGGCGAACACCTCGATTCCGAACTTCATCCGGCAGCGTTCTCGCTGGATCAAGGGCTACATGCAGACAACCCTGGTGCACGCCCGGCAGCCGGTGGCCCTCATCCGTCAGATCGGTCTGCGACGGTTCGTGAGCTTCGTGCTGCTGATCGCGGGCACCCCCGCAACCTTCCTCGGGGTGATTCCGTTCTACATCGTCACCGTGCTGACGATCTTTCTGCCGATCAGCGCGCTCGCGGGACTCTTCCCGATCTGGTTGCTGTGGCTCACCCTGCTCAACTTCGTCATCGGCAACGTCGTGATGATCTACCTCTCGATGATGGGGCCGTACAAGCGCGGCACGTTCTACCTCGTGCTCTGGGCACTGCTGAACCCCGTCTACTGGTTGCTGCACTCGATCGCGTCGTACAAGGCGCTGTGGCAGTTGATCACCAACCCGCACTACTGGGAGAAGACCGAGCATGGTCTGACGACTCATGTCCAGCACGACTGACATCACCGCGCTGCGGCGCGATCGCAGCAATCGAGGGGCACCGCCGCGCACGCGCTTCGACGCGTTCCCTCGCGGAACCTTGGCGAGATGGATGCTTCGGCTCGGGCTCGCAACCCCGCTCGCGCTCATCGCCTTGTTGCTCTCGCTGCTGCCCGCCCCGGCTGACACGCCAAACGCCGACCTGGTCGCGAGCCTCGCGAGCATCGACTGGAACCGCGGTGATGCCGAATGGCTCGCTCTGCTCTACCCGCACGTGTCGATCATGCTGGCCGCCGCCAATCCCTTCGGTCGGCTCGGCCTGAGCCTCCTGGGCGCCCTCGCGGCGGGGTTCCTGCTGCAGAAGGTCGCCGAGATCATTGCGCAAAGGGCCATTCCGCGGTCGACGGGCATCATTCTCATTGTTGCTCTTGCTGCGAACCCGCTGTTCGCCTACTTCGCACTGGAGAACCTGCCCGGATTCCTCGCCTTGACCTTCTTCGGGCTCTCGCTGGGCGACGTCGTGCGCTTTGTGAACTGGGGCAACACCGAGTCGGGGTTCCGGGGCGGAATTCTCATCATGCTCGCCGCCTTTAGCGACCCCTCGGGCATCCTCTACGCGATGATCATCGTGCTCGCCTCGCCCTTCCTACGGCACGGTCGCGCTGCCGCGCCGGGACTACGTGCCGCGAACATGCTCGTCATTGCCTTCCCCACGCTCGGGGCCTTCGCGACGATCGCCTTCTTGAACGTGCTGTTCTTCGGCACGCCGTGGCCCACGAGCGACGTCGAGGCCGTCCTCGGCGGCATCGCTCCGGGCATCGGCGCGCTCACCGCACTGTATACGACCCCGACCGGCTGGCTCATCGCTGCGCCGCTCGCCAGCGCATCTCTGGTCGCCCTCATCGTGCGGCGTCCGCGGACGATCGTCGTCTCGACGATCGTCTTCCTTTTGTTGAACGTCGCGTTCCTGCTCGGGGCCTTCCATCCGGACGCGGCAGGCGTGACCTTCTTGTTGCTCACGCTTCTGGCGATCGCCCTCATTCCGGCGGCTCGCACGGTCGCGACGAACGTGCTCGTCGACCTCGTCGCCACTCTGCAGATCGCGATCGCCTGGCTCGCTGCACTCGACCGCCCGATCGTGCTCGAGTGGATGCAGTCGATCTTCGTCGCCGGGACGGCTCTCGTCGGCTGAGAACGCGATTCGAGGCCGGATGCTCGCCGGTAGAGTTGACGACGCCATCCCACCCGCCCTACCGCACCAGAGGAGCATGTGTGTCTGACGCCGCCCCGGCAGAGAAATCCGTCATTTCGCCCGTCCCCGAAGCGGTCGACGTGACAGAGGTCACCGACGGCTTCGGCATCTTCAACGATCGCTCGGTGGTCGCCATGCGCGTCGATGGCGAACTGCGCGATCTTGCTCATCGGCTGCAACCGGGCGATCACGCCGAGCCCGTCACGATCAGCTCGCCCGACGGTCTAGCGATCTTGCGGCACTCGGCCGCGCACGTGCTCGCCCAAGCGGTCCAGTCGATCAACCCCGAGGCCAAGCTCGGCATCGGCCCGCCGATCACCGACGGCTTCTACTACGACTTCGATGTGGTGACTCCGTTCACGACGGACGATCTGGCCGCGCTGAGCAAGGCCATGGACCGCATCATCCGGCAGGGGCAGCGGTTCGTGCGCCGCGTCGTGACCGATGAGGAGGCGCGCGCCGAGCTCGCCCACGAGCCCTTCAAGCTCGAGCTGATCGGGCTCAAGGGTTCCACTACTCCGAGCGCCGATGGCGAGAGCGTCGAGGTCGGGGGGGGTGAGCTGTCGATCTACGACAACGTCGACGGCAAGACCGGCGAGGTGTACTGGAAAGACCTGTGCCGCGGCCCCCACCTGCCAAACACCCGCATGATTGGCAACGGCTGGTCGCTGACGCGCGTCGCCGCCGCCTACTGGCGGGGCAGCGAGAAGAACCCGCAGCTGCAGCGCATCTACGGGACCGCGTGGCCGTCGAAGGATGCCCTGCGCGAGCACCTTGGGCGACTCGAAGAAGCCGCGAAACGCGACCACCGCAAGCTCGGGGCCGAGCTCGACTTCTTCTCATTCCCCGCCGAGATTGGCAGCGGCATGTCGGTGTGGCACCCCCGCGGTGCCATCGTGCGGCAGGAGATGGAGCAACACGCGATGCGTCGCAACCGCGACGCTGGCTACTCGTACGTCTACACCCCGCACATCACGAAGGGTGACCTGTTCGTGCAGAGCGGGCACCTCACGAACTATGCAGACGGCATGTTCCCGGCCATGCGCCTCGATGAAGAGCGCGACGCCGACGGCCAGGTGACCAAGGCGGGGCAGGACTACTACCTCAAGCCGATGAACTGCCCGTTCCACATCTTGATCTACCGCGAGCGGCCGCGCAGCTACCGAGATCTGCCTCTGCGGTACAGCGAGTTCGGGGCCGTCTACCGCAACGAGTTGTCGGGGGCCTTGCACGGACTCACGCGCGTGCGGGGCCTCACGATGGATGATGCGCACCTGTTTGTACGGCCCGACCAACTCGAAGAGGAGGTCGCCAAGACGCTCGATCTCGTGCTGAGCATGCTGCGCGATTTCGGCCTGACCGACTTCTACCTCGAACTATCGACGCGCGACGATGAGAAGTCGAAGTGGCTCGGAGACGAGTCGATGTGGGAGGAAACGACCGGGGCCCTGCGTCGCGTCGCGGTCGCCTCGGGCCTCGAACTCGTCGACGACCCAGGCGGGGCGGCCTTCTACGGACCCAAAATCTCGGTGCAGGCACGAGACGCCATCGGCCGCACCTGGCAGCTTTCGACCGTGCAGATCGACCCCAACCTGCCCGAGCGCTTCGAGCTCGAGTACACCGCGAGTGATGGCAGCAAGCAGCGCCCGATCATGATCCACCGCGCGCTGCTCGGCTCGATGGAGCGGTTCTTCGCGATCCTGCTCGAGCACTACGCCGGAGCTTTCCCGGTATGGCTGGCACCCGAGCAGGTCGTAGGTATCCCCGTCGCCGAGGAATATGCCGAATACCTTGGTGGCGTGATCGCGCAGCTCACTGCAGCGGGCGTGCGCGCCCACGTTGACGACTCTGACGAGCGCATGCAGAAGAAGATTCGCACCCACACGAAAGGCAAGGTGCCCTATTTGCTCATCGCGGGTGAGGAAGATCGTGCCAGCGGCGCCGTGAGCTTCCGGTTCCGCGACGGCACCCAGGTCAACGGGGTTCCCGTGGCCGAGGCGGTCGAGCGCATCACCACGGCGATCGCGACTCGGTCGGCCGAGCTTTAGCGAGCATCCGTTCATGACCGACGGGCAGTCTGCGAGCATCGACGGCGTCGACGCCGAGAACGGCGCGGCTTTCGCGGGCGTGCCCGACGCCTTTCA
>DIUS01000021.1 GCA_002423075.1 Microbacteriaceae bacterium UBA6152
TCGTCTCCGTTGCGCGCGCGCCCGAAGGCCACCTCGACGAGCACGTCGTCGGCCGAGAGCCCCGCAAGCTGCACGTGAGCGCGCACGGTCAGCTGATCGCCCACCTGCGGCGACTGCACCCCGCCCGACTCGACGTGGGTGACGGCCAGGTGCGGCCACTCATGCACGACGCGTGCCTTCCACGCCGCGAGTTCACGAGCCGGTCGGTAGTCGTCGGCCGTGATCGCTCGCTCGGCGTGCGCCGCCGGCATGTAGAGCCGCTCGACGTACTCGCGCACCATGCGGTCGGCCGACAGCTCGGGTGACAGGGTCGCGAGAGTGTGACGGATGCTCTGCAGCCAGCGCTTCGGCAGACCCCCCGCGTCGCGGTCGTAGAAGCGCGGCGCGATTTGGTGCTCGATGAGGTCATACATGGCCTCAGCCTCGAGCTTGTCGCGCTCGGCGCCATCGCCCGCGGCGTCGGCCGTCGGAATCGCCCAACCATTCTCGGCGTCGTAGTACTCGTTCCACCAGCCGTCGAGAATCGACAGGTTGAGAGAGCCGTTGAGGGCCGCCTTCATGCCGGATGTTCCGCACGCCTCGAGCGGGCGCAACGGGTTGTTCAGCCAGATGTCGGTGCCCGGGTAGAGCACACGGGCCATGCCGATGTCGTAGTTGGGCAAGAAGACGATGCGACGACGCACCGCGGGGTCGGCCGCGAACTGCACAAGCTTCTGGATGAGCGCCTTGCCGCTGTCGTCGGCCGGGTGCGACTTGCCGGCGATCACGAGCTGCACGGGGCGCTCGGGGTCGGTGAGCAACGCTCGCAGGCGGTCTTGATCGTGCAGCATGAGCGTCAGGCGCTTGTACGTGGGCACGCGGCGCGCAAAGCCGATCGTCAGCACGTCGGGGTCGAGCAGCTCGGTCATCCAGCTCGGAGCCGCGACGCCGGGGTTCTGCTCGGCCCACGCGGCGATCGTGCGCGCCCGTGCATTGTGCACGAGCTGCTCGCGCATGTCGCGGCGCACCGACCAGAGGTCGGCGTCGGTGACCGCGTCAGAGTTCCAATCGCACGACGAGGTCTCGTACGTGCCGAGCTTCTCTTTCGCGAGCGAAACCATGAGGGGGTCGGTCCACGTGGGCGCGTGCACGCCGTTCGTCACCGAGGTGATCGGCACGTCGTCCTGGTCGAAACCCTCCCAGAGGGCACCGAACATGCCGCGCGAGACGTCGCCGTGCAGTTGCGAGACGCCGTTGGCGCGCTGCGCGAGCCGCAGTCCCATGACGGCCATGTTGAAGACTGACGGGTCACCGCCCACATAGTCTTCGGTGCCGAGTGCGAGCACGTCGGGTGCGCTCACCCCGGGCAGCAGCGAGGTTGAGAAGTAGCGCTCGATGAGCTCGCCGTCGAAACGGTCGATGCCCGCGGGCACGGGAGTGTGGGTGGTGAAGAGAGTGCCGGCGCGCACGACCTGCAGTGCCTCGTCGAACGTGAGGCCGTCAGAGATCAGGTCGCTGATGCGCTCGAGGCCCAAGAAACCCGCGTGTCCCTCGTTGGTGTGGAAGACCTCGGGTGCCACAGTCTGTGAGAGCTCGACATAGCGCTTGATGGCGCGCACGCCGCCGATGCCGAGCAACAGCTCCTGCAGCAGCCGGTGCTCTCCGCCGCCGCCGTAGAGGCGGTCGGTGACGCCGCGCAACTCGTCGGTGTTGTCGTGAATGTCGGTGTCGAGCAGCAGCAGCACGACGCGGCCGACGGTCATCTGCCAGACCCGGGCGTGCAGTGCATTGCCGCCGGGAAGCGTCAGCGAGACGCGCGCCGCGCTGCCGTCGTGCTCGCGCAGCATGTGCATCGGCAGGCCGTCGGGATCGAGAACGGGATACGTTTCTTTCTGCCAACCATCGCGGTCGATCGCCTGACGGAAGTAACCAGCCTTGTAGAAGAGGCCGACGCCAATGAGTGGCACACCGAGATCACTCGCGCTCTTGAGGTGGTCGCCCGCCAGAATGCCGAGACCACCGGAATACTGGGGAATCGCCGAGGCGATGCCGAACTCGGGCGAAAAGTAGGCAATGCGCGCGGGCGCATCGCTGAGTTGCTGGTACCAGCGCGGCTGCTCGAGGTAGGCCGTGAGGTCGGCGCGCAAAGCTTCAGCGTCGGCGATGAACTGCGCGTCGTGCGCGAGCTCGTCGAGTCGGGCCGGGTCGACGCTGCCGAGCAGTGCGATCGGGTCGTGGTCGAGTTCGTCCCATCGTTCGGGGTCAATGCGGGCGAACAGTTGTTTGGTCGGCTCGTGCCACGACCAGCGCAGGTTCGCGGCGAGCGCCGTCACGGCGTTCAACGATTCGGGCAGCACGGTTCGCACAGTGAAGCGGCGGATCGCCTTCACAGTCATCACTCCTCGACGTGGGGCGGGTGGGGGCACCCCGACCACCCACTCTAGGCGGGTCGACCGCGAGTTCCGCAACCGGTTCCAGATTGGCGACGAGGGAGCGGCGTCTCGGCGACGAGCCAGCCCTGAAAGACCCACCGAGACGGGGACTGAACCGCGCCGCATCGGCGCAGCACCGGCACCCTGTCGTTATAACCCGAACAGGACCGGCCTCGCACGGGGGGCGAGACGCGGTCCTGTTTCGCGGTGCCATTCGGGTTGGCTACCGTCGTACTGCGGTGAGTGCTGCACTGCGGGGCCGCCGAGTTCGGGTCTCTCGGCGGAACGTCGCGTGCGAGCCACTGTATGCGCGCGCATACACGCGCGCCAGCTTCTGACGAAAGTTCGCGTACCCCGGGCGGGGTACATTTTGTCCTCCACAAGGAGGACACCCTCTTGAGCCGATGCGAAGCAGAGTGCAGACGGCACCGTCGTCTCCCTCCGACCCTGCGCGCGCGACCCGCACGCGGCGTAGGGTCGTGGGGTGGCAACGACGCATCGATCCTCTTTCTCGCACCAGATCGGGCGCATCCCGATTCGACATCTGAGCCCGGTTCAGCCTGAAAACCGCTGGCCGAGCACCGCGTTCGTCGGGGAGGTTGTGCCGTTCGCCGCGACCGTCTTCCGTGAGGGGCACGACCTGCTCGGTGCCGAACTCGTGCTCGCGGCTCCCGACGGAACCGTCGGCCGCCACTCGATGAGCATCGGGGCCCCGGGCACCGATCGTTGGCATGCCGAAGTGCAGCTCGAGCAGCCCGGCGACTGGACCTGGCACGTCGAGGCGTTCACTGACGACTGGGCCACGTGGTTGCACGCCGCCACCGTCAAGATCGCCGCAGGCGTCGACGTCGAGCTCATGCTCATCGCTGGCGCGCAGCTGCTCGAACGGGCGATCACCGACGCTGGCGCGACGCCCGCCGCAGCAGTGCTCACCGAAGCCCGGGAGGCGATGCGCACGATGACGCTGACCCCTAGCGCGCGGCTCGCCGTCGCGACCGATGCGCGCCTCGCCGCAGCACTGGCCGAGCACCGACCGCTCAGCCTGCGCACCGCGAGCGAACAGCTCGTGCTGCGCGTCGAGCGCACGCGCGCCGCCGTCGGCAGCTGGTACGAGTTCTTCCCTCGATCAGAAGGCGCCAAGAAGAAGCGCGACGGCTCGTGGCAGAGTGGCACCTTCGCGACCGCCGCGAAGCGGCTTCCCGCTGTCGCCGCGATGGGCTTCGACGTGCTCTACCTGCCGCCGATCCACCCGATCGGCCGCGTCAATCGCAAGGGTTCGAACAATACGCTGACACCCGGCCCCCACGACCCCGGCAGCCCGTGGGCGATCGGGTCGACCGAGGGCGGGCATGAGGCCGTGCATCCCGATCTGGGCACGGTCGACGATTTCGAGGCCTTTGTCACCGCCGCGGCGCAGAACGGACTCGAGATCGCGATCGACCTCGCCCTGCAGTGCGCTCCCGATCACCCCTGGGTCGCCGAGCATCCCGAGTGGTTCACGACGCTGCCCGACGGCTCGATCCAATACGCCGAGAACCCACCGAAGAAGTACCAGGATATCTACCCGCTGAACTTCGATAACGACTTCGAGGGCCTCAGCCGCGAAGTGCTGAAGCTCGTGCTGTTGTGGATCGATCGTGGGGTGCGCATCTTCCGGGTCGACAATCCGCACACCAAGCCGCTGCACTTCTGGGAGTGGCTGCTCGAGCACGTGCGTCGCGTTCACCCCGACATCGTCTTTCTCGCCGAGGCGTTCACCCGCCCCGCGATGATGCAGTCGCTCGGCGCCGTGGGCTTCCAGCAGTCGTACACCTACTTCACCTGGCGCAACACGAAGCGCGAGCTTGAGCAGTACCTGACCGAGCTCAGCCACGAGACAAGCGCGTTCTTGCGCCCCAACCTCTTCGTCAACACCCCCGACATCCTCACCGAGTATCTGCAGTTCGGCGGCGTGCCGGCGTACAAGATCCGCGCCGCCATCGCCGCCACGGCGAGCCCCACCTGGGGCGTCTACAGCGGATACGAGCTCATCGAGAACATCGCCCGGCCCGACAGCGAAGAGAACATCGACAACGAGAAGTATGAGTACAAGCCTCGCGACTGGGCGGCCGCCGCCAAGGCCGGCACGACGATCGCTCCGTACCTCACGACGCTCAACACCATTCGTTCGCGGCACCCCGCCCTCCGGCAGTTGCGCAACCTCACGGTGCACGCGAGCGACGACGAAGCGATCCTCGTCTACTCGAAAGTGCTGCCGGGGCGCTTCGTGCGCAGTGGTCGCACCGACGGCATCATCGTCGTCGCGAACGTCGACCCGCACTCGGCACGCGAGACGACCGTGCATCTCGATCTGGCGGCGCTCGGTCTCGAGCCGGGGTCGACGTTCGACGTCAAAGATCTCATTACGGGCGAGCGGTACCGCTGGGGCTCCGACAACTACGTGCGGCTCGACGCCTTCGTCCAGCCCGTGCACATTCTGCGCATCGACTACCCGAAGGGCATGTGATGGCCGAGAAGAAGAGCACGCCGAAGAAGAACGCGACCCCGACCGAAAGCGCGACCCCGAAGAAGAGCGCGACCGCGAAGAAGAACGCGACCCCGACCAAGAGCGCGAAGAAGAGCGCGCCCGCCCCGAAGGCGGCTGAGACGCCGTCAATCCCCGAGCTGCACCCCGACCACCGGCGGGCGCTCGTTGACGGCAGGCACCCCCGGCCGCACGACTCCCTCGGGCAGCACGTTGTCGACGGAGGCTGGCTCGTGCGGGTCGTGCGCCCCCTCGCAGCGAGCGTCACGATCGTGCGCGCTGATGGCAGCGAGCACCCGCTCGCGCACGACGCCGACGGCCTCTGGCACGGTCTACTGCCGGGCGGCCCCGCCGACGGCCAGGCCTACACGGTCAGCACGACCTACGACGGCGGCCCCGACTGGCACGCCGACGACCCCTACCGCTTTGTGCCGAGCGTCGGCGATGTCGACCTCTACTTGTGGGGCGAAGGCCGCCACGAGCAGCTCTGGCAGGTGCTCGGCGCCCATCACCGCCCGCACGAGGGCATCGACGGCACGAGCTTCAGCGTCTGGGCGCCGCACGCACAAGCGGCCCGCGTTGTGGGCGATTTCAACAGCTGGAACGGCCTCGGCCACGCGATGCGCCGCCTGGACGACAACGGGGTGTGGGAACTGTTCGTGCCCGGGCTCGACGCCGGCTCGACGTACAAGTTCGAACTGCTCACCGCCGAGGGCACGTGGGTGACGCGTGCCGACCCGATGGCGCGGTACACCGAGACTCCCCCGGCCACCGCATCCGTCGTCGGCGACTCGCACTACGATTGGAACGACGGCGACTGGATGACCCGTCGTTCGGCGAGCAACCCGCACGACGCCGCCATGAGCGTCTACGAAATGCACCTCGGCTCGTGGCGGCCCGGTCTCGGGTACCGCGAAATCGCCGACCCGCTCATCGAGTACGTCACGCAGCTCGGCTTCACGCACATCGAGTTCATGCCGCTCGCCGAGCACCCGTACGGCCCCTCATGGGGCTACCAGGTGACGGGCTACTACGCACCGACGTCGCGATTTGGGCACCCGGATGACCTCCGGTACCTCATCGACCGCCTCCACCAGTCCGGCATCGGCGTCATCATGGACTGGGTGCCCGCGCACTTTCCGAAAGACGAGTGGGCGCTCGGCCGGTTCGACGGTGCGGCTCTGTACGAGCATCCGGACCCGCGACGCGGTGAGCACCCCGACTGGGGTACCTACATCTTCGACCTCGGTCGCAGCCAGGTGCGCAACTTTCTCGTCGCGAACGCCCTCTACTGGCTCGAAGAGTTTCACATCGACGGCCTGCGAGTCGACGCGGTCGCGAGCATGCTCTACCTCGACTACTCCCGCTCAGAAGGCCAGTGGTTGCCCAACGAGCGAGGCGGCCGCGAGAATCTTGAGGCGATCAGCTTCTTGCAGGAGGTGACGGCGACCACCTACAAGCGCGTGCCCGGGATCGTGATGATCGCCGAAGAGTCGACCTCGTGGCCCGGTGTCACGAAGCCCACGAGCGAGGGCGGGCTCGGCTTCGGCATGAAGTGGAACATGGGGTGGATGCACGACACCCTTTCGTACATGGCGCGCAACCCGATGTGGCGCTCGCACCACCACGGCGAGATCACCTTCAGCTTCTTGTACGCCTTCAGCGAGAACTTCTTGCTGCCGATCAGCCACGACGAGGTCGTGCACGGCAAAGGCTCGCTGCTCGCAAAGATGCCCGGCGACCAGTGGCAGAAGCTCGCCAACGTGCGCGCCTATCTGGCATTCATGTGGGCGCACCCCGGCAAGCAGCTGCTGTTCATGGGCCAGGAGTTCGGCCAGCCGAGCGAGTGGAGCGAAGAGCGCGGCCTCGACTGGTGGATACTCGACCAGCCGGTGCACCAAGGGTTGCACCGGCTCGTCGGCCAGCTCAACCGGGTCTATCGCGACACCCCCGCGCTCTGGGAGCTCGATAATTCGCCGGCCGGGTTCGAATGGCTCGAAGGCGGGGATGCTGGCAACAACGTCATCGCCTTCGAACGCCGCGATGCTCACGGTGCACCGATCGTGGCCGTCGTCAATTTCAGCGGCAACCCGGTAGGGGCCTATCGCCTGCCGCTGCCGCACGAAGGCCGCTGGCGCGAGGTCATCAACACCGACGCCGGGGAGTTCGGAGGCTCGGGGGTCGGCAACTTCGGCAGCGTCGAGGCCACGGCAACGCCGTGGGGCGGACGCCCGGCCTCGGTCGAGCTCACCCTGCCGCCGCTCGCGGCGCTGTACCTGCAGCCGGAGTAGGCCTTCGGCGGGTCGTCAGAACAGTAGCGCGGTGAGCGCGCGGCGCGCGGCGACCGTGCGCTCGTCGTCGGCGCCGACGATCTCGAAAAATTCGAGCAGGCGGGTGCGCACAAGCGCCTTGCCGTCAGCGTCGGCCGTCGGAAAGACGCGCAGCAAGCGCGCGAACGCGTCGTCGACGTGGCCCCCACTGAGGTCGAGGTCGGCGACGGCGAGCTGAGCATCCACATCATCGGGTGCCGCCGCACCCGCCGACCGCACCGCGGCCGCATCGAGGCCGTCGAGCCGCTGCAGCAGCGAGACCTGCGCGAGGCCGGCAATGGCGAGCTGGTCGCGCGGGTTCTGGGCGATCGCCGTGCGGTATGCAGCGGCCGCCTCGTCGAAGTCGCCGGCGCTGATCGCGTCGAAGGCCTGTTGGTGTAGCGGCGGCAGCGGGGGTTCTTCGGGCTCACCAGTCGGCTCGGCACCGTCGGTCGGCACTGTGCCGGTCACACCGTTCTGCGCGGCGATCTCGAGCACCTGGTCGAGAACCTGGCGCACCTCGGCGTCGCCGGGAATGCCGACGAAGAGCGGCAGGGGCCGACCTCCGACGAGCGCGACCGCGGCAGGAACCTGCTGAATCTGGAAAGCCTGCGCGAGCTGCGGGTTGCGGTTGCCGTCGACCGTCGCGAGCGCGAGGCGCCCGCCGTACGCCGCGATCACCGGAGCGAGCACCGGGGCGATGCCGTCAGCGTAGAACTCGACGATCACCGCAACCGTGCGCGAGAGCTCGACGACCTCGCCGAACGATGCTTCATCGACATCACGGGCGATCGATGCCGGTGCGTCGGCGGCTGGACCGCCTCCCGACGGGGCAGCAGGAGCCTGTGCCGCACGCACGAGCGACGACAGGTCGACGGCGCCGCGCAGCGAGGCGCTGATCATGCGGGGGTCGGTCACGATACCTCCGCCGCGTCGATGAGCCCCTGGGTGTAGCCGAGCTGAACGATGAGCGCGTCGCTGCCCACGGGAGGCACGTAGAAGAGCACCTGAATACCATAGGTCGCCGAGATACCACGCGTGCTCTGCGTGCGACCCGCCAGTGCTGCCACCGGCGCGGGCGCGTTGATCGCGGCACCGGCCTGGGTGGGCGTGACGCGCTCAGACTCGATGAGATACACGGCCACGAGCGCGCCGCCGTCGTTCGTCACGAACGAGGCGATTTCGGCCTCACCCACGGCGCCTCCGAACCGGATGGCCGCCGTCTCGGGCAATGCCGACCGCCGCTCGTTCTTCGCGGTGAGGCCGATCTGCTCGATGAGCGTGTCGCCCTCGACCTGGAACAGTGGGTACGACTCGCTTTCTTCGCCGAGCAGCAGGATGTCGGAGTATCCGGCCGCCACGTCGGCGGGCGCGACCGCGAGCAGAGTCGTGTCACTTTGCAGTACCGGGGTGCCCAGAGCAGCAGGGGCCACCTCGGGTCGCATAGCGTCTTCAGCGAGCGTGACCGTCACCGCGTAGTGCACCTTGTATTGGCTGCGAGGGTCGTCTTGCACGAGCACGAGCGCGAGCGGCGGCGTGGCAGTCTCTTCTCCCTCGTCGTCGACCACGACCGGAGCCTGCACGATCGCGAAGACGCGGCGCGGCCACGTGTCGCCCTCTTCAGGAAGCCGTTGGGGAAGGGTGATCTGTACGGTGCCGGTCGGAATGACCGGCAGGATGTCGTAGTCGGCCTCGTCGTCGCGAATCTCGTAGCTCGCCTCACGCAGTTCGAGTGCCGGACCGGCAAGTCGCGTCGCGGCCAGCGCGGGATCGGTGTCGGTGTCGGCCTGCTCAATCGTTGTGCCGACTCGAGTGATGATGCGCTCGAGCTGGTTCTCGGTCACGGCGACCGCGGGGGTCTCGGTGCCGGGGGCCTCAGTCGGAGCCGGTGTCTGCCCTGCAAGCGGAGCGCCGCCGGTCGTGCACGCGCCCAGCACGAGCGCACCGGCCACGAACACCGGGACGAGCGCGATGCTCGACGCCGCACGACGGCCCTTCGGCCGACCGATGAGGGTGCGGCCCGCCGGCAACCGGTAGCGCGACGGCTTCGGAACCTTCGGCATCTTGGGGGTCTTGCGCCGAGGACCGCGCTGCCGGCGCAAATGCAGCAGCGCCCAGAGCAGGAGGAGCAGCCCGATGATGAGCGAGGCGACACCGCCCAGAATCAGCACGGTCGAGAAGGGTGTGCTCGAATCGAGGGGCCAGGTCACCGACAACTGTTGGGGCGCCGGCAGGGTGCCGTCAGACACGATGAGCATCGAGACGTTCTCCGGCACGTTGAGCGTGACGCCCAGCTCGGCCTCGCCGAGGTAGTCGCCGAACCAGAGGTCGCCACCGAACGGGTTCGGCACCGAGGTTTCGGTGCCCACCACGGTCTCACTGACGAGCTCGCCCAGCTCGGCGTCGAAGGTCACGAGGTTGTACGTGGCGGGGCCCACCCAGGCCATGACATCGGCGGCGCGGCCGTACGCTGCGGTGATCGCGTCGGTCTCCGTCGCGACGTCGCCTTCCGGCGTCACTGTCTGTGCCGGCGAGGGATCAATCGCGGGGGTCTCCGACGGCTCGGGCTCCGGAATCGGGGGCGCGACGACGCCGCCTGTGATGGCGATCGTCTGTCGCCCCTCGTACGCGTTGAGGGCGGTGCCATCAATGATGGTGACAGCAGCCGGGCTGTCGAGCTCGATGCTCGACGTGACGCGGTCGGGCGGGGCGAGAATCGTGCGCTGCGCGACCCCCAGTCCGACTCCGACGACGGCTACGAGGAAGAAGACGATGGCGGCGATGAATCGCACGGGGAGCTCCTTTCGTGCCGGTTCGACGCGATCGAACGATCGCGGGCCACGATCATCGGGCGGTAGTGGGGCGAGAGCGGCGTACTCGCACCGCTCATCCCGCGCTCGACATCGGGCGACAACCGTCGAATGGACGGTCGACCAGCAGAACAACGACGTTCCAGAATAGCGGATGCGCGCGGCATCACCCATTCGAGCGAGCCCCGGGCGCCCGTCGCCGCCCGATCGCGCCGGTTCACGCGCCATTACCGACGACTACACTCGAACCCGTTCCCCTCACCGAACCCGGGAGATGCACGTGGCAGACACCGAGTACGACTTCGGCTCAGAGATGCGCGGCTACAAGCGCGAAGAGGTCGACCGCGCACTGCAGGAGATTCGTCGAGAGCTCATCAAGGCGAACTCCGACCGCGCCGACGCGGCGAAAGAGGTCGGGCGGCTGCAAGCGGTCATCGACGACCTGCAGGCAGAACTCGACGAGGTGGGCCGCCCCACCTACAGCGGCCTGGGCACCAAGCTCGAGCAAACGCTGCGCATTGCCGAAGAGCAGTCGACACGACTCATCAGCCAGGCCGACATCGACGCCGAGAAGTTGCGTGCCGCCGCGCAGTCTGAGGCTCAGCGCCTGCAGGCTGAGACGGCCGAGCGCACCGAGCGCATGGTCGCCGAAGCCGCCGAGCGGTCGGCCCAGCTTGCCGACTCCGCCGTGCACGATGCCGAACAGGCCGTAGCCCGGGCCCGCGCCGAGGCCGACGCCATCATCGACGAAGCGACGCGCGAGGCGGCCGCCATCCGAGGCGCCGTCGCCACCGAGGCAGCCGAGGCACGCGCGACGGCAAAGCGCGAGGCTGCGGCACTGCGTGCCGAGACTGAGCGCGAGCTCGCCGAACTGCGGGTTGTCACCGACCGCGAGGTGGCCGAAGCACGCGAGGCCGCCGGAGCGCTGGCTCGAGAGACCGAGCAGGCGCGCGCCACGTTCGAGAGCGACGACGCGACGCGCCGCGCCCAGCTCGATGACGACGTTCGCAACGCCCGTGCGGCCCTCGCCGCCGAACTCGAGCAGAAGCGCAACGCTGTCGAGTCGGACCTCGCTCGCCGTGAGCAGGAGTGGTCGGCCGAAGAAGAGCGTCGTCGTGCCGAGCTCGAGCACCTCGAGACGCGTTCGCGCGAAGCCCTCGAAAAAGAGATTACCGCGGCACGAGCATCGCTCGCCCACGAGCTCGACGCCGCCCGTATCGCCCTCGAGCACGAGGTCGAGAGCACCCGCACAGCTCTCGCCGAAGAGCTCGATGACGTGCGTCGCGCCACTGAGGCACAGCACGCGACACAGCGCGCCGAGCTTGAGCGAGAGATGGCCGAGGCTCGAGCGACCCACGAGGCGGCCGTCGCGCAACAGCGTGCTGCCCTGGAACGCGACGCTGCGACGCAGCGACGCACTCTCGCCGACGAGGCAGCCCGTGCCGCCGCCCAGCTACAGCACGACCGGGACGAGCACCGTGCACGGCTCGCCCGCGAGGCCGAACAGGCCCGCGTTGACCTCGAGGTCGAACTCACCGCGCGCCGCGACGAGGCCGAGCGCGAGTACCTCACGCGGCAGCGAGACGCGGTGTCACAGACTCAGCGCTACCTCGACGAGGCGGCCGCGCAGCTCACGGCCGCCCAAGAACGGGCCGCAGCCGCGCGTGCCGAGGCGGAGCAGCTGCTGCGCAGCGCGAACGACGAAGCGCAAGCCGCACGCTCGGCGGCCGATGCAACCGCCCGATCGGTGCTCGAGAACGCCGAGACACGCGCGGCCGAACTGCAGCGCTCGGCTGAAGAACGGTCGGCTGCCCTCATGGCCGATGCCGAAGAGCGTCTTGAGCGGCTGCGCGTCGAACGTGACGCCGTGGCGGGCTATTTCGAGGGCCTGCAAGGGGTACTGTCACAGGCGGAGACGCTGACCAAGCGCGAGGTGTGACCCCTCCTCGCGGCGCGCTAGAAGGGCAATCGTGAAGATTCAGAACGCGTTCAGGCTCGGGCTCTTCGGAGGCCTGGGCGTGCTCATCGCCGTGCTCATCGGCGGCGCCTTTGCCTCACTCGCGACGATTCTCACCTACATCGGCGCGGCCATCTTCATCGCGCTGGGTCTCGATCCGCTCGTGACATGGCTCGAAAGCCGCAAGTGGCCCCGATGGGCCGCGATCCTCACCGTGCTGGTCGGCGTGCTCAGCCTCTTTGTGGGGCTCGTGTTCGCGATCATCCCCGTCGTGATCGAGCAGTCGAGCAAGCTCGTCAATCAGATCACTGAGTACGTGCGCAACATCGAGTCGCTCGACGATTTCTTCGAGCAGATTCAAGCGGTCATCCCGATCGAGATCGTCGACGTTCGGCAGGCAGCGCAAGACGCGCTCGCCTACCTGACCAACCCCGACAACCTCGCACAGATCGGCGGCGGCGTTCTCTCGGTCGGCGTCTCGATCGCCACAGGCATTTTCGGTGCCCTTATCATCTTGATTCTCACTCTCTACTTCACAGCGTCGATCTCGAACATCAAGCGCGCGCTCTACCGCCTCGTGCCGAAGTCGCGTCGCGAGAAGTTCATCAACATCGCCGAGCAGGTCGCCCACGCCGTTGGCCGCTACGTCGTCGGCCAGGTGTCGCTCGCCCTCATCAACGGGGTGCTGAGCTTCATCTTCTTGAGTGCGATCGGTGCCGCGTACCCCGCGTTGTTCGCCTTCATCGCATTCTTGTTCTCGCTCGTGCCCCTCGTCGGAACCCTGACCGGCTCGATCATCATCGTGCTCATGCAGCTGCTCGTGAACCCCGGGTCAATGCTCACGGTGATCGTCGCGGGGGTCTACTACCTGGTCTACATGCAGGTCGAGGCCTACCTGCTGAGCCCGAACATCATGAACCGCGCCGTCAAGGTGCCCGGCGTCGTCGTCGTCATCGCGGCGCTCATCGGCGGCACCCTGCTCGGCATTCTGGGTGCACTCATCGCGATTCCGGTCGCGGCCTCGATCCTCATCGTCATCGATCAAGTGCTGGTGCCACGACAAGAGGAGAAGTAGGCGAGCCGGGCGCCTACGGCCACTCGGTCGGCAACGGCAGCACCGCAGGGTTGAGGCGCTTGACGATCTCGGTCAACACGCGGTAGGTCTGGTTCTCGCCGACCCAGAGGTGTTTGCCGCCCTCGACGGCGACGAGTTCGCACTCCGGCACGACGGCGAAGCGCTCTGCGGCCTCGGCAGGGCGCAGGTAGTCGTCGAGCTCAGGGATGACCGCGACCAGTCGCTTGCCGCTGCCCGCCCACTGCGCGAGCTCGCTCTGCTCGGTGCGGTGCAGTGGCGGCGAGAGCAGCAGGGCGCCGATCACCGGGTGTTCACGCCCGTGCTTGAGCGCGACCTCGGTGCCGAACGACCACCCGAGCAGCCAAGGATGGGGCAGCTCATGCTCGGCGACGAACGCCATGGCCGCATCGAGGTCGAAGCGCTCGTCGTCGCCGTCGCCGAACTCGCCCTCGCTCGTGCCCCGCGGCGAGCTCACGCCGCGGAAGTTGAAGCGCAGTACGGCGATGTCGGCCATCGCCGGAAGTCGTGCCGCAGCCTTGCGCAGAATGTGAGAATCCATGAACCCGCCGGCAGTCGGCAGCGGGTGCAGGCAGACGAGCGTTGCCATGGGGTCGTGCGACTCGGGCAGAGCGAGCTCGCCGACAAGAGTCAGCCCGTCGGCTGTGCGCAGCTCGATCTCGCGTCGCACTGCCGGCAGCAGGGTCGCGGCACGCACCAGCTCGGTCACGGTTCCATCCTCCAGCAGTAGCTGTGCCAGTGTCGCCGTGCGGCGAGTTCGGCATCGTCGCTCATCGGGCCGTCGACGCGCCAGGCGACGACATGGGCCTGACCGATCGGCACCTCAGCACGGCACCCGGGGCAGCTGTACACCTTGACGGCGGCGGCGGCCGAGACCGACTGCACCGAGAAGGCTCCGGCGCGCTTGATCTCGGTGCGCTTGAGGCCCGAGCGCAGGCGGTCGAGGTCGAGAGCATCGTCTCCGACGGATGCGCGGTCAGGCGTGCGCCGTGAACGCGGCCGATTGCTACGAGGCATGGGTGGCTCGTGCCTAGTACCAGCCGACGCGCTGGCTGTGCGCCCACGCGCCACACGGCGTGCCATACCGACCGGTGATGTAGTTGAGGCCCCACGTGATCTGTGTCGCGGGATTCGTCGCCCAGTCAGCACCGGCGCTCGCCATCTTGCTGCCCGGCAGCGCTTGCGGAATGCCGTAGGCGCCCGAGCTCTTGTTGTGCGCGTAGACGTTCCACCCCGACTCTTTCGCCCACAGGGCGTAGAGGCAGTTGTACTCAGACGTGCTCCAGCCGCGAGCCGCGATCATCTGCGCGGCAATGGCCTGCGCGGTGCCGGGGTCGGGTGTGCCGACGGCGGGGGCAACGCCGTAGGTGACGACCTGCGAGGTCTTCCACGTCACGCGCTCGACGTTGCTGACGTAGTCGTCGGTGGCGACGATGACCTGCGGCGGGTGGTCGGGTGCCGGTGCCGTCGTGGTCGTGGTCGTCGCGGTCGATGAGGTCGGGTCGATGATCGTCGTCATGACGAGCGCCAGACTCGCGAGCGAGGCGAAGACAGGCAACGACCACGGCCGACGAACGTGCCGCTCGGGGGCGACTGGTCGACGAACAGCGCTCCCCGCGCCAGCGACGAACGAATCGTCACTCACTGCAGTGGAGCGCCTCGTTGCCGTTTGCCACCGTTCCACAGTTCGAGAAGTCTACCCGAGCCCGCGGTCGTGATCAGCGAACGGCCAGCATGAGGTCGACGACGGTGTCAAGCACCAGGTCGACCTGAGCCTCGTGGTAGCCCCGAAACCGCGATCGGAAGGCGATCGTGCGCACCGTCTCGACGGGCAGCGACCTGCTCTTCTCGAAGTAGGCTGAGACGCGACCCGCGAAGGCATCGACATCTTTCGGGTGGTAGCCGCGCGTGAACGGGCTGACGCGCTTGAAACGCTTACCATCCCCGCGCGCCAGGCGGTCGATGATCGCTTGAGCAGTCGCGCGAATCTCGGCGTAGTAGGCCTCGGAGCCCTGCTGGGCTATCGCCTGCTCTCGCTCGCGCGCGGCGAAGGCCTCGTCGAGCCGCTCGAGCGCGGCATCGACATGCCGTGCCGAGTAGCCGTTCTTGCGCACGACCCGAAACGCCGTGCGTCTGATCTCGAGACTCGAGACGGCCTCGTCGTGACCGGGCGGAAGCGAATACGAGGCGCGAGCGCGCTCGAGAAACGCATCGACCTCAGCAGTGTCATAGCCGGGAGACCCTTTTCGGGCGATCGGGAAGGTCGACGTCACCGCCCTATTCTGCCCCAGGGCGGCGCATCGCGACGCCAATCGTTGCTCAGCCTCGCGAAGAGCACACTCAGCCCACGACGATGCTGAAGATCAGGTAGGCGACGACGGTCGACGGCAGCATCGAGTCGAGCCGATCGAGGAACCCGCCGTGGCCGGGCAGCCAGGTCGAGATGTCTTTGATGCCGAGGTCGCGCTTGATGAGCGACTCGGTGAGGTCGCCCAGTGTCGCCGCCCCGACGAGTGCGATCGCGAGAACGAGCCCGACCCACCACGTGGTGCCGATCATGAAGATCGCCAGCACAATGCCGACGATCGTCGCGGCAACGACCGAGCCCGCGAAGCCCTCCCAGGTTTTCTTCGGGCTGATCTTCGGTGCCATCGGGTGCTTGCCGAACAGCACGCCGGCGGCGTAGGCGCCCGTATCGATCGCGATGACGACAATGAGGTAAGCCAGCACCCACCACTCGCCGCCCGGCTGCGCGCTCATGACGACGGCGAAGCCGGCGAGTAGCGGCACGTACGCGAGCACGAACGCGCCAGCGGCGAGGTCGGTCGGCAGCGAGACACCCTCGGCCCGCATCGTCGGCCGCACGGTCTCGACGACGCGCCACAGGCTGATGACGACCACACCCGCGACGAAGGCCCACCAGAGGCCCGCGGCGCCGCCATAGAAGGCCGACGGAACCATCGCCACCGCCGCGACGACGAGCGGAATGCGCGGAATGTCGCGCCCGGCGAACCGCAGCGCGCTCGCGAGCTCGTAGACCGTGAACGCGACCAGGGCGGCCGCGAACAGCATGAAGACTTCTTTGACTACGACGAGGCTGAAGAGCAGGGCGAACCCGAGCACGAGGCCGAAGAAGATGGCTTTGGGCAGGTTGCGGCCGGCGCGCGCCTCGATGCGAGCATCCATCTCTCGCGCTTTCGCCTCGAGATCGTGCACCTTCGACTCGATGTCGTGAAAGGCCGCTTCTACCTCTTCACGGGCGGTGCCGGTGCGACGGCGTCGCCAGAAGCGGGGACGCGCGGCAACGCTTTCGACGACGTCGACAGAGACGACGTCGTCGGCGGTGGGTTCGACTGGCTCGGCCATCTAGACCTCGAGCAGCTCGGCTTCCTTTTTCTTGAGTGCGTCGTCAGCGGCGTCGGTGGCGCGCTTCGTGATCGACTCGAGCTCTTTCTCGGCGCGGGCAACCTCGTCGTCGCCGACCTCGCTCTTCAGGGCGTCGAGGTCGTCTTTGGCCTTGCGACGGATGTTGCGGATCGCGACCTTGCAGTCTTCGGCCTTCTGCTTGACGATCTTCACGTACTCCTTGCGCCGGTCTTCTGTCAGCTCTGGCATCGTCACTCGGATGATCTCGCCGTCGTTGTTGGGGCTCGCCCCGAGGTTCGGAAAGTTCACGATGGCCTTCTCGATCTCTTTCAGCGCGCTCTTGTCGTAGGGCGTGATGAGAATCGTGCGGGCTTCGGGGTTCTGCAGGCTCGCGAGCTGCGCGAGCGGCGTCGGAGTGCCGTAGTACTCCACGAGGATCTTCTGAAACAGCTGCGGGTTGGCCCGGCCCGTGCGCACGGTCGCGAAGTCTTCTTTCGCGACCTCGACGGCCTTGGTCATCTTCTCGGTGGCTTCGGCCAGAACGTCGGCGATCACTTACGGCTCCTTCGGTGGGTCGCCCCCGAGTCTAGTGGGCGCGGCCTCAGCCGAGAGCGAGCATCGCGATGCCGACGAGCACGACCACGCTGCCGGTGAGACGGCGCACGGGGTGCGGCTCTCGGAAGAGCATCCACCCCGCCAGCGCGATGAGCACGACGCTCACCTCGCGCGCCGGCGCCACGATCGCGACCGGCGCCAGCTGGTAGGCAGAGAGCACGGCGATGTAGGCGAGTGGCGAGAGCACGCCCACGAGCACCGCCGCGACGGGATGCGCCCGAGCGGTTTCGACCGCGGTCGCCGGCGCGCGGAGGGCGATCGCGCCGAGCATGAGCAGCTGCACGGCCATGCTCGCCCAGTAGTATCCGACTGGAGCGAGGCCCGCGAGTGTCACGGCGACGGCATCCCACAGCGTGTATGCGGCGATGACGACGCCGATGAGAGCGCCATATCGGATGCCCCGCGCGCGTCGGGCGGAGGCGGCCTGCTGCGCCGTGCCGGCGCTCGTCGAGTCGGGGCTCGTGGAGTCGTCTGCGCGCTCCTGCCGCGCACGGGCGAGTCCGATCACCACGACCCCCGCGACAACGAGCAGGGCCCCCGCGAGCGCCACGGGGCCCGGCCGTTCAGCCAGGAGCACGATCGCGGCAATGACGCTCAGTAGCGGCCCGACGCCGCGCGCGACCGGGTAGACGACCCCCACGTCGGCCAGACGGTACCCGCGCTGCAGCAGCAAGAAGTAGGCCAGCTGCAGAGCGGCGCTGCCGACGATGAGGGCGAGCCATGCGGGTGCTACCGGTGGCGCCGCGACGAGCGACGCGATGCCGAACGGAGCGAAGGCGATCACGCCGATCAGCAGCGTCACGGCGATGAAGGGCGTGCCGCTTGTGCCGGCACGCTTCATCGCGATGTTCCAGGTCGCGTGGGCGAGCGCCGCGACCCCGATGAGCAGTGCGGCCATCACGGAGCCTGCCGCACCCCGCGCGCCGCCTCAGACCGCCGCACCGGTCAGTTCGAGACGCGCGTGCCGATGTGCTCGCCGCGGATGGCTTTGGCGATGTTGCCGCTCGGTTCCATGCCGAAGACGACCATCGGCATGCCGTTGTCCATGCAGAGCGAGAAGGCGGTCGAGTCGACCACCTTGAGACCCTGCACGAGGGCGTCTTGATAAGTCACCGTGTCGAGCTTGTGTGCGTTGGGGTCATGCCTCGGGTCAGCGCTGTAGACGCCGTCGACGCCGTTCTTCGCCACCAGAACTTCGAGCGCGCTGATCTCGAGGGCGCGCTGTGCCGCGACCGTGTCGGTCGAGAAGTAGGGCAGGCCGGCGCCCGCGCCGAAGATGACGACGCGGCCTTTCTCGAGGTGCCGCTCGGCGCGCAGGGGAATGTAGGGCTCGGCGACCTGCGTCATCTGGATCGCCGACTGCACGCGCACCGGCGCGCCCGCCTGCTCGAGAAAGTCTTGCAGCGCGAGTGCATTCATCACGGTGCCGAGCATGCCCATGTAGTCAGCGCGGCCGCGATCCATGCCGCGCTGGCTGAGCTCGGCGCCGCGGAAGAAGTTGCCGCCGCCGACGACGATCGCGACCTCGACGTCTTTCGCGGCCTCGGCGATCTCCCGCGCGATCTCGCTCACGACATCGGGATTCACGCCGAGAGAGCCGCCGCCGAAGGCTTCGCCCGAGAGCTTGAGCAGTACCCGGCGCTTCTTATCGACCACAGCGGTCTCCTTCTCTCGTGCGACGACTCCAGCGTATGGGGTGCGAGGCGGGGCGCGCGGCGAGATCCATCAACCTTGGTTGACGACCTCGAACGTGTCAACTAAAGTTGATGACATGGCCGACAGCTTCCGCATCCCCTCCCCCGACGACCCCGCCGAGGCGTTCGCCGCCGTCGTCGCCCTGCGCCGACTGGCCGCGACCCTCGAGAGACAGGCCGTCGATCGAGCGCTCGAGAGCCGCTGGACCTGGGCCGACATCGGTCAAGCCCTCGGGATGACCGCTCAGGCCGCGCACAAACGGCTCTCGCCGGCACGACGTCCGTCGCGCTAGGCCCCCGACACCCGCACGAAAGGAACCCGCCATGCCCCTGCGCACCGCTCGACACGACATCGCCCTCATCGCAGCACTGCTCACGACCGCCGAGAACGAGGCGCGTGCGCTCGGCGACCCCGAGCCCGGCGCCGAGCACCTGCTGGTCGCCGCGCTGCTCGTCGACGACCCTTCGGCGCGCGACGCCCTCGAGGTCGTTCCCTCGTCTCGCGACGCTCCTAGCGTCGACGCTGCGGCCGTGCGCGCGGCGATCGACGCCGTGCATGCCGAGGCCCTCGCCGCGGTGTCGATCACGGTCGACGAGCAGCCTCAGCCACTGCCACCGTCTCGCGGCGTGTACCGCAGCGAGGTGAGCACGCAGGAGGTGTTTCAGCAGGCGCGCCAGCTCGCCCGCCGCTCGCCGACCGGGCTGCGTTCTGCGCACGTGCTGCTTGCCGTGGCCGAGCGCGAGCACGGCACGGCCGCGCGGGTGCTGCAGCGGCTCGGCCTCGAGCGGGCATCCGTCATCGATGCGGCTCACCGTGCGCTCGACGACTGACCCTCGCACGCTCAGGAGGCACCGCCGCATGACGAAAGCCCCAGGTCTGATGTGCAGACCCGGGGCTTTCGCGGTGATGCAGTTAGGCGCCGACCTTGAAGCGGGCGAAGCCCGTGACGGTGAGTCCGGCATCCTTGAGCACGGTCGCGACCGTGAGCTTGTTGTCACGGGCGTAGTCCTGCTCGAGCAGAGCGACCTGCTTGAAGAACGCACCGACGCGACCCTCGACGATCTTCGGCAGAGCGGCTTCGGGCTTGCCCTCGTTGCGCGAGATCTCTTCGACGATGCGACGCTCGTTCTCGACCGTCTCGGCCGGAACCTCGTCGCGCGTCAAGAACTGCGGGTCGGCGAACGAGATGTGCTGCGCGATGCTGCGCGCCGTCTCGGCGTCTGAGCCCTCGTACGCCACGACCACGCCGACCTGCGGAGGCAAGTCTTTGTTGGTGCGGTGCAGGTAAACGGCGAATCGCGAGCCGTCGACGCGTGCCACTCGACGCAGCTCGAACTTCTCACCGATGATCGCGGCTTCGGCGTCGATCGCCTCGGCGACCGTCGAGCCGTCGAGCGGCGCGGCCAGAGCGGCCTCGACCGTCGCTGCACCGGCGGCCACGACGGCAGCCAGCACACGCTCGCCCAGCGCGACGAACTTGTCACCCTTGGCCACGAAGTCGGTCTCGCACGCGAGCTCGATCATCGTGGCGGCGTCGCTGCCCTCGTCCGCGGTGATGAGGCCCTCGCTCGTGGAGCGATCGGCACGCTTCGCATTGCCCTTCGCGCCCTTGAGTCGCAGAATCTCGGTGGCCTTCTCGAGGTCACCCTCTGCCTCGACGAGAGCGTTCTTGGTGTCGACCATGCCCGTACCGAGACGGTCGCGCAGGCTCTTGATGTCTTCCAGGCTGACGTTCGCCATAGAGGGGGTCCTTACTCGGTCTCGGCGGCCGGGGCGTCAGCCTCGGCAGCGGTCTTCGTGGCGGCGGGCTTCTTCGCCGCCGGCTTCTTCGCCGCGGGAGCCTTCGAGGGCTCCTCGGCAGCGTCGGCGTCCTTCGTCGGAGCAGCCTTCTTGGCGGGTGCCTTCGTGGCAGCAGGCTCCTCGACAGCCGGCTCCTCGGCGGGCGCCACAGCAGCAGGCTCCTCGGCGGCAGCGTCGGCGGCAACAGGCTCGCCGGCGACGGCTTCCACGGCGACGGGCGCCTCGGCGGGCGACTCGTCAACGGCGGCTTCTTCGGCGGCGGCTTCTTCGGCCGCGGCAGCACCCTGCTCGAGCAGCTCACGCTCCCACTCGGCCAGCGGCTCGACGGCCGAGACGTTGCCCTCGGCTTCGGGCTTCTGGTGCTTCTGGATCAGACCTTCGGCAGCAGCATCCGCGATGATGCGCGTCAGCAGCGCCACCGAGCGAATGGCGTCGTCGTTGCCCGGAATCGGGTAGGCGAGCTCGTCGGGGTCGGCGTTCGTGTCGAGGATGCCGATGACGGGGATGCCCAGCTTGCGGGCCTCGTCGATCGCGAGGTGCTCGCGCTTGGGGTCGACGACCCACATGGCGCTCGGGGTCTTCGTCAGGTTGCGAATGCCGCCGAGCGACTTGTGCAGCTTGGTGAGCTCGCGCTTCTTGATGAGCAGTTCTTTCTTGGTGAAGCCCTGCGTCGTGTCGTCGAAGTCAATCTCTTCGAGCTCTTTCATGCGCTGCAGGCGCTTCGACACCGTCTGGAAGTTGGTCAACAGACCACCCAGCCAGCGCTGGTTGACATAGGGCTGACCCACGCGCGTGGCCTGCTCGGCGATCGACTCTTGCGCCTGCTTCTTGGTGCCGACGAAGAGGATCGTGCCGCCGTGGGCGACCGTCTCCTTCGCGAAGTCATAAGCCTTGTCGATGTAGGCGAGCGACTGCTGCAGGTCGATGATGTGAATGCCGCTGCGCTCGGTCAGGATGAAGCGCTTGACTTTCGGGTTCCACCGGCGGGTCTGGTGCCCGAAGTGCACGCCGCTGTCGAGTAGCTGGCGAATAGTGACGACGGCCATGGCCGTGCTCCTTTGTTCTCAGTTGTCGCCCCGCCCGACGGGAGGGGCCCTAGTGCCCGGCGCTGGCCCCGACCCGAACGGCCGCCGATTTCTCGAGAGACATGCGGGACTGACGGGAATATGCGCCATGAAATGGACACGCGAAGTCAGCCGTGACACGCACGACTGCGTCGGCCAGCATATCACCGCTCCCTCACCGGCTGGTCGCGCGGGCGCGGTCTCCCCCGGCGGAGGCAATCTCGACGCGGATGCTGCGCTCTCGTCAATGCTGGGGCCATGCACCTGCCCTCTCGAGTCGCCGTGGTCGCCCTGCTCGTGCTCGGTGCGGGAGGCAGCGCCGGCCCGCTCCCGTCGGCGACCACTGCGGCCGCGGGCTGGGTCTGGCCGGTCGACGGTCAGCGCATCGTCGTGCGACCGTTTCTCGCGCCGCCGACACCGTACGGCGCGGGACACCGCGGGGTCGACCTGGCGGCGCTCGGCGACGCGGTGGAGGTTCGGGCGGTGACGAGCGGCGTCGTGCACTTCGCCGGAGTCGTCGTCGATCGACCGGTCATCACGGTGCGGCACGGGCAGGTGCTCGCGACTGTCGAGCCGGTCGAGCCGCTCGTCGCGGCCGGCGATTTCGTGCGGGCGGGCGACGTTATCGGCGTGCAGCAGCCCGGGCACTGCGCTCGCCCGTGCGTGCATCTCGGTGTGCGCGTTGCAGGCGAGTACGTGTCGCCGCTGCTGTGGCTCGGCGGTCTGCAGCGCGCCGTGCTGCTGCCGCTGGGCGAGGTGCCACCGTAGCGCACCAGACGTGCGAGGGGCACGCGGCTGTGGTCGTAGCTCAGGGCAAACGGCGGCTCACGCGCGAGGGTGAGCCGTGCGATACACCGATGCCAAGCGTTCGGCACTCACGTGGGTGTAGATCTGGGTGGTGCCGAGGCTCGCGTGGCCGAGAATCTCTTGCACCGCGCGCAGGTCGGCGCCGCCGTCGAGCAGGTGGGTGGCCGCTGTGTGCCGCAGCGTGTGCGGACCCGAGGGGCCGGCGCCCGGCAACTCGGAGAGCAGACCAGCGACGAGGCCGTACACGGCACGGGTCGAGAGCCGACGGCCGCGAGGGCCCAGCAGCAGAGCCGAAGCAGACTCGGCACCAACGAGAGCGGGTCGACCGCGCTCGAGATAGGCGCGCACCGCCCGTTGCGCCGGCAGGCCGAACGGCACGATGCGCTCTTTCGCCCCCTTGCCCAGCACGCGCACGACCCGCCGCTGGTCGTCGACATCGTCGACGTCGAGCCCCACCAGCTCGCTCACGCGCAGGGCGCTCGCGTAGAGCAGCTCGATCGCCACCCGATCGCGCAGGGCGCTCGGGGCGTCGCCTGCGGCGCGCGCGTCGAGGTTATCGAGCACCTCATCGATCTGCGCCCGCGTGAGCACGCGCGGCAGCCGACGTTCACCTCGCGGAGCCCGCAGGCGCACGCCGATGTCGGCGGGCGTGCGGCCCGTGCGCGCCAGCCAGGCCGTGAATCCGCGCACGCTTGATGTGCGACGTGCGAGCGTGGAAGCCGCGAGCCCCTGCTCGTTCTGCTGCCATACCCAGTCGCGCAGCAGCTCGAGATCCCACGCGTCCGGCTCGTCGGCAGCACCACGACTCTCGGCGAAGTCGACGACCGTGCCGAGGTCGCCCGCGTAGGCACGCAGCGTGTGCGCGCTCGCGCCGCGCTCGAGCTCGAGCGCGCGCAGGTGCAGCGCGACCGCCTCGCGCAACGCCGACACCCGCTCGTGCATGCACCCAGCATGAACCTTCGTCTGCGCCAACGCCGCGACGACAGGCCGCGCGTACGATACGCCGGGCAGCAAGCCGGGTGCAGAAGGCCCCGAGTGAGCGAGCCCAGTGCACGATGCACGGCCGGAATGTGCACAGACCGCGAGATTCATGAGCGCCGCGTCGGCCGCGGAGGTCGCGCGACCCGCCAGCGAAAGGTGCGCACCGACGGGTCGTGGGCGATTCACCCGGAATCGAGCTCGTCAGGCGGCCGGTGCCGGCTCGGGCATCCGCTCGCTCGCCTCGCTGGGCATGCGCTCGGCCTGACCGTTCGCCCCGCGCGCGGCGGCCTCGGCGTCGGTGAGCTCGGGGCGGCGAGGCCACCAGAAACGGTCTTTCGCGATGAACGTCATCGCCGGCACGATCACGGTGCGCACCAGCAGGGTGTCGATGAGCACACCGACGCAGACGATCACGCCAACCTGGGTCAGAGCGATGAGCGGCAGAACACCGAGCACCGCGAACACTGCCGCGAGCAGGATGCCCGCGCTCGTGATCACGCCGCCCGTCGCGGCCAGCGCCCGGATCATGCCCTCTGAGGTGCCCAATAGCGACACCTCCTCCTTCGCGCGCGTGACGAGGAAGATTGAGTAGTCGACCCCGAGCGCCACGAGGAACAAGAAGCTGAAGAGCAGCACCGTGGTGTCGACGCCGGGGAATCCGAAGACCGTCGCGAAGATGATCGATCCGATGCCCACAGCGCTGAAGTAGCTCGCCACGACGGCAATGAGCAGCAGCACAGGAGCGAGCAGCGAGCGCAGGAGCACCACGAGCACGACGAACACCAGCACAAGGATCAGCGGAATCACGAGGCTCTGGTCACGCTGCTGAGCGTCGCGCAGATCAAGGCCTTCGGCGTCGATGCCGCCGACGAGACCGGTGCCATCGCCGAGCTCGTCGAGCGCCAGGCGCAGCTCGGCCACGATCTCGAAGGCGCGCTCACTCTCGGGGTCGGCATCGAGCACGACGTTGACCTGCGCGATGTCGTCGTTCGCAGGGCCAGGCACGGCGTCGTCGACGCCATCGAACTCGAGCAGGCCTTCGAGCACCTCGTTGACGTCGCCCGCGGGCACGACCACCGTCGCCGGGGCCGAGCTGCCGGCGGAGAACGCCTCGGCCAGGCGCTCCTGGCCGAGCACGGCCTCAGGCTTCACGATGAACCGATCGTTCTGCGAGAGCCCGACATTGAGCGTTGTGAGCCCGGTCGCCATGGCCCCGAGCACGACGAAGCCGACGATCGCGACGAGCACGGGCTTCTTGCTCACTGCGCGCCCGAGCTTGCCCCACGGACTACGCGAGATCGCATCGGGCGAGCCGTACTTCGGCACGATCGGCCAGAAGATCCAGCGGCCGAAAACGACGAGTGCCGCCGGCAGCACGAGCAGGGCGTACGCCATGGCGACGAGAATGCCGACTGCGCCAGCGAGCCCGAGCGACCGGTTGCCCGACAGTTCGCCGAACAGCAGGGTCGCGAGTGCGAGCGCCACAGTCGAGCCGCTCGCGATGATCGCGGGGCCGGCACCACGCAGAGCGATGGCCATCGCCTCGCGACGATCGAGGTGCAGACGCAGCTCGTCGCGGTAGCGAGCGATGAGCAGAAGGGCGTAGTTCGTGCCCGCGCCGAAGACGAGCACCGACAGAATGCCCGTGACAGAGCCATCGAGTGTGATGTCGAGCATCTCGGCGACGAGTCGTGCGGCGATGCCGGCGATGAAGTCCGCGACGCCCACGACGGCGAGCGGAACGATCCAGAGCACGGGGCTGCGGTAGGTGATGATCAGCAGGAGTGCCACGACGAGGGCAGTGATGCCGAGCAGCACGAAGTTGGCGCCCTCGAACACTGCGGCGATATCGACCGCGAATCCCTCGGCCCCGGTGAACCAGACGACGACGCCGTCAGGCAAGCCCTCGGCGGCGATGGTGCGAATCTCGTCGGCACGCTCGGCCCGCACCGACACGCGGTCTTCGATCTCGAGCGGCAGGACGACAAGAGCAGTGGTGCCGTCGTCGGAGACGGCCGGTGGCGGCACGAAGCCGTCGAGTGCGAGGTCGGCGAGCTCTGCTGTGCGCTCGGTGATCGCGGCCAGGTCGTCGTCGCTCAGGTCACTGCTCTCGCGACCGAACACCAGCAGTCCGGTCGTCGACTCGTCATCGACGAATTGCTCCAACAGAGCGGCGGCCTGCACCGACTCGGCTGACGCGGGAAGACCGACCGGCGGCGCAGCGTCAGCGGTCTGGTAGCCCGCCGCGACCACGAGGGCGACTGTCGCGGCGATGCCGGCAACGAGCACGATCCACGAGGTCTTCGCAGCAGTGATGAAGCGCGTGAGCGCGATCATGGGTCTCCTAGGTGCAGGGGTGAGAGGGTGGGCGTGCGGAGGGTCGGCATTCACAAAACCGCTCGGGTAATCTATCTCGATGATCGAGATACATGACCTTCGAAGAAAATAGCGGTACTCTTGACCGGTGAGCCAGTCGGATCAGCAGACTCCCAGCTTCGGGGAAACTCACCCCGCCACGCTGCTGCTGCGCGAGCTTCTCGACGTGACGTCCGACTTCGAGCGCGGACTCGGTTCTGAGCTCAACGTCAACGCCACAGATCTGACCGCCATGCAGCACCTCATTGTTGCCGGGTCACTGACGCCGACGGGTCTGGCTCAGCGACTCGGGCTCTCGTCAGGGGCCGTCACGACCGTCATCGATCGCCTCGAGAATCTCGGCCACGCGCACCGAAACCCGAACCCCGACGATCGACGCGGCACGCTCGTCGTGCCCGAGCCCTCATCGGTCGGGCGAGCCATGAGCCGCATCATCCCGATGGTGACCGAGGTCAATCGCGCGATCAGCGACTTCGACCCTTCCGAGCAGGAGATCATCACGAGGTACCTCTCACAGGTCGTGGCCGCGTATCGAGCGCACTCGGAGGATTCAGGCCGTGCGAGGACCTGGCGTGCGGATGCTCCGCAGCAGCCCAACGAGGACGGCACCGCGGCACACGTGCCGCCCGTGTCGCGATCCGACCCTTCGGCGCCGGGCGCTAGACGTCGCTCGCCGCAGCCTCGTTGAGGTTGAGGCGCGAGGTCTTGCTCGAAAGCTGCTCGAGGCGGGCATCCGCCGGCATCGCTTCGATCATGGGGCGGTACTCAGACGAGAAGCCGGTGACCTCGGCAAAGCTCTCGAGCGGAATGGTCGATGTCACAATGCGGTCGTCGTATACGTGCACGAAGTCGAATGACTGCCCGCCGTCGACGCCGCTCAACAGTCGCCCGGCATCGGCGCCGAGGTCGAGCGTGTAGCACGTGGCCGCCGCGACGGAAACAGGAATGCCGGCGAAGGTGCTGTGCGTCGAATAGTGCAGGTGACCGCCGAGGATCATGCGCACGTCGGTGCCCTGCAGCACCGCGGCAAGTGCCGGCTGATCGAGCAGCTCGAGCACGGACATGACCTCGAGCGGCGTCGGCACCGGGGGGTGGTGCACGGCGACGACGGTGCCGTGCGGTGCGGGCTCGGCGAGCACGTCGGCGAGCCACTCGAGCTGCGCCGCGGTGAGCTCGCCGTGGTGATAGCCCGGTACCGTCGTGTCGAGGGAGATGACCCGCAGGCCCCGGATGTCGTAGATGCGGTCTTGTGTCGCATCGGTCTCGGGCTCATCGAACAGCAGCGAAGCGTAGGGCGCCCGTTCGTCGTGGTTGCCCATGACCCAGATCAGCTCGGCACCGAGTCGCGCGGCGACCGGTTCGACGATCGCGCGCAGCCGCACGTAGGCGTCGGGCTCACCGAGGTCGGCGAGGTCGCCCGTGAACACGAGCGCATCGGGCTTCACAGGCCCGGCCTCGAGTCTCGCGAGTGCCGTGGCAAGCCGCTCGTCCACGGGCACCTTGCCGTAGAGCGAGCGCCCCTGCCCGAGCAGATGGGTGTCAGAGATGTGCACGAGCACGTGGCCGGCCGGTGGATACTGCCCCATCTGCGTCATGTGCTCAGGGTACCGTTCGTGGTTAACCCCTCGTCAGGATGCTGAAGCCGCCCTCGTCACGCCGCCAGCGGGCGCGACGCGGCGCCAGAGACCATCGGCACCGCGCGCCGCCTGCCCGTCGAGGTCGAGACTGCCCAGCACCGATCGGATGCGGTCGGTGCCTTCACCCACCGCACGAGCCAGCTCCTCGACGGTCTGCCCTCTGCGCGGTCGGAGCGCGTCGACAACTCTGGTCACGAGCGGATCCTTCGGTCGTTCGTCGGCACCGCCCCTCTCGACTCCCGCCTCGTCGAACTCGAGAGCCATCGGGATGTCGAGCACGTTATCGGCTTCGAACGCGAGCTGCATGACCTCGGCGACACTCGTGACACAGGTAGCGGGCTCTGTGCGCAGGGTCGCGTGACAGCCAGCGCTGGCCGCGCTCGTGATCGGCCCCGGCACGATACCGACCGGCCTGCCCATGCCCAAGGCGAGTCCTGCCGTGTTGAGCGCGCCGGAGCGCCGGCCGGCTTCAACGACGACCGTCGCGGCTGAGAGCGCGGCGATCAGGCGATTGCGCTGGAGAAACCTCCACTTGGTGGGCGGGGTTCCGCAGGGCACCTCGGAGAGCAGCAGTCCCTGCTCCCCGACCCGGGTGAGCAGCGCTTCGTGGCCGCTCGGGTAGAGGCGGTCGATGCCTCCGGCGAGCACGGCGATCGTAGCGCCGCCGCTCGCGAGGGCAGCGCGATGCGCCATGCCGTCGATGCCGTAGGCACCGCCGGAGACGACCACGACGTCGCGCGCACATAACCCGGCGGCGAACTCCATCGCCACGTGCTCGCCGTACCCGGTGGCGGCCCGGGCGCCGACGATCGCGACACCCGGTCGCCTCAGAAGCTCGAGGTCGCCCTTGGCCCAGAGCAGCACGGGCTGGCTGTCGCCGAGCGCGGCGACAGCCTCGTGGGGCCAGTGGGCGTCGCCCGGCACGACCATGTGCGCGCCGCACCGGCCCGCACTCTCGAGGCTCCGCAGCACATCGTTCGCCCGCAGCCGCGCCGTCCACCTCTTCAGCCCCGACTCGGCGTCGTCTGCCGCGATCTCACCCGCCGTCGCCTCGCTGAGAATCGCCGGGGCCGCCCGGTTGAGCACGAGCTGAGCGGCCGTAGCGGCGCCCACCCTACGGATCAGTGCGCCGGCGACCGAGTCGCCCGGCTCGATGAGCACGCTCCAGATCGCGCGCGCGAAAAGCTCGTCGAGCACCCCGGGTTCGTCGCGCACCCCGCGTTCATCGAGCACTCCCGATTGATCGGAACCCGTACCTCCGAACCGGTCGACAGGGTCGACTGGGTCAGCGTCGACGGGCTCATCGAGCTGCCATTCCGCGGCGCCTCGCGGGCGCACGAGTGCCATGACCGACGCGATGCGGTGCTGATCGATAGCCCAGCGGCTCATTCAGATTCCCTTTCTCAAGTACAGCGCCCGACCCACGTGGTCGGCCGAGGGCCGTTCGTCGCCATCGAGGTCGCACAAGGTCCAGGCGACGCGCAGCACTCGGTCGTAGCCGCGCATGGTGAGCGCGCCGCGCTCGAGTGCACGATCGAGTGCGCCGCGATCGGCGGCTGGCAGCCGCCAGCGAGGAGCCCGCAGAGCCGGACCCGGCACGTGGGCCGTGAGACCCCAGCCTTCCGACCCCCAGCGCTCTCGAGCGCGGGCGCGCGCCGCGACGACACGGGCGCGCGCCTCGACGGTAGTGACTGGCCCGGTTGTGCCCTCGGTGATCTGCGCAACACTGACGCGGCGCACCGTAAGGTGCAGGTCGATGCGGTCGAGTAGCGGGCCAGAGAGCCGACCGAGGTACCGTCGGCGCATCATGGGTGTGCACGTGCAGTCGTCGCCACCGCCCAGGCCGCATGGGCACGGGTTGGCGGCGAGAACCAGCTGGAACCGTGCCGGAAACCGCGCGACCGTGTTCGCACGGTGAATCGTGATCTCGCCGGTCTCGAGCGGCTGCCGCAGCGCGTCGAGCACGGCCGCCGAGAACTCGGGCGCTTCGTCGAGAAAGAGCACGCCGTGGGCGGCTCGCGAGATTGCGCCCGGTCGCACGAGGCCACTGCCGCCTCCGACGAGTGAGGCCATCGTCGCGCTGTGGTGCGGCGCCTCGAGCGGCGGACGCGTGACGAGCGAGGCACCGAGCGGCAGCCCGGCCAGAGAACGCACCGACGAGACCTCGACGGCGGCGTCGGGCTCGAGATCGGGCAGCAGCCCGGGCAGGCGCGAGGCGAGCAGCGTCTTGCCAGCACCCGGGGGGCCGAGCATGAGCATGTGGTGCCCGCCGGCCGCCGCGACCTGCAGCGCCTCGACCGCTTCGGGGTGCCCCACCACGTCGGCCAAGTCGCCGGTCTCGGGGAGCGGCCCGTCGGCATCGGCAGCGATGAGAGCCTCAACCGGCACCGGGTCGAGCGCAGCCCCGTGCCCGATGAGCACGTCGCGCAACGAGGCGGCGGCAATGACACGGATGCCCGGTACGAGCCGCGCTTCGTCGGCGTTGCCGCTCGGCACCACGACCGCGCGTGCACCTCCCCGGCGGGCCGCGAGCACGGCGGGCAGTACGCCCGCCACCGGACGCAGACGGCCGTCGAGCGACAACTCGCCCAGGTGCACCACCGCTTCGATGGCCTCGAGGCTAACGATCCCCGTTGTCGCGAGCGCAGCGACGGCGATGCCGAGGTCGAACCCCGAGCCGTGTTTGGGCACCGAGGCGGGCGACAGGTTGACGGTGACCTTGCGCGAGGGCAGATCGCAGCCGGAGTTCGCGGCTGCCGACCTGACCCGGTCTTTCGCCTCGCCGAGAGCCGCGTCGGGCAGGCCGATGATCGTGAATGCCGGCAGCCCGTTCGCGAGGTCGGCCTCGATCTCAACGAGAGCGCCGTCGACGCCGCGCAGGGCCACCGACAGAGTGCGTGCGACAGGCATCAGCAGACCTGCTGGAGGTGGTCGATCGTGATGCCCTCTCGCCCCGCGACGACGCCGATGACGTCAATGCGCAGCTCGCGAGAACGCGGTGTCGGTAGTGCCGGCTGCGCCTCGCACCAGGCGCCCGCCAGCCGGCGCAATCTCGATAGCTTGCGCGGCGTGACGGCGTCGACCGGGTGGCCGAACCCAAGCCCTGAGCGGGTCTTCACCTCAACCACGACCGTCGTGCCGCCGTGCTGCGCGACGATGTCGATCTCACCGATCGCGCAGCGCCAGTTGCGCTCGAGGATCGTGTACCCCGCCGCGATCAGGTGCTCAACGGCGAGCTGCTCGCCCGCACGGCCGAGCTCGTCTTTGCGTGCCATGTCGCCTCCCGCAGAGCAGGATGGCGCGCGAGGCGCAAGCCCAGCGTGGGAGGCCCGATCGGTGTGCGATCGAGCCCCTCACGCGCGACTGTGAGGGAGTCGTCCGATCAGCGCGCGGTCGCCGCTGGCCGCTCGACGAGCTCGTCGTCGCTCTCGCCCCTGCCGGTGAAGTGAAGGATCGCCCAGAGGGTGAGCGTGACAGCGGCGAAGATCACCATGATGAGCATCCAGAACCCGACATCGGCAACGTCGCCTGTCTCGCCTGCCGCCGTCGGTAGCACGATGAGCGAGAAGACCGTGGCGACTGCCGCAAACGACCCCGCCCACAGCAGTTTCGAGCGGCGAAGCACTTCGTGCCCGTCGAGGAACCCGAGCGGCAGCAGCGCCGCGAGCGCCGCGGTCAGACCCTCGGCCGTCGTCGCGACGAGCGCGTCGCTGACCAGCAGAGTGACCACGGTCGGCTCGCCGTTCATGACAGCAGCCATGATCGAGAAACCGATCCACGACACCACTGCAAGCCCGACGATCACCCCGATATTGGTCAAGATCGCGCGCACACGGTGCGGGGCTCCAACGCGGGTCACGAGGTCGAGCCCGATCACGAGCCCGATCAGGAAGCCGGGCGAGAACTCGAGAATGCGGGCGATCACGACGCCAACCACGGCGAAGACGAGGGCTGCAGGCTGCAGGCTCACGCGGGTCTCGATGCTCCAGACCCGGCGAATGATCGCGCCGCTGATCCACGACGAGACGTACGTCACGATGAAGAGTCCGATCGCGAGCGAGACCGTCATGCGCACCGACACCGGGTCGAAGCCGTACTCGGGGTCGACGAAGCCGAAAATCAGGCTGGTCAGCACAACGAGCAAGGCTGCCGCGAGGGCTCGAGTGCGGGTCACCGAGGCGAACCAGTCGGTCGCCCGATCGACACTCCGCTCGACGGCGGCATACCAGCGGCCCAGCCGTCGCGTGTTCGAGGCGAGCGTGCTGTTGAGCAGCTCGGCCGGGAACGCGACGAGCAGCAGGATCGCGAGCGCGAGACCACCCGAGACGATGATCGTCAGCGGCGCCGTGAAGATGCGCTCGACGGTCGGGATGCTGTCGCTGATGGCCGACGGCGTGGCAGGCTGCGACCGGTCGCCGTCGCCGCCGGCGCCGCCCGCCCCGCTCGAGCCCTCGTCGGTCTCGGCCGCTGTCTCAGCCTCTTCGACCGACGGCTCGTCGACGATCTGCAGGGGCTCGGTCACCGTGACCGGAATCGACACGACAGAGTCAACACCGCCGGGCGGCGTCGCGGTCGCGACGAGAGTGTGCTCACCCGACTCGAGATCGTCGGGCACGACGACGTCGAGGGCGAAGATGCCCGTGTCTCCTACAACGGACGTGCCGAGCACCTGCGGTGTCGAACGGATCTCGACGACGACGACCGTGCCGACTGGCAGCCCGGTGGCCGTAAGGCTCAACTGCTGACCGGGGGTGAGCGGCGAGCCGTCGTAGCCCTCAAGCACCCACGTCAGCGGTTGCGGTGGCGGCAAACTCGAGGGAGGATTCACCGCCGGCGCTGGAGGGGCCGCGACGAACACGGTCGGGGTGAACGCCGAATAGCCGTCGAACGACTCGGTGAGCCCGAAGTAGACCGGCGGAGTCGCTTCGAAGCCCTGCGACTGCTGCTGGGCGCGGAGCAGCATGTCGCCGGAGCCACCGGAGACGACGCAACCCCAGGCGCCCCCTGCGTCGACGATGTCGGTGCACGAGCCGGCGCCGCCGAGTTGGCGCACCTGCACGCGGTATCCCGGCTCACCCGTCCCGCTCGCGGTGACCTGCCCGATGCCTGCGCGCGCTGCCGCGAGCGTGGGACTCGGGGGAATGAGTACGTAGTCGTCGCGATACTCGCTCTCTTCGAAGTAGTAGTTCTGCGAGGAGTACACGTTCCAGATGCCGGGAGCGAGGTTGCTGAACTGGCAGTCGTCGACGAGCGAGGGCGCGGTGGCGATTGTGCCGAACCCTTCACCCTCGCTCTCGATGACGACACCGCACGATGCGACCGCTTCGCCGTACTGGTACCCCTCGCCCGAGATCACATCCACCTGATAGAGCCGCACACCGACCGCGGAATTCTCGAGGCCCTGCGCCGTGACGTTGATCGACGCGGGGCCGAGACCGTAGGTCATGGTCGGCGCTGGAGGCGTGATGCCCTCCGGGATCGTCGCATTGACGGCCGGCGAGAGCGTCGCCCCCGTGCTGTAGCTGCCGTTCACCTCGCCCGCGACGTCGGGGTCATCTCCGAATCCCTGCGCCAGGGTGTACGCGGTGAAGTTGTCATCGCCCGGTTCGACCTCGCCATCGCACGACCACGCGCCCGTAGACGAGTCGACTGTGCCCCCACAGATCGTGTTGGTCGCGCCGTCGCGCACAACGACGGCGAGGCCGGTGATCCGGGTGCCAGATGCCGTGAGATCGCTCGACAGCGTGTCGACGATTCCGGAGAAAACCGCACCACCCGGCACCGGCTCGACGACGAGCGTCGGCGCCGCCGCGACGTGGACCACGTCGTCCCGGGTGAGCCCGACAGCGCCGTTGAGGAACTGCGTCGATCGAACGACATGAACGCCCGGCGTCACCTCGCTGAAGACACAGTTGATGCTCGGCCCGTCAGCGGGCGGACCGGCAGGGTTGCCATCCCAAGCAGCGGGGCAAAAGCCGCCGCCGTCAGGGGCGACGTAGGCGTCGCGCACCAGCTCTGCGCCGACGTTCGAGCCCGGCAGCCCCTCGAGATCGATCCCGATGGTCGAAAACGACGTCGAGACGACCATCGTCGGCGTCGGCGGGAACACCTCGAGACGGAGGGTGCTCTCTACGGCCTCAGGTTCGACGGCGAAGCCGCCCTCGACATCCTGCGCAATGACCCGCACCTCCCAGATGCCGTGCGACGGGAAGATCGCGGGGCACGAGAAGGCGCCCGAGGTCGGAACGCCCACAAAACACAGGCTCGACTCGGTGCCAACGCCGAGATCGCTGCGGTAGCCGAGCACCTCAACCGTGCCCAGGGCGGGTGCGGTGCCCGAGATAGCCGGCTCGAGGGTTCCCATGCGGATGGGGAAATCAGGAACGTTGAGCGGCGGCCCGAGCTCCAAGCTGCTGGGGGTCGCTGCGGCACCGTAGCGGACCGACGAGATGGTGTTGCTGGCAGGACTGTCGCCGTCGACATCGGTCGAGACCGCGACGAGGTCATAGAAGCCGTACTGTCCGTCGGGCACGACAGCGTCGCAAGGAAAGGTGGTGCCGTCGAGCGTGTCGGCGGGAATCACGACCTGGCACCCGACACCGACAGCGCCCGTCTCCTGAAGTTCCCACGAGACAGTGACGGTCTGCTCGAGGGCGCTCGGGGCGGGGTCGACCACAACCGTGAGCAGGTTGACCGTGCTGTCGAGCGCACCGAAGATGACCGGTGCATCGGGAACGGCCTGCGCGGCTGTCGTCGCCACCAGGGCGCCAGAGACACCGAGCACGCCGACGACAGCGACCGCGAGCACGCGGCGACGGCGGGAATGAGCAGGAGACACGGCAGACCGCCTTGATGGGGGTCGCGCGAGCGGGGGCATCGCACGTGGCGCCAGCATAACCCGACACTGTTTCGTACGTATGTCGAATGCGTCGAGGCGCCCGGTCTACTCGTCGAGCGCGAGCTCTTTCGGCAGCTTCAGTTCTTTCTTGCCGAGCTCTTCGACGTTGACGTCTTTGAAGGTCAGCACCTTGACGCTCTTGACGAAGCGGTCGGCCCGGTAGACATCCCACACCCACACGTCGGTCAAGGTGAGCTCGAAGTAGAAGTCGCCGCCCATCTCGCGCACGACCTGCTCGACCTCGTTCGCGAGGTAGAAGCGTCGCTCGGTCTCGACCACGTACTGGAACTGCGACACCACATCGCGGTACTCGCGGTAGAGAGCGAGCTCGACCTCGCGGTCATAGTCCTCGAATTCGTCGTCGTCCATAGCGGTGTCGAGTCTAGACCGTTGAACCCTGGCCCACATCGACGGCATTGAGCAGTGCGGGCTGCCGCAACCACGTCAGTCGATGGCGCGGCGACGGGCCGTGCTCGGCGACCGCCGCCAGGTGCCCGGTGCTGCCATAGCCCTTGTTGCCCGACCACTCGTAGACCGGCCAGAGCTCGTGATCAGCGACCATGAGGGCGTCACGGTGCTGCTTCGCGACCACCGATGCGCCAGCGACCGAGGCGCAGTCGCGATCGGCCTTCACGCGGGCCTGGATGCTCGGCGGCGAGCTCAGGGCCGGCGTGAGCCAATCGTGGTTGCCGTCGAGCAGCACCGCGGCCCGGGCAACATCGATGCCTGCCTCGTGCAGCAGGATCAGGGCGCGGCGAGCCGCGAGCCCGAGTGCCACGATGATGCCGTGCTCATCGATCTCATCGGGCCCTGCCTCCCCGACCGCCACGGCGGCCGCCCAGGCTCGAACCTGCGGCTCGACCTCGGCACGCCGCGCGGGCGAGAGCAGCTTCGAGTCGCGCAGGCGCTCGGGCGGAGCATCCACCGTCGGCAGCACCGCGCACGCCCCGACCGCGACGACGCCCGCGATTGCGCCGCGACCGACCTCGTCGCACCCGATGACGACGGGAGCACCGGCGGCGAACAGCGAGCGCTCGATCTCGAGAGTGGGTGCCGTGCTCATGGTCGCGCCGTCACTCGATGCGCTCGACCCCGTCGAACGTGAGTGGCGGGTTGTCGAGCCAGCGCCAGCGGTCGATCGGCCAGCTGATGACGAAGGCGCGGCCGACCACGTCGTCGATCGGCACGACGCCGTTGAAGCGCGAGTCTGACGAGTCGTAGCGGTTGTCGCCCATCACCCAGATCGTGCCCTCGGGAATGTCTTCTTGAAAGTCGCGCGAGCTGACGTCGGTCGTGTCGGGCGGCAGCTTCACGTAGGGCTCGTCGATCGGCACCCCGTTGACGCTCAACTGCCCGAGGTCGTTACAGCACACGACGCGGTCGCCCGGCAGGCCGATGACGCGCTTCACGAGGTGCTCGTCGCTGTCAGAGGCGCTGAGCCCGATGACCTGCATCACCCAGTCCCCGACGGCATCGATCGGAGCCTGCGGCTGCTCGATGCGGGCTGGCAGCCAGCCGCCCGGGTCGCGGAACACGACAATGTCTCCACGCGAGATCGGCACGACGTCGGGCACGAGCTGGTTGACGATGATGCGGTCGTTGACCTGGAGGGTCGACTGCATCGACTCGCTCGGAATGTAGAACGAGCGAATCAAGAAGGTCTTGATGAGAAACGAGATGATGAGCGCCGCGGCGACGATGACGACGACATCGCGCAGGAACAGCAGCACGCTACGGACGGGCGATCGTGCCGGTCGCGACGCCGCGGTGGATGCTCCGCCAACGGCGGTCGCGTTTTGCTCAGTCATGACTCCCCTGGTGTTCTGAACCAGTCTAGGCGGCCCCGGCCTGGTGACGACGAAGGGCCCCGCCGAGTCTTCGACGGGGCCCTTCGAGGTCAGGGGGCGAGATCTCAGCTCTCGCGCTTCTCCTTGATCTTGGCCTTCTTGCCGCGCAGATTGCGCAGGTAGTAGAGCTTGGCGCGGCGCACGTCGCCGCGAGTCACAATCTCGATGTGGTCGATCACGGGCGAATGCACCGGGAAGGTTCGCTCGACACCGACCTGGAAGCTGACCTTGCGCACGGTGAACGACTCACGAATGCCTTCGTTCGAGCGGCCGATGACGACGCCCTGGAAGACCTGGATGCGCGAGCGGGTGCCCTCGACGATGTTGACGTGAACCTTGACGGTGTCACCGGGGCGGAAGTCAGGAATGTCGCTGCGCAGTGACGCGGCGTCGACATGGTCGAGGATGTGCATGAGGATTCGCTCTCTGCGACCGCCACAGGTCGACCGCGGCTCAGGAAGATAATGAGTCGAGACGATGTGTCTTGCGATGACGCGGCTCCCCTGTGGCAGAACCGTGCCGAGACACAAGCTTCGATTTTGTCACACCTTGGCACCTCCTGCCAACCGACGTCATAATCTTGGGCCGCGTTCACGTCACGTGCCACCATGGACCCGACACACAACGTTGAATCCGGGGGGATCTCCATGAACGCACCGACCGCACTCGCCACCGACAAGGTGGCCATGCGCACCGAGCCCATCCAGCAGCGCAGCAGTGAACGCATCACGCGCCTTCTCGACGCCGCCGCCTCGCTCATCGATGACGACGGCATCGACGGCGTCACGACGAGCGCGGTCGCACAGCGCTCATCGTCGTCAGTAGGTGTTGTCTACCGCTACTTTCCGAACATCCAGTCGCTCTTGCGCGCCCTCGCCGCCCGCAACATGGAGCGCTACCTCGAGATCGTCTGGAAGGGCGTCGAAGCGTCGGGGCCCGAAGTGTGGTCGTCGTTCGACAGCACGCTCGACGCCTTCATCACCATGACGCGCTCAGAGCCCGGCTTTCGCGCTCTGCGGTTCGGTGACGTCATCGACCAGCGCTTCATTAGCCCCGAATTGAGCAACAACGCCATTCTCGCCCGCGAGTTCGCCGCGCAGATCGGCCGCACCTACGACTTCGAGCCCGACGAGACGCTTGTCTTCCATGTCGAGGTCGCCGTAGAGATCGCCAGCGGACTGCTGTACCGCGCCTTCCAGCTCGACAAGCGGAGCGACGAGCGCTTCATCGAGACCACCCGAAAGCTCTGCGGCGACTACCTTCGCACTCACATTCCCCTGCCGAGGAGCTAGATGATCGAGTTGCTGAGCCCGGCCGAGATCGAGCAGATGCGACCGGCGGGCCGCTTCGTCGCGAGCGTGCTCACCGCCACGAGTGCCGCCGCCGACGTCGGGGTCAACCTGCTCGAGCTCGATGCGCTCGCGCACGACATGATCAGAGCCGAGGGCGCCACCAGCTGCTACGTCGACTACCACCCCTCGTTCGGCGGCTCTCCGTTCGGCAAGGTCATCTGCACCTCGGTGAACGATGCGGCACTGCACGGGCTGCCCCACGATTACCGCCTGCGCGACGGCGACCTCATCACCCTCGACTTTGCGGCCTCGGTCGACGGCTGGGTGTGCGACTCGGCGGTGTCGATCATCGTCGGTACGCCGCGACCCGACGACGTGCGGCTGATCAACTCGGTCGAGCGGGCGCTCGCGGCGGGCATCCGTCAGGCCACGGTCGGCAATCGCATGGGCGACATCTCTGCCGCGATCGGCGATGTCGCCGCTGACGACGGATACCCCGTGAACCTCGACTTCGGTGGTCACGGTGTCGGACGCACCATGCATGGTGACCCGCACGTTCCGAATGACGGACGCCCGGGCCGAGGGCTCAAGCTCAAGGCGGGGCTCGTCATCGCGATCGAGCCATGGTTCGTGCTCGACACCGACGAGATCTATACCGATGACGACGGCTGGACCCTGCGCAGCCGCACGGGCTCGCGGGCGGCCCACGCTGAGCACACGATCGCGCTCACCCTTCACGGACCGATCGTGCTCACGGCGCGGGAGTAGCGCCGTCGGTCGCGCTGCCGGGTTCGAAAGGGGCGGCGGCGTCCCAGTCGACGACGATGTCGCCCTGGCCGTCTCCGCGTTTGGCCCGCAGTCGGGAGCCAGGAAAGAGCACGACCTCGACGGGGCGCCCGGTCTCCAGAACCGACGCCGCGCTCGGCTGATTGTCGACAGCGCCCACCTGCACCGTGACGGTGCACGTGCGCTCGCGCAGACCGTTCATGACGCTCATCGACATCGAACTCGCGGAGACACCGAGAATGTGGCCACGCGCGAGTTCGCCGTTCACCATCAGGGCGTCATCGGGCGAGCCGATCAGGTCTGATAACCAGCGCATGGGCACAGCATCCCTTCTGCGAGGTCGCCCCTGCAGGTACTAGCTTCCACTCACGGAGTCGTGGGCGACGAGCAGGTCATCGTGCTCACCACCCGGGGCGGGCCGGCGAGACCGAATCGTGTTGGCTGCCATCGCATAGAAGGCCATCGCGGCGACCGCGATCAGTAGCGGCCACAGCAGATAGCCGAGGATCAGGGCATCGGCGCTCAACGAGATGGCGAGAATCGCGACGACAATCGCGTACTCGATGATGAGCAGCAGACGCTCGCCAATCGTGAGCTTCGGGGGTCGCCGCAACATGACCGACGCGTAATTGATCGCGAGCGAGAGGGCGAGGCCGGGCAGCACGAACGAGCCGGTGACGAGCGCCTGCAACGTCGGCAGCGCGCTGACCTGACCGCTCAGTTGCAGCACCCACGCGAGCACACCGCCGGCTGCCGCGAGCACGGCGATCACGGGCTGAGACCACAGCCAGAGGCGGTCTGCGGTGGTCATGAGCCGCTCAGCAGGTCGGGGCGGATGCGGCGCGTGCGCTCAACCTGCTGCTCGTGGCGCCAGGCTGCGACAGCACCGTGGTCGCCGCTGAGCAGCACGGGAGGCACCGCGATGTCGCGCCACACCGCAGGCTTCGTGTAAGCGGGGTGTTCGAGCAGACCGCTCTCGTGGCTCTCTTCGACGAGGCTCTCGGGGTTGCCCACCACGCCCGGTACGAGGCGGCCGATCGCTTCGATCATCGCCATCGCCGCCACCTCTCCCCCGTTGAGCACATAATCACCGAGGCTCAGCGCTCGAACCTCGTAGCGCTCAGAGTAGTGCTCGATCACGCGGTGGTCGATGCCCTCGTAGCGACCGCAGGCGATCACGAGGTGTGGACGGGCAGCGAGCTCGCGAGCAATGGACTGCGTGAACGGATGCCCAGCCGGGCTCGGCACGATGAGCAGGCTCTCTGGCTGCATCAACTCATCGAGCGCCTCGCCCCAGGGCTCGGGCTTCATGACCATGCCCGCGCCGCCGCCGTAGGGGGTGTCGTCGACCGTGCGGTGCCGGTCGTGCGTGTGCTCCCGCAGGTCGTGCACGGCGACGTCGACGAGCCCCGATTGCCGGGCCTTGCCGAGCAGCGAGATGTCGAGCCCCCCGAAGTATTCGGGAAAGATCGAGACGACATCGATGCGCACGGCTTCGAGTCTAGGCAGGGGCACCGTCTGTCTGCGCCGAGTCTGCCGTCGCGTCGTCGTCGAGATCTTCGAAGAGACCCGGAGGAGGAGTAAGGGTCACCGTGCCGGAAGAGATGTCGACAGTCGGAACCATGGCGGCGACGAACGGCACGAGCACTTCGCGGTCGGGCGTGCGGATGGCGAGCAGGTCTTGCGCCGGAAAGTGCTCGACGCGCGCGATCGAGCCGACCTCGACGCCGTCGCGCAGCGCGCGCAGACCCACCAGTTGGAAGTCGTACCAGGCGTCGGGTTCGTCGGGTTCGTCGGCGACCTGCTCAATCCAAAGAATGGCCTTCACGAGGCTCTCAGCACCGGTGCGGTCGATGACGCCGTCGAAGAAGGCGACCGGCTGGCCGTTGTACCAGCGCAGCTCGGTGAGCGTGAGGGTCTTGCCGTGCCACGGCGAACTCGTCGGCACCTGCAGAGTGAAGACGGCGCCGGGGATGAACCGCCGGTCGGGCGCGTCAGTGTAGAGCTCGACCTTCAGGGCGCCCTTGAGACCGTGGGCCTTAACGAGGCGACCGACCCGCAGCTGCGAAGGAGCCGTGCTCACCGCTGGCGGGAGTCGTCGAGATCGGTGTCGACGACGTCGACCCTCACGCGCTTGCCATCGGCAAGCGATGAGATCACGGTGCGGAGTGCTTTGGCGGTGCGCCCGCCACGGCCGATGACGCGGCCGAGGTCTTCGGGATGCACGCGCACCTCGAGGACCTCGCCGCGGGCAGAGCTCTGCGCGACGACGACGACGTCGTCAGGGTGATCGACGATTCCCTTGACGAGATGTTCGAGCGTGTCAGCGAGCACTGTCGTCAGGCCTTCTCGGCCTCGGCGTCGTCAGCAGCGGGTGCCTCGTCGGTAGCGGTCTCGGCAGCGGGTGCCTCAGCCGCAGGGGCCTCGTCGGCCGGAGCCTCGGCTGCAGCTTCGACGGGCGCCTCGGCCGGAGCATCCTCGGCGGGCGCCTCAGCAGGCGCCTCAGCCACGGGAGCCTCCACGACCGGCGCGGGCTTCTCGGCCTTGGGCTTCAGCACGGGCTTCTTCTTCTCGTCCATGACGAACGCGGCCTTGGGCTCGGCGACGCGCACCGTGCTCGTGGCGTTCTTGTCGCCCTTGAACTGGCCCCAGTCGCCCGTGAGCTTGAGAATGGCGAGCACNNCGGTGGGGTGGTACTTGCCGATCTCCTCGATGACACGACCATCGCGCTTGGTGCGCGAGTCGGCCACGACGATGCGGTAGAAGGGTGCACGGATCTTGCCCATGCGCTTGAGACGAATTTTGACAGCCACGTTTCTCCGAAATGTGTGAAGGAAGTGAGTCGCAGCCGGTTGCGTGGGGCACACTCGGCGCGAAAGCTCGTGAGGGATGCTGGCACCGCCTGATTAGAGGGTCGGGCGTGCAAGCTCTCGACCGCCTATTCTGGCAGACTTTCGCGGCTCGTGCCGCCGCGGCCGACTCGGGAAGCCCACACGGTGCTCAGCCGTTCGTGCGATCGCGCCACGCGAGCCACTCGCGTACGACGCTCATGTCGAACTCGGGGCCGTCGAGGCCGAGGGTGAAGAGTGTCGCACCGGCCTCATGCAGTTCCTCAGCCTGCTGCATCGTGCGGTCGCGCAGTTCGACCGAGACCTCAATCTCACTCACGTCGCGGCCGACCGCCTCGCCGTGCTCGGCAAGGATGCCGAGCTTGCGGTGCAGCGTCGGTACGTCGGCGAACGAGTGCCAGATGTCGGCGTGCTCGGCGACGATGCGCAGCGTCTTCTTCTCGCCGCCACCCCCGATGAGGATAGGGATGCGGCGGGTCGGCGGCGGGTTCAGCTCATCCCAGCGCGAGCGGATGACCGGCACATCCCGCGCGAGGTCGTTGAGCCGACTACCCACCGTGCCGAACTCGTAGCCGTACTCGACGTAGTCGCGCTCGAACCAGCCCGACCCGGTGCCGAAGACGAACCGGCCGGTGCCGCCCTTCGCGCTGATGTGGTCGATCGTGCGGGCCATGTCAGCCTGCAGGTTCGGGTTGCGGTAGCTGTTGCAGT
>DIUS01000092.1 GCA_002423075.1 Microbacteriaceae bacterium UBA6152
TCGGCCAGAAGGGTTCGACGATCGCCGCAGTCAAGGGCGCGCTCGAAGAGGCCGGCGCCATGGAGTACACGACGATCGTCGCGGCCCCCGCCTCCGACCCCGCGGGCTTCAAGTACCTCGCCCCCTACACCGGCTCGGCCATCGGCCAACACTGGATGTACGGCGGCAAGCACGTGCTCATCATCTTCGACGACCTATCGAAGCAGGCCGAGGCCTACCGCGCCGTATCTTTGCTGCTGCGCCGCCCGCCGGGGCGCGAGGCTTACCCGGGCGACGTCTTCTACTTGCACTCTCGTCTGCTCGAGCGCTGCGCGAAGCTCTCGGATGACCTCGGCGCAGGCTCGATGACCGGTCTGCCGATCATCGAGACNNCCAACGTGATCTCGATCACCGACGGTCAGATCTTCCTGCAGTCCGACCTCTTCAACGCGAACCAGCGTCCCGCGGTCGACGTCGGTATCTCTGTGTCGCGCGTCGGTGGTGACGCGCAGGTCAAGAGCATCAAGAAGGTCTCCGGAACCTTGAAGCTCGAGCTCGCGCAGTACCGCTCGCTGCAGGCCTTCGCGATGTTCGCGAGCGACCTCGACGCGGCCAGCCGTCGTCAGCTGTCGCGCGGCGCCCGCCTGACCGAGCTGCTCAAGCAGCCGCAGTACTCGCCGTACCCGGTCGAAGAGCAAGTCGTGTCGATCTGGGCCGGTACGAAGGGCAAGCTCGACACGATCGATGTCGATGACGTGCTGCGCTTCGAGGGCGAGCTGCTCGACCACTTGCGCCGCAACACGTCGATCCTCACGACGCTGCGCGACAGCAACGTGCTCGACGACGCCACCGAAGCCGAGCTCGAGAAAGCTGTCGACGCGTTCGTCGTCGCCTTCCAGGGCGGCGAAGAAGGCGGCGTGCACGCCGGCAACGAGCAGTTCGAGGCCGTCGAGGCCGAAGACATCAACCAGGAGAAGATCGTCCGCCGCAAGAAGTGACGTCGACGCGCTGAGCGCGCCGCATCCTTCTCAAGAGACTGATCATTCGAGCACCGACCAAGAAACGGAAACCAACCATGGGAGCGCAACTTCGGGTCTACCGGCAGAAAATTCGTTCTGCCCAGACGACCAAGAAGATCACGCGCGCGATGGAACTTATCTCCGCCTCGCGAATTCAGAAGGCGCAAGCGCGCATGGCCGCCTCGGCGCCGTACGCGCGTGCCGTCACGCGAGCGGTGTCGGCTGTGGCCACGTACTCCAACGTCGACCACGTGCTGACGACCGAGCGCGAGAACCCCACGCGAGCGGCCGTCGTCGTCTTCACGTCTGACCGCGGCCTCGCGGGTGCGTTCAGCTCGCAGGCGATCCGTGAGGCTAACGAGTTGCGCACACGACTCGAAGATGAGGGTCGCGAGGTCGTCATCTACGTCGTCGGGCGCAAGGCCGTCTCGTACTACGCCTTCCGCCGCCGCGCGGTCGAGAAACAGTGGACGGGCAACACCGACCAACCTGAGTTCGCCACCGCGAAAGAGATCTCCGACACCCTGGTCGAGGCCTTCGTGCTCGGCGGTGCACAGGGCGGCGTCGACGAGATTCACATCGTCTACAACCGCTTCGTGAGCCTCGTGACCCAGACGCCCGAGATCGTGCGCGTGCTACCGCTCGAGGTCGTCGACGGTGTCGACGAGCCCGGTGACAGCGCCGTGCTGCCGCTCTACGAGTTCGAGCCCGAGGTCGACGACGTTCTCGACTCGCTTCTGCCCGTCTACATCGAGAGCCGCATCTTCAACGCGATGCTGCAGTCGGCAGCGTCGGAGCACGCGGCCCGTCAGAAGGCCATGAAGTCGGCGAGCGACAACGCCGACAAGCTGATCCTCGACTACACCCGCTTGGCGAACAACGCTCGTCAGGCCGAGATCACCCAGCAGATTTCTGAGATCGTCGGCGGCGCCGACGCCCTGAGTTCTCAGTGAACGTGGCCGGGATGCGTTCACCAGCAAACACAGCGCTTTAGACAGAAAGAGACCCTCATGGCTACCGCAACGAAGTCCAAGACTGCAGCTACTGCTCCGGCAGGAGTCGGCCGCATCGCCCGCGTCACCGGCCCCGTCGTCGACATCGAGTTTCCGCACGACGCGATTCCGGGCATCTACAACGCACTCTCGACCACTATCACGATCGACGACGTGTCAACCGAGCTCGTGCTCGAGGTCGCTCAGCACCTCGGTGACGACCTCGTGCGCGCGATCGCGCTGAAGCCTACCGACGGTCTCGTGCGCGGCCAGGAGGTGCGCGACTCGGGCTCACCGATCACGGTGCCCGTCGGCGACGTCACCAAGGGCAAGGTGTTCAATGTCACCGGCGACGTGCTCAACGGCGCCCCCGGCGAGACGATCGAGGTCAGCGAGCGTTGGCCGATTCACCGCAAGCCCCCGGCCTTCGACCAGCTTGAGTCGAAGACTCAGCTCTTCGAGACCGGCATCAAGGTCATCGACCTGCTGACACCCTACGTGCAGGGCGGAAAGATCGGCCTCTTCGGTGGTGCCGGTGTTGGCAAGACCGTGCTCATCCAGGAGATGATCCAGCGCGTCGCACAAGACCACGGTGGCGTGTCGGTGTTCGCCGGTGTCGGCGAGCGCACTCGTGAGGGCAACGACCTCATTCACGAGATGGAAGAAGCGGGCGTCTTCGACAAGACCGCTCTCGTGTTCGGCCAGATGGACGAGCCACCCGGAACACGTCTGCGCGTCGCGCTCTCGGCCCTCACGATGGCCGAGTACTTCCGCGACGTACAGAACCAAGACGTGCTGCTCTTCATCGACAACATCTTCCGGTTCACGCAGGCGGGCTCCGAGGTGTCGACGCTGCTCGGCCGCATGCCTTCCGCGGTGGGCTACCAGCCGAACCTCGCCGATGAGATGGGTGTTCTTCAAGAGCGCATCACCTCGACCCGTGGCCACTCGATCACCTCGCTACAGGCCATCTACGTGCCCGCCGACGACTACACCGACCCGGCACCGGCCACCACCTTCGCGCACCTTGACGCGACGACCGAGCTGAGCCGCGAGATCGCGTCGAAGGGTCTGTATCCGGCCGTCGACCCGCTCACCTCGACGAGCCGCATTCTCGATCCGCTCTACATCGGCGACGACCACTACCGCGTCGCCACGACCGTGAAGCAGATCCTGCAGAAGAACAAAGAGCTGCAAGAGATCATCGCTATCCTCGGTGTCG
>DIUS01000130.1 GCA_002423075.1 Microbacteriaceae bacterium UBA6152
TTCTCGTGCGAAACACACGCCGCCTGCGGGCGGCGGAACAAGTGGGAGGATCCCATGACTGAGAACCCTGTTCGCCCTGAGCACGCCGACCCCGAGCACGCCGACGCCGAGTTCGTCGAACCCGAGTTCGACGGCGCCGAGGCTGCCGAGGCCGTGGCCGCGCGCCTGGCCGAGCTCGACGACGACCTGGCATCGAAGCGGGCGGATGCTCTGCGCGCCGGCCTCGTCGACTACGATCTCGACGACGACGACCTCGAACTTCTCGAGGGCGCCGAGCTCGGCGTCGACGGCATCATCACGATGCCGGCCCTGCCGGTGCTCGCGATCGTCGGCCGCCCCAACGTCGGCAAGAGCGCGCTCGTCAACCGCATCATCGGTCGCCGTGAGGCGGTCGTCGAAGACACTCCCGGGGTGACGCGCGACCGCGTGACTTACCAGGCCGAGTGGAACACCCGCCGCTTCACCCTCGTCGACACCGGCGGCTGGGAGCCCGACGCTAAAGGCATCAACGCCTCGGTCGCGGCACAGGCCGAGGTCGCCGTCGAGCTCGCCGACGCCGTACTGTTCGTCGTCGACGCCATCACGGGTGTCACGGCGACCGACGAGTTCGTCGTGTCGATGCTACGGCGCTCGAACAAGCCCGTGATCGTCGCCGGCAACAAGGTCGACGATGCCCGACAGGAGGCAGAAGCTGCCTCGCTCTGGGCGCTCGGACTCGGTCAGCCGTGGCCCGTCTCGGCCCTGCACGGCCGCGGTGTTGCCGACCTTCTCGACCACGTGCTCACCGTGCTGCCCGAAGTCTCGGCGGTCGCGAAGCAAGAGTTTGGCGGGCCCCGCCGCGTGGCGCTGCTCGGCCGCCCGAACGTGGGCAAGTCGAGCCTGCTCAACAAGGCGGCGCGCGAAGAGCGCGTCGTCGTCAACGAGCTCGCGGGCACGACGCGCGACCCCATCGACGAGCAGATCGAGCTCGGCGGCAAGGTGTGGCGCTTCGTCGACACGGCGGGCATCCGCCGCCGCGTGCACCTGCAGCAGGGGGCCGACTTCTACGCCTCGCTGCGCACTGCCGCGGCGCTCGAGAAGGCGGAGGTCGCTGTCGTGCTCATCGACGTGACTGAGCCGCTCAGCGAGCAGGATGTGCGCGTCATCGATCTGGTGCTCGAGTCGGGCCGCGCGCTCGTGCTCGCGTTCAACAAGTGGGATCTGCTCGACGATGAGCGTCGCCGCTACCTTGAGCGCGAGATCGAGCAAGACCTGCACCACGTTGCCTGGGCGCCGCGCGTCAACATCTCGGCGCGCACGGGTCGTCACCTCGAGAAGCTCGTGCCGGCTCTCGAGGTCGCGCTCGAGTCGTGGGATACCCGCATCGCGACCGGCAAGCTGAACGCCTTCGTCGCCGAGCTGACGGCAGCGCATCCGCACCCCGTGCGCAGCGGCAAGCAGCCGCGCATCCTGTTCGCGACGCAGGCGTCGACGCGCCCGCCGACCTTCGTGCTCTTCACCACCGGATTCCTCGACCCGCAGTACCGCCGCTTCATCACGCGTCGACTGCGCGAGGTCTGGGGCTTCGAGGGCACCCCCATCCAGGTGAACATGCGCGTTCGCGAAAAGCGCCAGCGGTAGGGACCAGATGCGACCCGCGGCGGCGAGCACCGAGGGCAACTGCTCCGCGTCGAGTGAACGGAAGACCACTCCGCGGCGCCTTCGTGGTCGATCGAGTAGGCACGCACGGTGATCTCGATGACGGTGCCGAGCTCGGGCGCGACGTGCCAGTGCAGAAACACGAGGTCGCTCCAGCGCTGGCAGATGACCGCGCGACGAGGTATTGGGGAGCGTACAGGTCAAGCGCGGCGGGCTTCTTGCCGACGGGTGCCGGTTCGCAAGTTTCGAACCAGGGGGCGCGCTCCCATGATCCTCGCTTAGCCTGAACTCACCATGACGCACGATCCGCTGTCGAACACTCCGCCGCCGCTGCCCACGGGTGCCGCGCGCGACCCGGGCGACGCGTGGGTCGAGGGGCCGAACGGTCAACGCTACTGGGGGCGGTTCGGCGCGGCAGGCTTGCTGGCGTGGCACCACCAGGCAGGCATCCTGCTGCAGCATCGTGCCGTGTGGTCGCACCACGGGGGCACCTGGGGTCTGCCGGGGGGCGCCCGAAAGCAGCACGAGTCGGCGCACGACGCTGCGTTGCGCGAAGCCTACGAAGAGGCGGGCGTGCCCGACGACGCCGTGACGCCGTTGTTCGAGAGCGAGCTCGACCTGGGCTTCTGGTCGTACACGACCGTCGCAGTGAAGGTCGAGCGGCTCTTCGCCCCGATCGTCGCGGATGCCGAGAGCGTCGCTCTACGCTGGGTGCCACTCGACGAGGTGGATGCTCTCCCTCTGCATCCCGGATTCGCCACCGCCTGGCCAGCCCTGCGCGCGCGGCTCGGCGAGAGCGGCCCGACCGCGTCGAGCTAGTCAGCCTGGGCCTCGTCAGCCCGTGCTCGTCAGCCCAGTGCTCGTCAGCCCGGTGCTCGTCAGCCCGTTGCTCGTCGGCGTTGAGCTCGTCGGCATTGAGCTAGTCGGCGTCGGCGTCGGCGCGCTCGAGGCGCTTGAGGGTCGTCAGCGCATCGTCGGCCGCGTCACGGAAGGGGTGCAGCACGGTCGAGATGGTCTCGTCGATGAGTGCGGCCCGATAGAACTGCGCAGCCTCCTCGGTGTGCACCGTGACCGCGATCGGGCAGCTCGCCCCCGCGTGACGCAAGGCTTTCGCGAGCACGAGGTTGGTGTCGGGGTCGGGCACGGTCGAGATGATGAAGCGCACGTCGCGCACGGGCAGAGTTTGCGGAAACTCCGGGCTTCGGGCATCGCCGAACACGACGTCGACGCGATCGGCGAGCGCAGCATCCCGCAGGTTCACCTCGGCGAAAGGGTCCCACTCCACAAGCAGCACGCGGCATCCTTCCCCGACGAGTTCGCGAATCAGCTGGCTACCGAAACGGCCGTGACCGAAAACGATCGCGTCGTAGCGCGTTCCGGTGTCGGGCTCGGTTGAGCGGGGGTTGCGTCGTTGCAGGCGATTCAGCAGGGGTTCGAGACGCGTCGCGATCTTCTCCGAATGGGGAATCAGGTAGCTCGATCCCGCGATCGTAATGAGTGCTACAAGGGTCACGAGCCCGACGATCTCATCGCCGACGAGCCCGATGTCTTTCGTGAGCGCGATGAGAATCAGACTGAACTCGCTGATCTGGGCGATCGCAAGCCCGGCGAGAAACCCGACGCGGGCCGGGTAGCCCATGAGGCTCATGATGCCGATCATGATGATCGGAGTGCCGATGAGCACGAAGAGTGACAGCACGATGGCGAGCGGCACCTGCGCGCCGATCGCCGCGAAGTTGAGGTCGGCACCCAGCACGATGAAGAAGAACAGCAGCAAGAAGTCGCGCAACCCGCTGAGTGAGGCGTGCACTTGCTCGCGATAGCGGGTCGAGGCGAGGGCGAACCCGGCGAGGAAGGCCCCGACCTCGATCGAGAAGCCGAGCACGTCGGTGAGGGCGGCAATGCCGATCGCCCATGCGACGCTCCAGACGATGAGCAGCTCTTGGCTCGTGGCAACGCGGTCGAGCAGCCAAGGCAGCACCCAGCGCATGCCGATGCCGATGCCGATGAGCAGCCCGCCGCCGCTGAGCAGTATGCGTAGCGCTTCGGCGCCGATGTCGACTGACCCGCCGCCGGATGTGCCACCGCCGATGCTCGTCAATACGATCATGACGACGATGACGACGACGTCTTGCACGATGAGCAGGCCGAGAGCGACGCGGCCGTGGAGCTCGTCGAGCTGGCGATGGTCGCCCAAGAGCTTGACGACGATGATGGTCGACGAAAACGTGATGGCGACGGCGACGACCGCGGCGGCGAGCAGGTCGAGCCCGAAGAGCAGCGAGATGCCGAAGCCGATGGCCGCGGTGATCACGATTTGGCCGAGTCCGGTCGCGAGCGCGACGGGCCCCACCGACCGCACAAGGTTGACGTCGAGCTTGAGCCCAACGAGGAACAGCAGTATCGCGATGCCGATCTCTGCGAATAGTTCGAGCGCTTCGGCTTCGTGCACCCAGTCAAAGCCGGTCGGGCCGACGATGATGCCGACGACGATGAACGCGATGATGAGGGGTTGCTTAGCGCGGTGAGCGAGGAATGCGACGGTGGCCGCAAGCACCAGAATTAGCGCCGTGATCGCGAAGGTGTCGAGCTCGAGCGCCATACCCTCACGGTAGCAAGGGCGCGGCGCCCCCTACGACCCGCCGGCGACCGGCCACCCGCGACCCGCCTTCCGCGACCTGCCGACTACGACCCGCCGACTACGACCCGCAGGCGACCC
>DIUS01000070.1 GCA_002423075.1 Microbacteriaceae bacterium UBA6152
TACCCGTGCTCGGCATCTGCCGCGGTCTGCAGGTGCTCAACGTCGCGCTCGGCGGCACCCTCATTCAGCACGTGCCCGACGTGATCGGCTCGAACCGCTACAGCTACGGCAACGCCGAGTTCGCCGACAACCCGGTCATGGCGGTGCCCGGCACGCGCACCGCCGAGATTCTAGGGGCGAGGCTCACCGTCAAGAGCTACCACCACCAGGCGCTCGATCGGGTGGCCGAGGGCCTCACGGTGAGCGCGCATGGCGACGACGGCATCGTGCAGGCAGTTGAGATCGACGGTATGTCGTTTGGTCTTGCGGTGCAGTGGCACCCAGAAGAATCGCCCGACGACCTGCGGCTGTTCGAAGCGCTCGTGGCGGCCTCGCGCCGATAGTCGTCAAAAAGAACGTGATGTGGTTACATGGGCACACGTATCATTCACAGCTTTGTGTCAGGAAAGGTTTCACAGCCCTATGAACGCTCGAACCCTGAAGGGTATGGTTGTCGCACTCGCGGTGGGGGCTCTCACGCTGACGACGGTGTCACCCGCGATGGCTGGACCTGCGCACGATGTCAGTGACGCGATGCGGTACGGGGTTGCCGCACCCCTCGGCGATGTCATTGAAGATCTCGTGGGTGAAGATGACTCCACCTACACGATCGCCGCGCCCTGGCCGATCAACTTCTTTGGCGAGAGCTACGGAGGGCTCTGCATTACCACCAACGGCGGCGTGTATCCGGTTGCCGACGGCAGCTCGAGTTGCAGCAACGAGTACGACCTGAGCGTCGAAGAGTTGGCGAACGAGTCGGGCGCGCCGCTCATCGCTGTGCTAGCCGCCGACACTGACCTCGGCGAGTGTGATGACGCGCGTGTCGCTCAGCGCGACGGCGCCGGAGACGGCTTTGGCCGCCCATGCACGATCTACCTTGAGACCGACGCCACCATCGACGGCCGCGACGCTGTTGTCATCACCTGGTACCGCGTCTCGCAGTACGACGGTGAAAACGACGAAACGCTCGAGAACACCTATCAGCTCGCGCTCATCAAGCTTGCGACCGTGGACGGCGATACCCTCGGCTATGACGTCGACTTCGAGTTCAACTACGGAACGCTCACTGATGGCGAAGACGGCTACTCGGCGGCGACCCCTAATGATGAGTGTGAGTCGCTCACGGAGGACTGCCGCTGGGGTATCGGGATCGCCAACTATGTACCCGACGAAATGGGCCTCACTTCCACGGAACAGACTGTGACGGAAGAGACGGTTTCGCAGTCGAGTGATGCCGAGTCGATCGTTTCGGAGGCGGAAGGCTCTGAATCGGTGGGCGCCGAGACGCAAGGCACCGAGACAGAGGAGTCGGATTCTGACGCTAACCAGCCCGTGTCCGACGATCCGATCCTGGTGACTCCTGCCGCCGCTACGGGCTACGAGTTCTTCGCTGCCACGACCGTGGCCGACCTGCTCGATGACGGTGCCACGCCTCTCGTGCACAACAGCCTCGGCACTGATGTCGATGGCCGCTACACCTGCGGCATGATCTCGGGGCAGCCGGTTGGCTGTTTTGCGGTGTCGCTCGAGTCACCTGAAGCCGAACTTGCTGAGACCGGCCCGAGTGAGCAGTCAACTGCCTCGATGTTCGGCGGCTTTGTGCTGGCTCTCGGCATCATCGGCGCTGGACTGCTCATGACCCGTCGTCACCTGCTCGTGACTCGTCGCGACTGACGTGACACTCGCGTGAATGACTGTGGCCCCGCTGAGCGGGGCCACAGTCATGTCAGCGGAGTACGAGCGAGGTCGCGCCGGGTGAGTGGCGCAAGGCGGCGCTGAATCATCGATCCCGCTCGAGCAACTCTTGCACCTCGTCGAGCCCCGCAGCGGGCTGCTGCTCAACCGCGAGCGGGTTCGTGAGGTCGCCGCTCACGCGATCGAGCAGGGCGTGCAGCATGTCGACTGCGTCGTCGACGATCGCGGTCGAGCGCCGCTCGGTGCCGTGCAGTAGCCAGCGGGCGAGTTCGAGCTCGGCGGCGAGCACTGCGCGCCGGCCGACCTGGCGGTCGCGGATTCCGCGAGCCTGGTGGTACGCGTCGAAGCCCGTCTCGGGCACCGACGGGTCGCTCGAGCCGAGCATCCAGAACAGATCGCGCGCGGGGTCGCCGACCTGCAGGCGCGCCCACCCCAGCAAGCCCGTGACCGACTCGCCGACGACCAAGAACGAGGCGGCGCTCAGCGAGCCGTTGATGACCGTGGGGGTGAACTGCCAGAGGGTCGAGTCTTCGACCGCGAGCTCCCACCGACGCAGCAGCGCGGCGGGCACGAGGCCCGTGGCGGCGGCGCGGTCGAGCGTGGTGACGGCTTCACGCATGACGTCGATGGCGCGCAGCTGCGGCAGACCCACGTCGGCGACGACGCTCGTCGGCAGGCCGTGAATCGCTGCGATCGCCTGCCCGATTGACGCGGCGGTGCCGGGCGTGACGCGCTCGAGCGTGAGAGGCGTGCCGTCGACGAACTCTGACACGATCGCGCGCGTGCCATCGAGCGGAGCCTGGCCGAGCAGTCGCGGAACTCCGAACGGCAAGCGCGCTCGCACGCCGTCGCTCAGGGCTCGAATGGCCACGAGGTCGGCCGACTGCTCGCTCTCGGCGGCGGCCGTGCGCGGCACGCGAATCGTCAGCGTGCGGCCGTCGCGGGTGCTCAGCAGGGCCGAGTCGACCTCGCCGCCGGTTCCGCCGAGCGGTGCCGTGTGCGTCACGTCGAGACCGGGAACGGCCGAGGTGGCGAGCGCGGCTAGGGTTAACGGTGAGCGGCGTGACATACCGACAGGGTAGGTTGCCCCGTGCCGGGCGAGCAGGTTCGCCACACCTCGCGCGGGTGCTGAGGCCCTGTCAGAGCCCGATCGCCGCGCCGAGGTTCCCCGTCGCTGAGAGGTTGTCGATGCACCGTTCGCTCACCGCTCGCCTGCCGCTCTCGCGCTACCGCATCGACCGCGACCACCTCAGCCGCGAGCGACCGCACCTGTTCGACGAGCTCGCTGCTGACTCCGGCACCCGCGTGATCGCGCTGTGGCGGGGCGAGGTGTTGCTGGCCGACCCGGCTGAAAACAGCGCGACGGATGCGGCGCCTACCCCCACCTTGCGGTTCTTGCCGTACTCGGCACTGCCCGCCGACGCCCTGCGCATCTACCTCGGTCGCACTCTCGACGACGAGCCCGACCTCGCGGCGGGCACGGCCGTCGTCGCCGTCGTGCTCGACGACGACGCTGGCCCCTTGCTTGAGTCTGACGTAGCGATGTGGGGCTCGCCGCGAACTCTTGGACACCAGTTCGGTGACCGCGACGCGGGGCTCATGATCGAGGCGCTCGGCATCGCCAACTGGCACGCGACCCATGGCTTCTCGCCGCGCACCGGCAACCCCACTGAGTCGACCAAGGGCGGCTGGGTGCGCATTGACTCGGGCGACGGCACCGAGCATTTTCCGCGCACCGACGCCGCGATCATTGTGGGCATCACCGACGCCGACGACCGGCTCGTGCTCGGCAGCAATGCCCTGTGGGAATCGAACCGCTTCTCGTTGCTCGCAGGCTTCGTCGAGCCAGGGGAGTCGCTCGAAGCCGCGGTCGTGCGCGAGGTCTACGAAGAGACTGGGCTGCGCATCATCGACCCCGTCTACGTCGGCTCGCAGCCCTGGCCGTTTCCGGCCTCGCTCATGCTCGGCTTTCGCGCGACGCTCGACCCCGAGCACAGCGACGAGCTTCGCCCCGATGGCACTGAGATTCTCGACCTGCGCTGGTTCAGCCGCGACGAGCTCGCGGCGAGCCTCGATGACGTGCTGCTGCCCGGCCGCATCTCGATCGCCCGGGTCATCATCGAAGACTGGTACGGTGGCCCGCTGGACGCTCCCTGATGGGTGACCCCTTGGTGCATATTGACGGCAGCGCGGGCGGAGGCGACTCGGCGAGAGGCCCTGACCGGCTTCTCGCCGCGCTCGATGAGCGGCAGCGCGAAGTCGCCGAGACGCTCCTCGGACCAGTCTGTGTGCTCGCGGGAGCCGGCACGGGCAAGACCCGCGCCATCACGCACCGCATCGCCTACGGTGTGGCGACGGGCGCCTACGACCCCTCGCGCGTCATGGCGCTCACCTTCACGACTCGGGCTGCGGGCGAGCTGCTCGGACGCCTGCGCGCGCTCGGCGCCGACGGCGTTGCCGCGCGCACGTTCCACTCGGCGGCGCTGAGGCAGCTGCACTACTTCTGGCCGATCGTCGCTGGGGGCACCCCTCCGCGCATTCTCGACAGCAAAGGCCCGTTGCTCGGGCAGGCGGCTGGCGCGCTCAAGCTCACCCTCGACACCGCTTCGTTGCGCGACACCGCGGCCGAGATCGAGTGGCGCAAGGTCAACAAGTTGTCGAT
>DIUS01000136.1 GCA_002423075.1 Microbacteriaceae bacterium UBA6152
GTCATGCTCTTCTTGGGCTGGTACATGTGGCTCGACGACATCATCTCGGGCACCGAGCAGCAGGCTGCGGGAGTCGAGGTGCAGCAGCAGTTGCAGCAAGAGTGGGAGCGGTCGGAAGCGATCACCGAGCGGCCCGCCATCGACAATGGCGTGCCGATCGTGGCCGAGCCCGCCGATGACGGCGAGGTCTTTGCCACACTCATCGTTCCGCGGTTCGGTGCCGACTGGGTGCGGCCGATCGCGGGCGGCGTCGACCTGAGCACCGTGCTCAACAACCGGCAGATCGGTGTCGGACACTACCCCGACACTCAGATGCCCGGTGAGATGGGCAACTTCGCCATCGCCGCGCACCGCACGACCTTCGGCGCCCCCTTCGCCGAGATCGGTGAACTGCGCATCGGCGACATGATCTACGTCGAGACGGCCGACGGCTGGTATGAGTATGGCTTCAGAGGGCTCGAGTACGTGTGGCCGACGTACGTCTCAGTGCTCGAGCCCGTGCCGCGCGAGCCCTCGGTCGAAGCAACCGATCGCTTTCTCACCATGACGAGCTGCAACCCCCGCTTCTCATCGGCCGAGCGCATCATTGCCTACGCCGTGATGGAGAACTGGTACCCCCGTGCGGACGGTCCGCCTGCCGCCATCAGCGGTCTCGTCGAGGCAGCTGGCTCGTGAGCACGCGGGGTGGTGACTGACGTGTATGCAGCGCTGTGGCGCATTCTGCCGGGTCCGGCGTGGGTGCGCATCGTGATTCTCGTGGTGGCCGCCGTGCTCGTGGTCGCCGCTCTTGTCGAGTGGGTCTTTCCGTGGGCCTCCGACACCTTCCTCCCGCAAGATTCGACTGTGGAGGGCTGACGGCAGTGCGTGTGCTCGTCATCGACAACTACGACAGCTTCGTCTACACGCTCGACGGCTACCTNNCTCATCGCCGACTACGACGCCGTGCTCATCTCGCCCGGGCCGGGAAACCCGGCGTCGGCCGGCATCTCGATCAACGTCGTGCATGCGGCGATGCGGGCCAGCATTCCGTTGCTCGGGGTGTGCTTGGGCCACCAGGCGATCGCCGAGGCGCTCGGAGCCACGGTGACGCACGCCGACGAGCTCATGCACGGCAAGACCTCGATGATCGAGCACGATGCGAGCGACTTTTTCGACGGGGTGCCGCAGCCGTTCCGCGCCACGAGATACCACAGCCTGGCGATCGTCGACGGCACAGTGCCCGACGAGCTCATCGTCACGGCGCGCACCGACGGCGGAGTGATCATGGGCGTGCGGCACCGCGAAGCGCGAGTGCACGGCGTGCAGTTCCACCCCGAGTCGGTGCTCACCGAGGGCGGCTATCGCATGCTCGGCAACTGGCTCGCCGAAGCCGGGCTGCCGAGTGCACGCGAGACGGCGACCGGTCTGAGCCCGCTCGTCGCGCTCACGCCGCACGCCTGACGAGCGACTCGTACGAGGTCTAGCCTCCGTCGCCCGGCTGGCCGCTGCAGTAGCGCAGCGTGACGGCTGATCCCTGCGGGCGGTCTCCGGGTGCGAGCGACTGCGCCGTCACGGTCTGACCCGTGCAGCTGTCATCGCCCTGCACCGACACGGTGAGCCCGAGAGCCGTGAGCTGCGCTGAGGCTTCGCCGATCTGCAGCGTGCGCACATCGGGCACCCGCACGAGGCCGGTCGAGACGACCACATTGACCGTGTCGCCCTCGCGCAACTCAGCGCCGGGCTCGGGGTCAGAGCGGATCACGACGTCTTTCGCCACCGACGACGAGTTCTCAGCTGAGACCGTGCCGAGCACGAGACCGCGCCCCTCGAGCGCCGCTTGCGCCTCGGCGAGCGTGAGCAGGGCGATGCTCGGCACCTCGATGCGCTCGGGTCCAGAAGAGACGATCACCTCGATGACCTGACCGGGGGAGACCGTGATGCCCGCACCCGGGTCGGTGCTGATGATCTGGCCTTCGGGCACGTCGGGATCAGTGACGGTCGTCGGCCGCGGCTGAAGCTCGGCATCGAGAAGAATCTGGCCGCCCTCGTCGTACGTGAGGCCCACGACGTTGGGAACCTCCACGGCCACCGAGGGGACGAGCGGCGTGCGCTCCAGCGTGAACGCCCAGAACAGCACGGTAGCCACGACGGCGGCCATGACGACTATGCCCGCCCAAATCCACGCTACGGGCGGTCGTGACTGCGTGCGGCTGCGCCGTTCTTCGTCGTCGTCGACGCTGAGTTGACGCATGGCCGCCTCAGTGTCGGCGGTCGCCGCAGGGTCGATGCCGAAGAGAGTCGACGTGAAGTCGGAGCCGGCTTCGGGCCGCACCGGCAGCGCTTGGCCTGCCGCGGCCGCAGAGAGGTCGGCGCGGAACTCGCTCGCGGTCTGAAAGCGCGCGAACCGGTCTTTGGCGAGAGCGTGCAGAACGACGGCGTCGAGCGCAACCGGCACCTGCGGAGCGATCGAACTCGGTGCCGCGGGCACCTCGCTGACATGCTGGTACGCCACGGCGACGGCCGACTCTGCCTGGAAGAGCGGGCGACCCGTGAGCATCTCGAAGAGCACGACGCCCGTGGCGTAAAGGTCGGTGCGAGCATCCACAGCCTCGCCCTTAGCCTGCTCAGGCGAGAAGTACTGCGCCGTGCCGAGGATCGAGCTGGTCTGTGCGACCGTCGCTGATGAATCAGAGATGGCTCGGGCGATGCCGAAATCCATGACCTTGACCTGGCCGCTCGCCGTGACCATGACGTTGCCGGGCTTGATGTCGCGGTGCACGACACCCGCGCGGTGGGAGTACTCGAGGGCTGTCAGAATCTGCTCGGCGATGCGGGCGGCCTCGGCCACCGGCATCGGCCCCTCGTCAATGAGCTCGCGCAACAGGCGACCCTCGACGTACTCCATGACGATGAAGGGCACGACAGACTCGGCACCCGTGGCATCGCGCACGATCTCTTCCCCGGCGTCGTAGACCCGCACGATGGTGGGGTGCGCCATGCGCGCCGCGGCCTGCGCCTCATGACGGAACCGCGTTCGGAACACCGGGTCGTTCGCGAGGCTCGACTTCAGCAGCTTGATGGCCACGCGCCGACCGAGCTTGGCATCGGTGGCGACGTGCACATCAGACATTCCGCCACGTCCGATGAGCGGACCGATCTCATAGCGCCCCGCGATCACGCGTGCGGTCTGTGCGACCTCGTCCATCGCCCCTCGGCTCTCGTCAACGTGCTGTGGTTCTGACTGCCAGTGTAGGCGGTCGAGACCTTCTCGACTCCGCTCGGCTACTCGCCGATGGTGATGGCGAGCTCGTTCGAGCGCTGCGACTGCAACGAGTCGCACAGGGCGATGTAGGTGACGCGCAGCTGACCGCTCGTCGCGAGGGTGACGGTCAGGCTCGTCGCCGATGCCGGCAGCGGGTTCGACTGCGCGGGCGTGCCGCCCACAATCGTGAAGTTGTAGCCGGTGAGCGAGAACCCGGCGGGGCATTCGCTGTAGGTCGGCCAGTTCAACACCACCTCGGTCTCACCCGGATACGGGCCGCTGCCCGGGTCGATCGCGAGGTTTGCGGGCTGCGGAGGCGTGGGGATCGGCGCGTAGAAGAAGACCGTGATGACGGCGTTCTTCTGCACCACTCCGCTGCGCGGATTGATCTGGTACGAGAGGCCCTGCTCAGCCGCTGAGGGCGCTATGTTGCCCTGGACCGGGTCGAGTCGCAGGCCGAGATCGGCGATCTTGGCGTCGATGGCGGCGCGAGTGAGCCCGATCCACTCGTCTTCGACAATGAGCACGGTGTCGATAGTTGGTGACGGTGTCGGCGTCTCGCTTTCTGTTGGCTGGACCGTTGGCGTGTCGC
>DIUS01000073.1 GCA_002423075.1 Microbacteriaceae bacterium UBA6152
AAGGCTTGGGAGACACGCCCTAGTTCGAACTCGAGTCGCTAGACGTCGAGGGCCCCGCGCACGATGGAGTCTCCTGAGTGCGTGGGGTCGCCGTCGACCGGTTCTGCGCTGATGTCGACCACCGAGTAGCGGGCGAGGTCGACTGACTCAGGAATCAAGAATTCTCCGGTCGGGCCCGTCAGCAGGCCGAGGCTGAAAAGGCCGTCGACGTTCTCCGTCAGCAGCCAGACCTCGCGTACAAGCGCGTCGTCGACGTCTGCATCGAGCGCGACCTTGATCACACGCTGGCCGTCGACCAGCTCTGACACTGTCGCCTGGCCGCTCGAGCCCGACCATGCCGGAAGCGCGTCGAGCTGCGCGGAAGCGAGCGTGACGCCCACGTCGCGGGGAGCACCCGCGCTCCAGGTCACCACGAGTGCAGCGACGAGAGCGGCTGCGGCGGCTGAGGCGAGAACCGGGGCGATGAAGCGCCGGATGCTCGCACGCCGCTCGCGCACTGCATCGAGCCGCACGGTGTCGGCAGTGGCGGGTTCGACGACAGGTCGAAGCGTGCTTGTCGCTTCGCGGTGCGGCGGCACCAACTCAGAAGACAGGGCGAGTTCGGCGCGAATCGACTGCCAGACGTGCACGGGCGCGGCGTGCAGCTCGTGCTCGCCAAGCGTCGATCGAGCGACCGAGACCGTCGAGCGCAATGACTCGATCTCACGTCGGCACGACTCGCACGAGGCGAGGTGGCCAGCGTGATGATCGTCAATCACCGGCTCGCCGAGCGCGGCGAGTGCCGCCACATCAGCGTCAAGATGCTGGTCCATGGCTCACCTCCAACCGGTTTCGCAATCTACTCAAACTGCGTCTGATGTGCGATTTCACGGTACCGACGGGCATGTCGAGCCGTTCGGCGATCTGCGTGTGGGTCAAGTCGTCGTAGAACGCGAGATGAACGACCGTGCGCGGTACCGGGTCGAGCTGTGCGATCTCATCGGCGATGAGCAAGCGGTCGGCCACGTCGAGCTCGGTGCTCGGCGCGGCCTCGTCGGGAGCCACTGCAGCAGCCTGCGCGGCCAGGTGCCGTTCTCGCGTGCGCGCCTGGTGAGCATCCGCCACCGTGTTGCGGGTGATGCCGACCAACCACGCCGAGATCGACGCCCGCTCGGGATCGAAACCCTCTCGGCCTCGCCATGCCGACACGAAGACCTTCTGCGTGGCGTCTTCGGCATCGGTCGCGTGCCCGAGCGATCGCAGTGCCAGCGAATACACAAGCGACGACCACTGACCGTAGATCTCAGCGAGCGCTCTCTCATCACCTTCGACGAACCGACGTGCGAGCGCCGCCGCGTCGTCGATAGTCGTGGACATGACCGCAGACCGCCCTTGTTGTGAAGACCTGCGAAGGCGAAACGCCTCCGTGGCCGTCATGGTAACCGGTGCGGCTGTCACGACACCTTCTCTGCCGTCACGATGTAGTTGTCGTCGTAGCTGCCCACGACGGAGTCGTACTCTCCGCCGCAGGTCACCAGCACGAGACGGGGTGCGCCCGCCGTCGAGAAGTAGTCGTTCCACGGAACCACCTCTTTCTCAATGCGCTCGATCGTCGTGACGCGATACACATGCGTCTCACCCGCGCTGTCGACGACGGTCACCTCGGTGCCCACCGGCACGTTGCGCAGCTGCGCGAAGGGGCCCAAGCCTTCGCCGATCGCGTCGACATGCGACGCGATGACCGTGGAACCAGACTTGGACGCTGGCGCCGATGCGAAGCGATACCACCCCGCCACAGAGGGACTGACCGGCAACGCCATCTGCCCCCGCGCGTCGAGGCCTTGAGGTTCGACCCGCATGTTGCTCACGAACCCTGCCACGCTGATGCGAGTGGGCTCAGCCACGGGCACGAGGTTATCGGGCGTGATCGCGACGTTCTCGACCTCGATCGCGCCCTTCTGGGCGACCACACCGATGCCCGGCTGTCCCGCGAGCTTCTCTGCGGGAACAGCCGAGCACCCGGCGAGGAGCAGGATGCCGGCGACGAGAACTGCCAGCCCCCCGCTTCTCTGAGAGTGCATGGTGCGCTTAGCGTCCGGAGACGATAGCGGCACGACGGACGATCAGCGCGGCTCCCGCGATGAGCGCGAGCAGCAGTGCGCCAAGACCGGCGACAGCCGCGCCGTTCACGCCGCCCTCGGCAGCAAGACCAGCCGAACCGGCGGGAACACCGTCTGGGCCTGCACCGAGACCCGCGATCTCGAACATCACGACGCCGTAGGGCAGGTCGAGACCGGCACCGTAGGCGTGAATGAGGTACGCCGTACCTGCAGCGAAGGTCAGGTCGACCGGTCCGATGGCCGTCGAGCTGTCAGCAGCGACCTGAACCTCGACCTCGTAGGTGCCAGCGGGAACGTCGACGACGCCCTCCTGGCCGGAGGTCACGCCTTCGAACAGCGGGCCACCACCGGCGAGAACGTCGACGGCCGGCGCCTCAGCCGTGTGACGCACGACCACGCGGCTCTCGCCCGCGGCGATTGACGAGAGGTCATTCACGAACGGCGTCAGAGTGAGGTCGCCATCAGCGTCCGGGTGGGCAACCGCCGAGTACGAGGTGTTCGCGGCGAGGGTCACGTCGATCGGTCCGAGCAGCGAGGTCACCCCGTCGGAGGTGAAGATCTCGACCTGGTAGTCGCCGGCCGGAACGTCAACCTGTGGCGCGACCGTCTCGGGGGCCACGTCGTTGAGGGTCAGATCGGCTGCGCCCGAGAGCACGATGTCGACGGTCGCACCGGGGAATGCGTGCACGACCCACAGGTCGGCCGTGGTGCTGCTGAGGGCGTTCGCCGGAACGGCGATGCCTGCGGTGGCGAGGGCGGCGACGCCCAGCCCCGCGAGAATACGGTTGCGCATGGTTCCTCCTTGGTAGGTCTCCCGAGGGAGTGATCCCCTCTCAGGGCGTCAGGCGGAAGTGCCTTCACCCACTACTTCCGCCCGGGAGACCGATTCGGATGCGCTGCAACCTGGCAGAAGCCTGGCAGCATGCCGTGCTCTGGCTGGTGAGGTCAGACGAGCACGAGATTGAGTCCGCCGACGGTGACGACGAGACCCGCGACCCAGAGCACGAGATTGACCCCGCCGGCCGCCAGCCCAGCAATCGCGAGGCCGCGCCCGCGCGTGATGCCGTTGGCCGTCTCGCGGATGCCGCGAACGCCCATGATCGCGCACACCGTCAGCAGGGCCGCGTTGCCGACGAAGACGAGCGCGAGCACGGTGAGTACCGGCGCCCACGCGCCTTGCACATCACCCGTCTCGATGCGCGCGAGGGCGGCGACGCCGAGCTGCGACGACAATAGGTTGCCGATGGCCGAGACCGCGAGGGGCGCCACCCCGGCAACGAGAGCCCACGTCGCCGCCGTGCTGCGAGTCAACACCCGCGCGCCTCGGCGCTGAGGAGCGATGCGGGCAGGAACCGCGGGCTGCGGCGCTTCGACCTCGGCCACGGTGTCAGACTGTGGGTCGGCGTAGCGCTCGGCGGCGAGTTCGGCCGATGGCGGAGGCACTGGCTCGACCGGCATCGTTGCGTGAGCATCCACGATCTCGAACTCCACGGCGGCACCGCAGCGAGTGCAGAATCTCGCCCTCTCGCGCAATGGCGCAGAGCAGGCGGCGCAAGTCGACATCGTGTGCGTCACCCTTCGCGGTTCGCGTCACGCCGCGGCGATCAGTGGTGGGCGGCCCGTCGGTTCGCAGGCCGATCGCTGGCCAGGGTAGCAAGGGCGCCCACCGCGGTGCCTCCCCCCATCGGGGGCTGTGCGGTCGGCGAGTTGCCGCGGGGTCTTGCCAAACCGAAACCTCGAGGCGCACACTGGTGTCAGATCAACTCGCCGCCCAGGTGCGCCGGAGGCATCGCCCCGCCACTGGGCGGCGAGTCTGTTCTGGGGTGGCGATCGGTGCCATGACAGGCTCAGCGCGTGGACCGCACGATCGACTGCGCGCCGCTCTTCGTGCCCGTCACGCGGGACGATCTCGCGCAATACCGCGCAGCGACCACGCGGCTGGCCGCTGGGGGTTCGGCGCAGCAGGTGAGACCTCGTCGTGGTGTTCTGGGGGGCCAGTTCGCCCTGCGATCCGCTTTCTGACGACGGAGCGCGGCAACGTTCACGCCGTCGGCGCCGCGCCCCGCAGCGTGTGTCGTGCGGCCGCGACCCTCTGCAGCAGCACCGCCTCGTCAGCCTGCGAGCCGATCGAGTCGCGGTCACCGAGAATGCGCTGACGCGCGTAGGCAAGACTCGTCGCATCGCGGATGAAGTCGCGCATGACCGGCGCGACACCGTGAGCTTTCGCCCAGCGCTTCGCGTCAAGCCGGCCCGTCGGGCTCGAGAGCATCA
>DIUS01000102.1 GCA_002423075.1 Microbacteriaceae bacterium UBA6152
CTCAGCGCCGGGCGATGGCGAGCGCAGCAGCCACCGCACGCGCGCGGTCGAGCTCGGCCGCGACCGGCGCGACCACATCGCGCTGCACGACCTCGTCGACCGAGGCAAGCAGTCGTCGACGCGTGCGACGCCGCCGCGCGCGCGCGGTCAGGGCGCTGAGCGCGGCCGAGAGGAGGCCGAGCAGCACTCCGACGAGCACGGCCGCGATGATCAGCAGCGTGGGGATCGCCCAGCCCTCGAGCGGCCCGTCCTCGACGCGCGGAATGAGCAGAGCGGGCATCCCGAACGTCGGCAGTAGCGAGGCGCCGACGAGCCAGAGCGCACCACCCACGCCGATCACGATCGCGAACCATTGCACGATGCCGACCAGCACCCACCACCACGAGCCCTTCGCGGGCAGGGGAGTGCGCGCGATCGCGAGGTCGAGATCAGCGGGCAGCCGGTCGCGCGCGCCCTCGGCCGCGGTGCGCACGGCGGCCTTCCACGGCCCGGCAAGCCCCGAGGCGGCACTGTCGGCGAACGATCGCACTGCGAGCGAGAGGCGAGCCTGAGCCCCGGCGCTCAGCAGCGGCATGCTCGTGCGGTGCACATCGGGGTCGCTGTTCTTGTCAGAGCCACGGCGCCGAGGCCCGAGCCCCAGGCGCGTGAGCGGGTCGGCGCGCAGCCGCCCGATCCACGAGACGAGCGGCCAGCCGGTGACTTGCCCGGCACGCTTGCGGTACGAACTCGCAACGGCAGCCGCGACGACGTCGACGCCCGCGGCGGTGCCGACCTCGTCGCGCACGCGCACCGATGCACGAGCATCAAGTCGAGTCGCCGACCCCGGGTCATCGATGCGCGCCGCGAGGGTCTGCACGTCGGCGGTGAGGCGAGCATCCCGAGCCTTGCGGGCCGCCGCGAGATCGCCGATTGCCGTCCGCAGCGCGCCGATGCCCTCGAGCGTACGGGCACTCACCGAGAGCACGCGGGCGCGGGGCAGTCCGTCGCGCGAGATGACCGACTGCAGCGACGCGACGACGGATGCTCGGTCTGACGCCGCGAGCAGGTCCACTTGATTGAGCACCACGAGCGTGACCGCGGCGTGCTTGGCGTGCGGGGCGATGAACTGGGCGTGCAGCACATCGTCGGCATACTTCTGCGGGTCGACGACCCACAGCAGAGCATCCACCTGACCGGCCAGTCGCTCGGCGATCGCGCGATTGCCCGCCTCGATCGAATCCACGTCGGGCAGGTCGACGAGCACGAGCTTGCCCGCGCGCGGGTCGATCGGCTCGGTGCGCTCGACGCGCTCGCGAATCTCGAGCCAGTCGAGCAGGTCGGCGGCACCGGTGGCATCCCACGTGACGGCGAGGGCCTGCGACGTCGTCGGGCGCCGCACGTGGGCCTTAGCCACTTCGTCGCCGACGAGCGCGTTGACGAGGCTCGACTTGCCCGACCCGGTCGCACCGAAGACGCCGACCACCGTGTGCTCGGGGGAGCGGTCGCGACGAGCCTCGGCCTGCTGCAGCAGCGCCGCGGCCTCGTCGGCGATCGCGCTCGGGAGGCGCCCGACACCCGCTTCGGTCACTGTGCGCAGAGCGGCAATGCGCTCGTCGAGGGTCGCCTTCGACGCGCTCACGGAGAACCCACCGCGCTCACGCTTCCTCCGCCGCTCGCGCCACATCGTCGAGTAGCGCCTGCGACTCGCGCCGCAAAGCCTCGGGCGATGACCCGAACCGCAGCGGCTCGAGCGCGGTGCCGAGTCGATCGGCCTCGGAGTCAAACAGCGCCTCGAGCCGCCGCTGCAGATCCAGCCGGGCTTCAGCGGCGAGCCGTCGCACGGCGTCTTCGCCGAAAATCGTCTCGAGCAACTTCTGGCCGACGACAGCCGAACCACCCGCGATCGCGAGCTCGCCGCCCGTGAGTCCGCCGGTCGAGGCGAACACGACGATCATGAGCGCGACCGTCACGACGTTGAGCCCGAGCGACAGCACGCGAGCCTTCACGCGCTTGTTGCCCGCGTTGTCGTGGATGAGCTGCATGAGCGCGCCCTGCCACTCGCGGATCATCGCAGCCGCCTTCGACCGCAGCTCGGGGCTCTCGGCGGCGAGCTGCGGGTTGAGCTCGGCAACCATCCGCCCCGGAGCACTGCGCTCCAGGTCGGCCCACGCCGCCGCGGCCGCACGCCCGGCCTGGTCGATGATGACGGCCTGCAGCCCCGTTTCGATCTGCGTCTCGACCTCGATCACCGGGTTGGGCTTGCCAGTCACCCATGCCGTCAGGCTGTCGCGCGTGCGCGAGAACCACGACTCGACCTTGCGGAAGAAATCGGAGGTTCCCACGAAGTCTTGCCACCGCGCGAGCACTTCGCCGCGCAGCAGCGCTCCGTCGCTCGTCGCAGCGTCGACCGCGTCAATCGCCGCTTGGTAGTGGGCATCGGCGGCGGCTTCGGCACCGTCGAGCCAGTCGAGTTGCTGCTGGCGAGCATCCGCGATGCGGGCCACACGCCGATCGAGGTCGGTGATGGCACCGCTCAGCGTGCGCGCCGCGATGCGGGCTCGGGATGCGCGATCGCCGGCGATGCCCTCGAGCCAGGCGCGCGGGCCGTCGACCGCGGTCGCGGGCAGCATGCCGAGTTCGTCGAGCGGCTGCTCGTCGACGGCTCCGGGCGGCACGCGGTTGAGCACGACCCCGACCGTGATCTGCCGAGCGGCAGCGCTCTCGAGCAGGCGCCACGGCACCGCGTCGGCGTAGCGATTGGCAGTGGTGACGAAGAGCCACAGGTCGGCGGCGGCGAGCAGTTGCGCCGCGAGGGCGCGGTTCTCGTCAGCAACCGAGTCGATGTCGGGGGCGTCGATGATCGCGAGCGAGCGCGGCACGGCCTCGTGCTCCAGCAGCATGAGCTCGCTGATGCGCGCGGCCTCGGGGGTGTCGCCTGCGTCGCTCGCGGCGGTGCCCGGAGCACTGACCCGGCCGCGCACGCGCGCGAGCCCCGGCAAAATGCGGTCGCTCGCGAACCAGCCGGCATCCACGGGGGAGTGCACGAGAATCGGCTGGCGCGTTGTCGGGCGGATGACGCCCACGCGCGTCGTTGCGACCCCGAGCAACGCGTTGACGATCGTCGACTTACCCGAGCCGGTCGAGCCCCCGACGACCGCGAGCAGCGGCGCGTCGAGGTCGGCGAGGCGCGGGCGGATGTAGTCGTCGATCTGCCTCACGGCGGCGGACGCGGCCTCGCGCTGCTCGACGATGCCGTCGAGGTGCAAGCTGAGCCCCACATCGGCGAGCGATGCCCGCAGACGCTCGAGCGACACGGTCGCGGGCGCTCGGGTGTCGGTCACGACTCAAGCATGCCGGGCGCGGGCGCTGTTGGCGACCCGGCAGCGGAACGAAGGGTGTCGCATCAACCCGGTGAACCTGCGCGTGTGCGGCGTGTCGCGCCCAAAGGTCGGCGTGTCGCGCCGGCGACCGGGGGGAGCGGACACCGTCTGACGGCGCGACTGTGGAAAGCCCGAGACGCGCAGGGCCCGGCCGCGCCAGAATCGCGCGCATGCGCAGATTCCTCGACTTTCTCGACCAAGCCGCCGACGACCGTGGAGATGTTCCCGGTTGGGTGCTCATCACCCTCATGACAGCTGGGCTCGTCATCGTGATCTGGGCGCTCGCCGGCCCCGCGCTCGAAGGCGTCTTCCAGCAGGCGATCGACCGCGTCACCGGCTTCTAGGCGGCTGGGTCCGATGCGCCGCCGGATGCTCGCTCGCGGCACCCCGCACCCCGTCGTCGCGCGGCTCACCGACGACCGCGGCTCGGCTCCGGTCGAGTTCGTGCTCGTCGCCGTGCTGCTCACGCTCGTCACGCTCAGCGTGCTGCAGGTCGCGTTCGCCCTGCACATCCGCACGACCCTCATCGATGCGGCAGCCGAAGGTGCGCGGTTCGCGGCACTCGCCGACAGCTCCCTGCCCGCGGGCATCGAGCGTAGCCGCGAGCTCATCACCGCGGCCCTCGGCGAGAGCTACGCGCAGAGCATCTCGGCGGGCACGGGGGCGTTCGGCGGGCATCCGGTCGTCATCATCACCGTGCGCTCGCCGCTGCCCCTCATCGGCATGATCGGCATCGACGACACGCTGGAGGTGAGCGGGCGTGCTGCGCTCGAGCCTCTTCGCTGAACCGGCCGACAACGGCGTCGCCGGATGCTCCGACCGCGGCTCGGCCTCCCTCGAGTTCATCACGGCAGGGCTGTTGATGCTCGTGCCGCTCGTCTATCTGATTCTCACGCTCGGCACCATCCAGTCGGCGGCACTCGCGACCGAGGGGGCCGCGCGGCAGGGTGCTCGCGTGTTCGTCCAGGCGGAGTCGACCTCCGCGGGAACAGCGGCTGCCCGGCGCGCGCTCGACCTCGCCCTCGCCGACCACGCACTCGACCCGAGCGACGTCACCCTCAGCATCAGTTGCGCTCCCAACCCGGGTCAGTGCCACACCCGCCGCGGTTGGGTCACGGTTGAGGTCGCCGTGCGCGTGCCGTTGCCGCTCGTGCCGCCGATCTTCGACCTGCGCGTGCCGCTCGCGGTACCGGTCGAGGCGAGCGCGACGCAGCAGGTCTCGCGATTCTGGGGCGCGCGTTGAGCGGCACACGTGCGACGAGTCCTCGGCGACGGATGCTCCGCCTCGACCCGCGCGACGACCGCGGCTCCATCTTGCCGCTCATCGCGGGGTTCGGCGCCCTCGCACTCGCGGTCGTGCTGCTCGGCAGCGCCGCCACCTCGCTGTACCTTGAGCGCACACGCCTCTTCACGCTCGCCGATGGTGCGGCGCTCGCCGCCGCCGAGTCGTTCGACCTCGCCTCGGTGCGGCCCACAGCCGAAGGCGTCTTGCGCCCGCGCCTCACGCAGCCTGAGGTCGCGGCTGCCGCGGCCGACTACCTCGCACAGGCGCCGGGTTCGCAGCTGGAGGGGCTACAGCTCGTCTCGGCGACGACCCCTGACGGTCTCAGCGCGCGGGTCACCCTCGCGGCGGTGTGGGCCCCGCCCGTGGTCAGCGTCTTCGTGCCGGAGGGCATCCCGCTGCAGGTCACCGCGACGAGCCGCAGCGTCTTCGACTGACCTCACACCAGGCCAGAATGGAACCATGCCCCACGCGCGCGAAGCCCGCCCCGTCACCCTCATCAGCGTCGACATCGAGGCGGCGGGCCCGAGCCCGAGCAACTACGCAATGCTCTCGATCGGCGCGTGCGTCATCGATCGACTCGCGACCCCAGCACCCGACCACTTCTACGCCGAGCTCAAGCCCGACCGCGAGGGGGTGCTGGACTCGGCGATGAGCGTCGGGGGGTTCACGCTCGACGGCTTGCGAGCATCCGGAACCGACCCCAAGACGGCCATGCAGGCGTTCGCCGACTGGATCGACTCGGTCACGCCCGACGGGCACCGTGCCGTGATGGTCGGCTTCAACGCCCCCTTCGACTGGATGTTCGTGGCCGACTACTTCGACCGCTACCTCGGCCGCAACCCGTTCGGGCACTCGGCGCTCGACATCAAGGCCTTCTACATGGGGGTCACCGGGCTGCCGTGGGCCGAGACGAGCATGGTGCACGTCGCCGAGCACTATCGAGTGACCGTCGACCTGACGCATAATGCACTGGACGACGCTCGCGACCAGGCGGCGCTGTTCCGATCGGTTCGGGCGGAGCGCGCCGCACGCTCCGACTGACCGAGGCGGGCATCGCATCCACCCGAGAGGCACGCCGATGACGCCCCCGACTCAGACCCCTGCCGACGACCTCGAGCGCATTCGCGAGTCGGCCGCCCGCCTGGGCGTGCAGCTCGACGAAGAGGGCGCGCTGCAGTGGCTCGCCGCGATCGCCGCCGACGCCGAGAGCGACGAACACATTGTCGAGCACGAGAGCGGCGTCTTCGGGCATCGCGTCAGCATGCTCGACTTCACGCCGCGCGATCTCGAGCGGTTCCGGCGCATCGGTGAGGTCGTCCAGGTCACGGGGCCCGAGGGTGTGGTCGAGGGGGCTCTGGCACTCAGCGGGTCGGCAGCGCAATCGAAGATTCAATCGTTCCCCGGTGACTGCGACTACTTTCAGCGGCTCAACATCAAGGCCGAGACGCGCGACGACGCCTGCCGCATCATGGCCGATTGCATGCGCGCGGCGGCGAGGCGCACCGCAACGGGCGACCCGTTCCAGTTTCTCGAGGGCAAGCTCGGTAGCTATCCCGTCGACTGCCTGCACGGCGGCACAGCGCGCAAGAAGGGCAGCCCGATCTCCTGGACCCCGGCCGAGATCGAGGCCGAACGAATCGAGCTGACGCTCGCCGACGGCACCGTGCAGACGCTCACTTGGCAGCAGGCCGCGCTCGACCCGGGCTGGTGCAAGCTTGACTGGGTTGTCGCCGACCCCGCGCGCAAGGCGCTCTCGAACGCGAGCAACGTCATCGACGTGACATGGGAGGCCCCCGACGGTGAGATCGTGCCGCTCGACGGCTACCTCGACGCCTATTTTCAAGAGGTCTACCTCGATGCCGACTCGATGCCGACGTTCGCGAAAGTCGCCAAGTTCGTCAGTGACGATGCTCTCGACGAGTACGTCGACCGGCTCGAAGACGAGGTGCGCAAGTACCTCACCAAGCAGCTCAACTACGGCAAGGCCGCCAAGCGCATGTACAACATCTTCCGGTTGTCGGGCCGGCACCTCGATGCGGCCTACGTGCGAGAGCTCTTCGACGAGCCCGCGACGATCCTCTACCAGGTGTGGTCACTCATCTCGACGCTCGACAACGCGACGCAACCCGGCACGAGCATCCCGATCGATTCGGTGCGCGACCAGGCCGACACGCTCATGCTGCAGGTCATCGACATGCTCGAGGGCGATGAGGAGGCCGAGATCGTCGCCGCGCTGCTCACGCTGCGGCGCACCCTCGAAGACCAGAACGCGGGCGAGCGGCGCACGAGCGAGGTCGAGGCGGCGCAGAACCACGTCATCAACCTCGTCAACACGTTCTTCCGAGAGAAGCTCGAAGGGGTTCCTACTATTCGGGAGTACATCGTCGCGATGCAGTCCGCCGCCGACGCCTCGTGACTAGCGAGCAGCCCGAGGTGCTCGTCGTGCTGCACGACGTCGATGACAACCTCAACGAGCTCGCTCCGCCGCTCGCCGAGGCCGGGCTTCGCATCGTCACGTGGGACGTCGAGCGCGACCCCGACGGGGCTCCGGCGGTGGATGCTCTCTCGCGGTTCAGCGGCATCATCGCGCTCGGCGCCTACGCCGGAGTGCCCGACGAGCCGAAGCACCCCTGGATGACGCACGAGAAGCAGCTCATGCAGAGGGCCCTCGACCTCGGTATGCCCGTGCTGGGCTTGTGCTTCGGCTCGCAGCTGCTCGCGGCGGCGGCGGGGGCCGCCTTTCGACCATCGCCCGTGCCCGAACTCGGCTGGACCCGCGCACGGCTCACCGAGGCGGCCGCGAGCGACCCGGTGGTCGCACCGCTCGTGCGCACGGCCGATGCCGGCGACATCGAGGTGTACCACTACCACTTCGACAGCCACGAGCTACCCAAAGGTGCCGTGCTGCTCGCCGAGACTGACGGCATCATCGAGGCCTATCGAGTGGGTGAGGCCGCCTGGGGGCTGCAGTTCCATCTCGAGGTGGGCCTCGCGACACAGTTGGCGTGGATCGCCGGTGGCCGAGACGTGTACGAACGGGAAGGCCTCGACCCTGCTGAGCACGAGCGACGCAGTCATGAGAACTGGCGGCGCTATCGCGATCAGGCGCACGAGGTCGGGGCCGCCTTCGCCCAGCAGGCGCTGCAGTACGCCGCTCGCTCCTGAGCGGTAGCACGACGCGGCCTGGGCGCGCTCTGCATATTCCCAGAGTGCGGTCATACGGCGCACACCGCCCATGGCAGGCTCGACGGCATCATCAACGCGGCCGGAGTCGTCGCGTTCGGCGCCCTCACCGATACCACCGACGAGACCTTTGAGACGTTGTGGCGCGTCAACGTCATGGCTCCGCTGCGCGTTCTTCGGGCCGCCGCGCCGTCACTCGCCGACTCGGCCACGGCGGGCGGCTCGCCGTTCATCGTCTCGCTCAGCGGTGTGGTGAGCGAGACCCCCACTGCGGGTATCGGCGCCTACAGCGCGGTCAAGGCTGCCGTGGCCGCGGCGCATCACGTCGCCGCCCGCGAGCTGCGGCGCTCGGGCATCCGCGTCATCGACGCCCGTCCCGGCCACACCGAGACCGAGCTTTCGCACCACCCCATTGCGGGCGAGCGGCCGGCGTTCCCGGTCGGCTACGAGCCGGCCGCTGTCGTCACACGCATTCTGGATGCTGTGCGCGGCGACGAGAAAGACCTTCCGTCGAGCGCGTTCCAGGGCCTGCCGACCGCCGCGAGCTGACCGCGCGTTACGGCGCTCCGGTGTCCCGTGGCAGATACCGCGGAATCATGTAGCCGAGCATGCCCGCGCCGACCAGACCGAGCACGCCGAGCACTCCGGCCCCGACAGCGAGTGAGAATGCGGCCGTGAGGCCGGCGAGCAGCAGGGGAGCGCCCGCGCCGCCCGCGTCGAGAATCAGACGCCACGCTCCGAGGAACATCGCGGGGTCGGCGCGGCCAGCCAGGTCGCTGCCCATGGTCATGAGAATCCCCGCGCCGATGCCGTTGGCGAGGGCGAGCCAGATGGCAACGCCGACAAACCACGCGATGGGGTTGTCGGTACCTGCGGTCACCGCAAGCACGATGAAGCCGAGCCCCAGGCCGACCGTCGACGGCACGGCGGTATAGAGGCGACCAAAGCGATCCATGAGCCAGCCGCCGAGATAAAACAACGCGAAGTCGACGGCGGCCGTGGCGCCGATGATCGTCGCTGTCTGAGCATCGCCCAGGCCGATACTCACTGCCCACAGGGGCAGGAGAACCTGACGGCTCGCGCGCAGGGCCGAGACGGTGAGCGCTGCCAGACCCAGCCGCGCGAGCACATTGCGTCGACGCCCGATCGTGCGCAGCACATCGAGCGGGCTTGCGGCGGGCCGCGATTCGACATCGTCGCGCACGCGCAGCAGCTTCTCGGGGTCGGGAAGCAGCAGCAGGCTCGCGGCAACAGCGATGAGCATGACGATCGACAGCCAGTAGACGGCGCCGATGCTGCCCGTGACGGTAATGATGGCGGCACTCAAGAACGGCCCGATCATCATGCCGAGGCGATAGAAGCCCCCGAGTGCCGAGAGGGCTCGCGCGCGGTAGGCGGCGGGCACGGCGGTGGTTAAGAGAGCGTGACGGGCAAGGCCGAAGACGGCCGCCGAAGCGCCAAGCACGAGCATGCCCAGACCGAGAAAGGCGGTGGTTCTGGCGAAGGCAGCAAGAGCGATGCCGAGACCGGCGGCGACGAGTGCCCCGAGCATCGCGTTGCGCTCGCCGACGCGCGCTACGATCCACCCCGCGGGCAGATCACCGATCAGTTGCCCCACGAGCAGCATCGCGGCGACCAGGCCGGCGGCGGCAAGGCCCGCGCCCGTCTGCGCGGCCAACGAGGGAATGAGCGGGATGATCGCGCCCTCACCGATGGTGAACAGCAACGTGGGCAACAGCGCAGGTGCGACGATCGATCGCCATCGAAACTCGTGCGGACTGTCGGTCATCTCGAGAACCATGCTACGCCCCGCCGGTAGGCTGGCTTCGACATGATCGATCTGGATTTCGCCGAGCGCATCGCGGCCGCCCGCAGCACCTTCGCCGACATTCGAGCGGTGATCGACGTTGAGAGGCTCGAGAGCGACATCCGCGAGCTGAGCGAGCAGGCCGGTGCTCCCGACCTCTGGGACGACACGACGCACGCTCAGAAGGTCACGAGCGCGCTCAGCCACCGGCAGAGCGAGCTCAAGCGCATCACCGAGCTGCAGGCGAAGCTCGACGACCTCGATGTGCTCATCGAGATGGCGCGCGAAGCCGACGACTCTGATGCCGCCGACGAGGCCGCGGCCGAGCTCGACGCGATCGAGAAGACGCTCTCCGAGATGGAGGTGCAGACGCTGCTCGACGGCGAGTACGACGCGCGCCCCGCCGTCGTCACCATTCGCGCGGGCGCTGGTGGCGTCGATGCCGCCGACTTCGCTGAGATGCTCATGCGCATGTACCTGCGCTGGGCCGAGCAGCACGGCTACGGCACGACGGTCATGGACATTTCGTACGCTGAAGAAGCGGGTATCAAGAGCGCGACCTTCGAGGTGGTTGCGCCCCATGCTTTCGGCACGCTGAGCGTCGAGGCGGGCACGCACCGCCTCGTGCGCATGTCGCCTTTCGGTGCCGCGGGCAAGCGGCAGACGAGCTTCGCCGCGGTCGAGGTCATTCCGCTGCTCGAAGAGAGTGCGGCGATCGACGTGCCCGAGTCGGACATCCGCGTCGATGTGTTCCGGTCGTCGGGGCCGGGCGGGCAGTCGGTCAACACGACCGACTCGGCTGTGCGCATCACCCACTTACCGACCGGGCTCGTCGTGTCGATGCAGAATGAGAAGAGCCAGATCCAGAACCGCGCGGCGGCGATGCGCGTTCTGCAGTCGCGACTGCTCATCATGCAGAAAGAGCAGGAGGCGGCGACGAAGAAGGAGCTCGCCGGAACCATCACCGCGAGTTGGGGCGACCAGATGCGCTCGTACGTGCTCGCGCCGTACCAGATGGTGAAAGACTTGCGCACCGAGTACGAGGTCAACAACCCCTCGGCGGTGTTCGACGGCGACCTCGACGGCTTCATCGCTGCCGGCATCAAGTGGCGCAAGCGCCCTCTCGACGAGTAGCGCGCGACGTCGTAGAGTGCTCGCCATGGTGAGCATCAACATCGTCGAGGTTCCGTCGCGCAACCTCGAACGCGCGCTCGCGTTCTACGCTCGTGTCTTCGATCTCGAGCTCGAAATCTCAGAGATCGACGACCAGCGCATGGTGTTCTTTCCGCACGACGACCCCGACGGTCCGGCCATCTCGATCACCGAGGGCGGCGACTACGCGCCGAGCGGTGAAGGGCTGCGGATCTACCTCACGGTCGACGACCTCGAATCGATCCTTGCTCGCGTGGTCGACGCAGGTGGAGAGATCGCCGCTGAGATTAATGTCGTTGAGGGTTGGGGTCGGTACGCGGCGTTCCGTGACCTCGAGGGCTCGGTCATCGGTATCACGCAACCTCCCGTCGACTAAGCGAGTGCTGAGAACAGCACCTGTGCGGGTGTCGCACCGCGGCACGAGGGGCGCCGCCGCTTACGCTGGCGCACGATGATTCGATTCGATGAGGTCACCAAGGTCTACCGCGGAACCGCGCGGCCGGCGCTCAACAGCGTCAGCCTCGAGATTCTGAGCGGCGAATTTGTCTTTCTCGTCGGCGCTTCGGGCTCGGGCAAGTCGACCTTCTTGCGGCTCGTGCTGAAAGAAGAGAAGCCGTCGAGCGGGTCGATTCACGTGCTGGGCCAAGACCTCGGCAGCATCTCGAGCCGCAAGGTGCCCTACTTCAGGCGCAATCTCGGCGTCGTTTTTCAAGACTTCCGCCTGCTGCCGAACAAGACCGTCTTCGACAACGTCGCCTTCACGCTGCAGGTCATCGGCAAGAGCAAGGGCTTCATTCACGAGGCCGTGCCGGATGCGCTGCAGACCGTCGGCCTCGACGGCAAAGCGCAGCGGTTTCCGCACGAGCTCTCGGGCGGCGAGCAGCAGCGCGTCGCGATCGCGCGCGCCGTGGTCAACAAGCCAGCGATCATGCTTGCCGACGAGCCCACGGGCAACCTCGACCCCGAGACGAGCGCGGGCATCATGGCGTTGCTCGAGCGCATCAACGCGAACGGCACGACGGTCATCATGGCGACGCACGACGCTGGCATCGTCGACCGACTGCAGCGCCGCGTGATCGAGGTCATCGGCGGCCGCATCGTGCGGGACGAGCGCGGCGGTGGCTACAAGACACAGGCGACCCCGATCGTGACCCAGGGCTTCGGAATCGGTGTGCCCGCGACACCGCCGAGCGTGCAGTCCATGACGTCGGGAGAACACCGGTGAGGCTCGGGCTCGTGCTCAGCGAGGTCGGTCAGGGCCTGCGCCGCAACCTCAGTATGGTCATCTCGGTCGTACTGGTCACCTTCATCTCGCTCACTTTCGTCGGTGCGGCGATTCTGCTGCAGATGCAGATCACTCAGATGAAGTCGTACTGGTTCGACCGCGCGCAGGTCGCGGTCTACCTCTGCACCGAGTTCACGACCGTCGGCGGCTGCGATCAGCAGCCCGCCACCCCCGATCAGATCGCCACAGTGCAGGCGCAGCTCGAGTCGCCCACGCTCGCGCCCTTCATTGACACGTTCTACTTCGAGACGCAAGAAGAGGCGTTCGCCAACTTCCAAGAGCAGTTCGAGGGCCAGGCCGTAGCCGACCTCGTGACACCCGACCTTCTTCCGTCGGCGTTCTGGGTCAACCTCGTCGACCCCACGCAGAGCGCCGTGCTGCAAGACTCGCTGCGCGGCCTCGCTGGAGTCGAGAGTGTGGTCGATCAACGCAGCCTGCTCGATCAGATCTTCGACATTCTCAACGCCGCGAGTTTCACGGCGGTCGGGGTCGCTGCGCTCATGCTGGTCGCCGCGGCTCTGCTCATCGCTACGACCATCCGCCTGAGCGCCTTCTCGCGGCGCCGCGAGATCGGCATCATGCGGCTTGTCGGCGCATCCAACCGCTTCATCCAGACGCCGTTCATCATCGAGGGAGTCGCGGCCGCGCTCATCGGCTCTGTGTTGGCCGGGCTCGCTATCGTCGCGATTGTCGAGTTCTTCGTGCAGGGCTATCTCGCGCAAACCCTGCCGCTGACGTCGTTCGTCGGGCTCTCTGAAGCGCTGCTGGTGGTTCCCGTGCTGCTCGGTGCCGGCGCGCTGCTCGCCGCGCTCTCGGCGAACGTCGCCATCACCCGCTACCTACGCGTCTGACCCCGCAACCCGAGTGCTCCTGCGCCCCGTGGTGTTCGTAACTCAGGCTGAGGGGCCGGTAGTGCACGATTGCTGCGACACATCAGGCCGCTCAGCCTGAGTTACGAACGACACGCGCTGGGGATGCGCGGGGCATGCGCCTGAGTATGCTGGAGGGCTGCGCGCGGCGTGCGCGCAACATCGGTCGGCCGCAGCAGGAGGTGAATCGTGCCGAAAGAGACTGGCGAGAAGGTCGTCGCGACCAACCGCAAGGCGCGGCACGACTACGCCATCGAAGACACATACGAGGCTGGCCTCGTGCTGAGCGGCACCGAGGTCAAGTCGCTGCGCATGGGCCGCGCGAGCCTCGTGGACGGCTACGGCTACATCGACGGCGGTGAGGCGTGGCTCGACGCCGTGCACATTCCCGAGTACACGCAAGGTACCTGGACCAACCACCCGCCCCGTCGCAAGCGCAAAATGCTGCTGCACAAGGCGCAAATCATCAAGATCAGCCAGAAAGTCAAAGAGGGCGGCTACACGCTCGTGCCGCTGCGCATCTACTTTCTCGACGGGCGGGCGAAGGTCGAGCTCGCCGTCGCTAAAGGCAAGAAGGAGTACGACAAGCGGCACGCCCTGCGCGAGCGGCAAGACAGGCGCGAGGCCGATCGCGCCATGCGCACGCGCAATCGCATGGGCGAATGACCCGATGGGTCATTCGCCAGTCACATGCGCAGTTGTCACCGTACTGAGGCCACAACGAACCCGGCGTAGGCTTGAGGCTCGTGACTGACTCTGCGCCCGCCATGAGTGACCGCACCCGCTGGCAGGCGTTCGCGATCGCCGTGTCGGTCGCCGCCCTGACGATTCTGGACCTCTCGAAGGTCAACGTCGGCATTCCGGCGATCGAGCAAGCGCTCGAGGCGAGCCCCACGGAGATCCAAATCATCGTCGCGGGCTATGTGCTCGCCTTCGGTGTCGTGCTCGTGCCGGCAGGCCGCTGGGGTGATCTGCATTCGAGGCGCCGCATGTTCCTCATCGGCCTCGTGGTGTTCCTCGTCGCGAGCCTGCTGTGCGCGATCGCCCCGACGGTCGAGGTGCTCACGGCGTCTCGTGTGCTGCAGGGCGTTGCGGCCGGACTGCTCATGCCGCAAGTGCTCGGGCTGACGCAGCAGCTGTTCACCGGCCCGGCCCGCGGGCGCGCTTTTGGCATTTTCGGCGCTGTGATCGGGCTCGCCACCGCGTTCGGCCCGACGCTCGGAGGCCTCTTCGTCGGCATCGGCGACCCCGACTTCGGGTGGCGGCTCATCTTCTGGATGAACGTGCCGCTCGTCATTGCTCTCTTCCCCTTCGCCTACAAACTGCTGCCCCGCACACAACCCGACTCAGGTGCAGGCAAAGACCTCGACCTCGTGGGCACCGGGCTTCTCGCGTTGACGGTGCTCGCGCTTATGCTGCCGTTCGTGCTGACGACCGGAGGCGCCGACGACAATCCGGGTCGCTGGTACTCGCTCGTGGCGGCCGCAGCAACGGCAGCCCTGTTTGTGTTGTGGGAGCGCCGCTACACGCGGGCCGGCCGCTCGGCAGTGGTCGACTTCGCGCTGTTCCGCATCCGGAGCTTCCGCAATGGCACGCTCATCGGCATGTTCTACTTCGCCGCGCTGCCCGCGACCTTCCTGACGTTGACCCTCTTCCTGCAACTCGGCATCGGGCTCGCGCCGGTGTTCGCGGGGATGGTCACGATTCTGTTCGCGCTCGCGTCGGCGGTCACCTCGTTCCTGTCGGGTCGCGTCGTGCACCTGTACGGGCGGCGCATCGTCGCGGGTGGCCTCGCACTCGTCATTGCAGGGCTCGGTTCGACGGTGCTCGCGGCATTCGTCGTGCCCGTGGATGCTCTTCCGTGGGTCGTTGCGGTGACCATGGGCATCGCGGGCGCCGGTGGAGGAGCAGTCATCACGCCCAACCAGACGCTCGCCCTCTCCGAGGTGCCCGTCACTTCGGGTGGAGTCGCCGGATCGATTCAGCAGGTCGCCCAGCGCGTCGGCACGGCCGTTGGCATTGCGGCCGGAACCGCCGCGTTCTACGCCACGATCTACGCTGAGCGCGGAGATTTCGCCGAGCTCGTCGTCTTCCAAGACGCCTTCCGTAACGCGAGCGCCGTCGCGTTCGTGCTGCTCACGGCCGCCATGATCACGGCTCTCGTAGACCTGCGCGCCCGTCAGGCGGGGCGCATCACCGTCATTACCTAGCGTGCGCTGAAGCGCGCATCGACGGCGACCTCGATGACGATCGCCTCGGTGCGCAGTGCGAATCCCGCGTCTCCGTGCGGCGTCGCGGCCATCGTCTTGGCGTGCTCCATGCGCGGCAGGGGCATGGCGCCTCCGCCCGATCCGTCGAGCATGCCGGGGTCGGCGAGGGCGAGCGGCGTCAGTGACCCGAGCCCAACTGACTCGGCCAATACCTCGGCCTTGGCCCGGGCATCGGCGACAGCGCGGGTGCGCACGTCGCGCTGCTCGCGCTCGAGGCGGGCATCCGTCAACGACCACTCGAGACTGTCGATGGTGACGAGGTCGTGGGCAGCGAGGGCGTCGACGAGCTCAGCCACGGCGTCGACGCGGCTGATCGTCGCACTGCCCGCGGCGCTGGCCTGATGCACGAGAGCCGCCGGAGTGCCGTCGTTGGTCCAGGGTCGATGAGAGGCGACCGACACCCGGTCGGCAGACCATTGTGAGACGGGGCCGTCGTCGGCATGACGAGCCGAGATGAGGCTCGAGACGTCGTTGAGGGCCGTCGTCACCGCGGCGACGACGAGAGTGCGCTCGGGGCCGTCGGCGGTGATTGTGAAGCGCAGCACGGCCTGCTCGGGTGGCACCTCGCTACGTGCCGATCCCTGCACGGTGATGACGGTCTCTGGCATGGCTCTCCTCGGTGACACGGTGACACGGTGACGGGGTTGCTCGGCGCTGGGCTGTCTGTCAGCGGTGACGTATACTGTAGGGCTACGCCGAGAACGGCGTCTGACCGCCGGGCCGTATGCGCCGGCCCCCACAACTCCACAGTGCGTGACAGTGACCCGCCCGAGCACGGTTCTCCTCATGGAGCACAGCGCTCGGGTGACCGAGGGGATGATCGGTTTCGACATCGCCTGCGAAACGGTGAGAAGCGGGTCGAGGATGCAGGGTTATCTCGTTAACGATCTCTGCACACAACAGGTGCCAATGCTAAGCGCACCGACTTCGCTCTCGCCGCCTAGGCAGAGTAGATAGTCCGTCAGTCCGGGCGCGTCTCCGACCCGATCACTGGCGTCATGAAGGAGACTTGCTGCGTGCCTGCGTCTCAGGCGCACGCGGGACTTNNACTGAGGCTGGGCTCGTCGACCTAGGGGTCTGCAACAAAGGTCGGAGCCGAGCAGAACGATTCAGCAGACTACGCCCGTAGAAGGCTCCGGCTCACAGCGATGGACGGGGGTTCAATTCCCCCCATCTCCACCACTGGTCTCTGTCACGCACTGCGGAACCCCGTGCATCACGAACCCGCGCAGAGCGCGCAGGCGCAGGGCTCAGCCTCTGTCATGCTTGTGCCTATGCGCACTCTTCTCAACATCATCTGGCTCGTGCTCTCGGGCTTCTGGATGTTTCTGGGCTACGCCCTCGCGGCCGTGATCATGTTCATCTTCATCATCACGATTCCGTGGGGCATCGCCGCGTGGCGCATCGGCATGTACTCGCTGTGGCCGTTCGGCAAGACGGTGGTCGACAAGCCGAGCGCCGGGGTCTTCTCGATCATCGGCAACATCATCTGGGTCGTGCTCGCCGGCTGGTGGCTCGCGATCGGTCACATCGTCTCGGCCGTCGGCCTCGCAATCACGATTATTGGCATTCCGTTCGCGATCGCGAACATCAAGATGGTGCCCGTTGCTCTGCTGCCGCTCGGCAAGCAGATCGTCGACCTGCCGTGACAGCCAGCCGCGCCCGGCTCGTGTTGAGGTGAGCCTTAAGCACTCTCTGCTCGCCCTGCTCGTCGTCGTGATCTGGGGCGCGAATTTTGTCGTCATCGATTCCGGTCAAGCGGATGTTCCGCCTCTGCTCTTCCTCGCCCTGCGGTTTCTCGTGGTGTGCCTTCCGGCGATCTTCTTCCTGAAGCCCCCGCCCATCGGCTGGCGCAATATCGTCGCGATCGGCGCGACCCTGAGCTTCGCGCAGTTCGCCCTGCTCTACGTGGCGCTCATGCTCGGCATGCCGCCGGGCCTCGCCTCGCTGTTGCTGCAGACGCAAGTCATCTTCTCGATACTGGTCGCCGCGGTCGCGTTGCGGGAGCGTCCGACTCGACGCCAGCTGATCGGCGCCCTCATCGGCATGGTGGGGCTATCGATCGTCATCGTCGGGCATAGCCAGGTAGCACCGTGGCTGCCGCTCGTGGTCACGCTGCTCTCGGCACTGGCGTGGACCGTGGGCAACGTGCTGACCCGACGCTCGAAGGCGCGCTCGGGCCTCTCACTCGTCGTCTGGTCGGGCGCCGTCGTCCCTGTGCCGGCGCTCGCGCTCTCGCTCGTCGTCGACTCGCCGCCTGTCGTGTGGCAGGCGCTCACCTCGCTCTCGTGGGTTGCGATCGGTAGCACCGTGTATACGGCGGTCTTCGCGAGCCTGATCGGCTACGGCATCTGGAACTCATTGCTCGCGCGCTACCCGACGAGCGCGGTGGTGCCGTTCACGCTGCTCGTACCCGTCGTGGGCATCCTGACCGCCTGGCTCGTTCAGGGTGAGGTGCCGACGACCGCTGAGTTCATCGGGGGCGCGATCATGCTCGGGGGTCTCGCCGCAGCGGTGGTCCAGCCGAAGCGACGCGCCGCACGCAACTCTGATCAGGTGAGTCAGGAAAACTTGACATGATGTAGCGGATGCTTTACCTTCGAGCATGTCAAGCATTCTTGACACTGACCGAAGGGAGGCCCCTGTGGCCGAGCACGACATGGGCTACGAAGAGAAGATCGCCTGGGCCGGGGTGATCGTCTCGATCGTGCACTTCACGATCTACCTGAGTGTGCTGCTGACGCGCGCGGCGACGACCCCGATGCCCGAGACTCCCTACGTCGACGCGATGTTGTGGAGCATAGGCGTAGCGATCATGGTGATGATTGTGGTGTCGATCATCGTGGCCGTCACGACCGGCAAGCATGGGCGTGAGACCGACATACGCGACAAGCAGATCACGGCGCGCGCCGAGTTCACCTCGCGTGGCCTCCTCATCGCGGCCGCGCTCACTGCGCTCATCTTCGCGATGCTCGAGCTTGATCCGTTCTGGATCGCCAACGTCATATACCTGGGGTTCTTCTTCTCGGCGATGCTCGAGGCCATCACCAAGATCGCCCTCTACCGGAGGGGAATGCCCGCATGGTGAAGCCCACCCGCGTGACCAACCGCATCCGCGCCCTGCGGTTCGCCGCTGGCGAGCTCACGCAAGCCGAGCTCGCCGAGCGGGTCGGAGTCACCCGCCAGACCATCATCGCGATCGAGCAGGGCAAGTATTCGCCGTCGCTCGAAGTCGCCTTTCAGATTGCGCATGCGCTCGGCGTGCGTCTCGACGAGGTGTTCGGCTACCCGAGCACCGAGAACCGAACGGAATCATGATGACCCCTTCGACCATGCGTGCCCTGCTTCAGCGCGGCTACGGCAGCACCGAGGTGCTGAGCATCGGCGAACGTCCCGTGCCGCTGGCCGGGCCGAAGCAGCTGCTCGTGCAGGTGCACGCCGTCAGCCCCGACTCGGGCACCGTGCACCTCATGACCGGCAGGCCGTCGATTCTGCGCCCGTTCGTCGGGTGGCGCACTCCCCGGCAGCCCGTCGTCGGGCTCGCGTTCGCCGGCATCGTGAGCGCTGTCGGTGCACAGGTCGAGGGCTTCGCGGTGGGTGACCGGGTAGCAGGCTCAGCTCCCGCAGCATTCGCCGATGTCGTCGTCGCGAACCCTGCCAAGGTCGCCCGCGTGCCCGCCGGTGTGTCGATGGCTGATGCCGCGACCCTGCCGATCTCGGCGGGCACGGCGTTGCAGGCCGTGCGCGACTCCGCGAAGGTGCAGCCCGGCCAGCGAGTGGCGGTCATCGGCGCGGGCGGTGGAGTGGGGTCGTTCCTCACCCAGCTCGCCGTGCTTGAGGGCGCCCGAGTGACCGGCATCGCGAGCGCGGCGAAGGCGGCGTTCGTGCGGTCGCTCGGTGCCGAGGCGGTGATCGACTACCGTGCGGTATCCGACCCGAGCGAATGGGGCGAGTTCGACGTCGTCATCGACACGGCCGACGGCCGACCGTTGAGCGTGCTGCGACGGGCGCTCGCCGAGCGCGGCACGCTAGTCATCGTGGGTGCCGACGGGGCGGGCGGTCCGGTGCTCGACGGTCTCGAACGCCAACTCTCCGCCGGGTTGCTCAACCCCTGGGTGCGGCACCGGCTGACGTCGACCGTGCAGGTCGAGCGGGCATCCGATCTGCAGATTCTACTCGACCACCTTGCTGCCGGGCGCCTGCGGGCGGCGGTGGCCGACATAGTGCAGCTCGATGATGCACGCACGGCGATCGAACGGCTGCAGCACCAGCGGGTGCCTGGCAAGATCGTGATCGAGCTGCGCGCAGAAGGCCAGTGAGTGCGGTCGCGGGAGTGTCGCCTCAGCCGAGCGGAGCAGTGAGCGGACCCGCGGGATCGTAGGCGACGCAGAGCACTTCGCGATCGCCCTCGGCCCAGCTCGACTCGGTCGGCGCGTAGTAGCTGACGTCGTAAGGGGTCTCGAGGTATGACTCTTGCACGAGCCGCTCGAGGGCGGCGATACACCCGAGATCGGCTTCGGCGGCTATCGCCTCGGCCCCAGGGTAGGTGGTGCCTGTCAGGGTGATCGACGCGATGACCTCGCTGTCGTGCGGCCCGTCGCACGGCACGGTCGGCAGAGACTGCACCTCGGCGCCGGCATCAACGGCCACGAGAGCATCATCGAGGCAGTCGCCGACAAGAAGGGCGAACGGGTCGGTCGAAGGGTTCGGCTCGATGATCACACCGTCGTCGTCGCGAATCGGCTGATCGGGCGGCGCGATCGGCCCGCATGCAGCCAGTGCGGCGATGTTGAACAGCATCGCCGCACTGGTCAGTAGCCGATTACTCAGTTGCCGATGTTCTGCAGCGATCCCGTGACCTGGCCCGCCTCGTCGTAGACGGTGCAGAGAATCTCGCGGTCGCCGCTTGACCAGCTGCCCTCGGTCGGGAAGTAGTAGCTGTAGTAGTAGGCCGAATCGGCGTAGGAGGTTCCAATGAAGCCTGCGAAGGCGTCGAGACAGGCTGCATCGGCCTCGGCGATGACGGCGTCCTGACCGGGATACGTGTCGCCGCTCATGATGATCGACGCGTAGATCTCGCTGTCGTGAGGCTCGGAGCACGGCACCGTCGGCACGCTGTCGACAGTGTCTGACGCGCTTGCGTCGTTGAGGCAGTCGCCGACCTGCAGCGTGAACACGTCGGTGCTGTCGTTTCCCTCGACGACCTCGCCGCTGTCGTCTTGCGTGGCCTGCCCGCCACCGGTGAGTGAGTTGAGAATGCTGCAGCCGCTGAGGGCGACAGTCGCCGCGCCCACGGCGAGCAGGGCGGTCGCGCGAGTCCAGCGCGATGAGGTGATGAGGGTCACGGGAACTCTTTTCGTTGGGGAGGAGTGGATGCCCGGCTCGTCGAGTTCGCTGTGCCGGTTACCGTGAGCCTACCGAGCGCGCAGGCGCTTCAACACCTCTTCGTGCAGCACGCCGTTCGTGGCGAGAGCGCTGCCGTGCCAGGGTCCAGGTTCTCCGTCGACCGAGCTGAAGCGGCCTCCGGCCTCTTCGACGATCGGCTGAAGGGCGGCCATGTCATAGGGCTGCAGGTCGAACTCGCCAGCGATATCGATCGCGCCCTCGGCAACGAGCATGTACGACCACATGTCGCCGATCGCCCGTGCGCGCCAGACCGCCCTCGTCAGGTCGATGATCGGCTCGAGCCTGCCCGCGTCATCCCAGCCCGGCAGGCTGTTGTAGCTGAGCACCGCGTCGCTGAGCTGGCTGACGCCGCTCACCTGCAGTCTCCGCGCGGCACCGCCGTGCTGCGTCGTGAAGGCGCCGAGACCTCGCGCGCCCCACCAGCGCTGACCGAGCGCGGGAGAGCTCACGACGCCGACCACGGGCACAGCATCAACAGCCAGCGCGATGAGGGTGCCCCAGATGGGCACGCCTCGCAGAAAGTTCGCGGTACCGTCGATGGGGTCGATGATCCACTGCCGATAGGTGCCGCTTCCGGCACCCTCTGCCGTACCGAACTCTTCGCCGAGAATGCCATCGTCGGGGCGCTCGGCCGCGAGGCGGTCTCTGATGGCCTGTTCGACGGCGCGATCCGCATCCGTCACCGGGGTGCGATCGGGCTTGCTCGTCACGAGCAGATCGAGGGCACGAAAGCGGTCGATCGAGATGGCGTCGGCGGCGTCGGCAAGCGCGAGTGCGAGCGCGAGGTCGGCGGCGAGATCGGGATGCGCGGCTGCGGCAGAAGCGTCGGTCACGGCTTCAGGCTATCGGCGCCCGTGCGCCCGCTCGGAGTGACGAGCGTGGTGAGCAGGCGCTGCAGCGAGTCGAGGCGCTCAGCACCGAACTCGCCGAGTTCGCCCGCGCGTGCCCGGTCGACGAGCTCGCAGTCGGGGGAGTCGGGCAGGTGGGTGCAGCCGCGCGGGCACCGTTCAGCGATGGCCGCGAGGTCGCTGAAGGAGCGCAGAATGTTGTCGGGGTCGACGTGGCCGAGACCGAACGACCGCACGCCCGGGGTATCGATGATCCAGCCGCCGCCCGCGAGACGTAGCGACACGGTGGACGACGAGGTGTGGCGACCGCGGCCCGTCACGACGTTGACGACGCCGACGGCGCGATCGGCACTCGGCACGAGCGCGTTGACGAGCGTCGACTTGCCGACGCCCGAGTGGCCGACGGCGACGGTCGTGCGCCCGTTCAGCAGTGCGAACAGTTCGTCGAGCGGCACGTCGTCGGACCGGCTCGTGACGATGCGCAGATCGAGGCCGCGGAACTGGGCGAGAAAGGCTGTCGGGTCGGCGAGGTCGGTCTTGGTGATGACGAGCACGGGCTCGACGCCCGCGTCGAACGCCGCGACGAGGTAGCGGTCGACCAGCCGAGGGCGGGGCTCGGGGTTGGCGGCGGCGACGACGATGAGCAACTGGTCCGCGTTCGCCACGATGATGCGCTCGACCGCGTCGGTGTCGTCGGCACTGCGTCGCAGCAGGGTGCGCCGCTCGTGCACGCGCACGATGCGGGCGAGCGAGCCTTCAGCACCGCTCGTGTCGCCCACCAGGTCGACTCGGTCGCCCGTCACGACGGGTGTCGAGCGCAGCTCGCGGGCGCGCGTGGTGATGACCTCGTGCTCGGTGTCGGCGTCTTCATCGACGATGCAGAGGTACCGCCCGCGGTCGACGGTGATGACCCGCCCGACAACGGCATCGTCGTGCGCCGGTCGGTGCTTCGAGCGGGGTCGGTTCGCCTTGGGATTCGGCCGATGCCGCACGGCCGATTCGTCGTACTCGTCGTACGGCTCGTCGTCGTCGGGCGGCAGCCAGCTCATGGTGACGGTGCCGTCTGGTCGAGCACCGCATGCCACAGCGTGGCGAACTGCGGCAGGGTCTTCGATGTCGAGCCGATGTCGTCAACCAGCACCCCGTCGACGGCGAGGCCGATGATCGCCCCGGCAGTCGCCATACGGTGATCGTCGTAGGCCCTCCAGATGCCACCGTGCAACGGGCGCGGGTCGATCGCGAGACCGTCGTCGAGTTCAGTGACCGCGCCGCCGAGGCTGTTGATCTCGGCGGCGAGCGCGGCGAGGCGATCGGTCTCGTGCCCTCGCAAGTGGCCGATGCCGGTGATCTCGCTGGGACCGTCGGCGAGCGCGGCCAGCGCGACGAGCGCCGGGGCGAGCTCGCCTCCCGTCGAGAGATCGAGTCGGATGCCCGGCACACGCAGCCCGCCGAGCAGTCCCGCGCCGCCATCGACGACGAGTCGCGTCGCGTCGCGTCGCACCGCCGCGCCGAACTGCGGCAGCAGCGTCACGAGGTCGGCACCGACCTGGGTCGTGCTCTCGGGCCATGCCTCGACGGCCACGGTGCCGCCGGCGATGACGGCGGCGACGAGAAACGGGGCGGCGTTCGAGAGGTCGGGCTCGATGTCGACGGTGATGCCCGCAATGGGTGTCGGCGCGACCACCCAGACGCCCGACTCGGGGCTGTCGACCATCACGCCTCGGGCCGCGAGCGTGGCGATGGTCATCTCGATGTGGGGCATCGACGGCAGGTGGTCGCCGGTGTGGCGTAGCACGAGCCCTTCGTCGAACCGGGCGGCGGCGAGCAGCAGCCCCGAGACGAACTGGCTCGATGCTGAGGCGTCTATGGCGATCTCGCCACCGCGCACCGCACCGGTACCCCACAGGCTGAAGGGCAGCGCACCGCGGCCGTCGTCGTTGACGTCGACGCCCAAGGCACGCAACGAGTCAATGGTCGTGCGCATCGGGCGTCGTCGGGCACCCTCGTCGCCGTCGAATGCCACGGGGCCGAACGCGAGCGCGGCGACCGGTGGCAAGAACCGCATGACGGTGCCGGCGAGGCCGCAGTCGATCGACGTGCTGCCCGAGAGCTCCGCGGGGGGAGTGATGCGCAGGTCGGGCCCATCGGTGCCGTCGCCGTTGACCTCGTCGATTACGACGCCGAGAGAGCGCAGAGCCTCGATCATGAGCATCGAATCGCGGGAGTGCAGGGGTCTGCGCAGCAGCGATGGCCCGCTGGCGAGGGCCGAGAGCACGAGCTCACGATTGGTGAGGCTCTTCGACCCTGGTAGCGCGACGCGAGCATCGAGGCGGGTGGTCGCTCGAGGCGCAGGCCAGTTTCCGGCCTCATCGAGACCCTCGGCGGTGCTGGGACGCTCCTCGTCGCCGTAGGGCGAGAACCGGGCTCCGGAATACATGAATACCTGCATGGGTTATCAGAGTATCGGCACCGCACGGTGTCGCCGGATCCTGACGGAAGGACGGCCATGACGGCGGTCACGTTCGATCGTGCCTTCTCGCGCACGACCTCGGCTCCGTCGCGGCCGCGAGCTCGACGACGAGTCGCGCAGGCTCGATCGCTAGACTCGCGCATGATGACCGACACGACGCCGAACGAGGCTCTGCAGACCGAGGCCGATGAACTGGCCGAGCGCCGACGGCTTTTTGAAGAGCAGGCGCTGCCGTTCATGGACCAGCTTTATGGAGCTGCCATGCGCATGACGCGCAACCCGGCCGACGCCTCCGACCTCGTGCAAGAGACCTTCGTCAAGGCCTTCGCCGCGTTCGCGCAGTTCGAGCAGGGCACGAACCTCAAGGCCTGGCTCTACCGCATTCTCACCAACACGTTCATCAACGTCTACCGCAAGAAGCAACGCGACCCCTACCAGGGCACGATCGACGAGATGGAAGACTGGCAGTTCGGCGGCGCCGAGTCGGCCACCTCGAGCTCGAGCCGTTCGGCCGAGGCCGAGGCGATCGACCGCATGCCGGCGAGCGCGGTCAAAGACGCCCTGCAGGCGATTCCCGAAGACTTCAGGCTCGCGGTCTACTTCGCCGACGTCGAGGGCTTCGCCTACCAGGAGATCGCCGACATCATGAAGACCCCGGTGGGCACAGTCATGAGCCGACTGCACCGCGGCCGCCGCTTGCTGCGCGAGCTGCTGGCCGACTATGCGCGCGAGCGCGGCATGACCGCTGCTGTGGCAGCCACAACCACGAAAGGGAGCTCGCGATGACCGACTGCGGTTGCACCAAAGCGCAAGAAGAACTCGAAGAGTTTCTGCACAATGAGCTCAGCGCTGCGCAGTGCCAAGACATTCGCGATCACCTCGCGAACTGCGACGACTGCTCGGCCGAGCACCTCGTCGGCGTGACGCTCACGACGAAGGTCAAAGAGGCGTGCCAAGAGAAGGCGCCCGATGAGCTGCGAGACATGATCCTCGGCTCGCTGCAGAAGGTTGACGCGGCGTCTTAGCTCAACGCGGCATCCATGATCTCGGCGTGCTCCTGTGCGCTGCGCTTGCTCGAACCCGTCGCCGATGAGGCGGCAGCTGGTCGCGAGATGACTCGCATCGGCGCCATGCCGCGCTTTTGCGATTCAAGGGCCAAGAACGGCCAGGCGCCCTGGTTCTCGGGCTCATCCTGCACCCAGACGAACTCGGCGTTCGAGTAGCGCGACAGCACCTCGCGCAGTTGCTCTTCGGGTAGCGGGTAGAACTGCTCGAGGCGCACGAGGGCGACGCCTTTGGTCTCGCGCTTCTCGATCTCGGCGACGAGGTCGTAGTGAATCTTGCCCGCGTGCAACAGCACACGCTGCACCGAAGCAGCGTCGGTCACGGTCGCATCGTCGATGACCGGCTCGAACCGACCGCTCGTGAAGTCGGCGACCTCGCTCGTGGCACCTCGCAGACGCAACATCGACTTCGGCGTGAACACGATAAGCGGTCGGCGCGGTCGGGCGTAAGCCTGGCGGCGCAGCAAGTGGAAGTACGAGGCAGGTGTCGAGGGCCGCGCGATCGTCATGTTGTCTTCGGCCGCGAGCTGCAAGAACCGCTCAATGCGCGCCGACGAGTGGTCGGGACCCTGACCCTCGTAGCCGTGCGGCAGCAGCAGCACGACGCTCGAGCGCTGGTTCCACTTCTGCTCGGCCGAGGCGATGAACGAGTCGATGATGGTCTGGGCGCCATTGGCGAAGTCGCCG
>DIUS01000133.1 GCA_002423075.1 Microbacteriaceae bacterium UBA6152
CGAGGGCCGAGCCGCGGTCGCTCTGGATGACGAGCGAGGTGTTGATGGGTAGCGACGCCACATCGGGCGTCGCGAGCACCTCGCGGTCGTAGAGCTGGGCCATCTGGTCGCTCGAGAGTGATACTTCGGCCATGCCCGTCCAGCCGCTATCAACGGCGAGCTCGGCGCGGTACTCCTCGGCCGCGAGGCCGACCGACGAGGCCTTGACCCGCAGAGGCAGATCTTTCGAGACCACAGTCACGTCGAGTCCATCGTTGGCGAGGTTCATCGCCACGGCGAGAATACGCGAGTCGTTGTCCCCCAGCTGCAGACCGCTCGGCAGAACCGACTGGCTCGAATGGTTCAGCTCGACCCGCAACGAACCGCCCGTCTCGCCGACGGCGATCGGAAAGTCGAGGCGCTCGTGCTGCACGCGCAGTTCATCCAGGTTGCGCAGGGCCTGGCGCGCGAAGAAGCCGATCTCCGGATCGTTGCGCTTCGCTTCGAGCTCGGTGATCACGACGACCGGCAATACCACGGCGTGCTCCGCGAACCGGAAGAGCGCTTTCGGGTCGCTCAGCAGCACCGACGTATCGAGAACATAGGTGCGCTGCCCCACCTCCTTGCGGCCGGTCGACGTCGACGGGTTCTGAAGGGAGGTTTTCGCAGCAGCCACCGGTGCTCCATCCCCGGGGACGCGGGCGGCCCCGGACCTGTTGTGTGCGGCACGGCCGGTAGTCGCGAGGACGCTCGTTCCGGCCGTCCCGATCAGGCGCGATGCCTGATGTGTCAGACGCTAGGCCTGCGCGCGCACCACGGCGCCGCGACACGCCCACGGCCACCGAGCCGTAACGTGGGCGATCAGCCCCGGGCGAGCGGCTGAAACTCAGCGAAGGCCGCGCGCAGCATGTCGACGGTCTCGTCGGTCGTCGACACATGGGCCGAGAGCCGCACGCGCCCGTCACGCACGGTCGCCGACACCCCGTGGTTGTGCAGGGCGGCCGCGAGGGCACTGACTGCCTCGGGGTGCGGAGCGAGTGTCACGATGCCCGCCCGCTCGGCATCGCCGCGCGGTGTGACGACGTCGATGGCGGAGTCGTCGGCGATCTGCAGCAGCTGCGCGGTGCGCTCGATGACGACCGAACGGATGGCGGGCACGCCCGCACGCAGCACGGCCTCGACCGCACCGGCCAGTCGCGACTGCGCACCAGCATCGGCGTCGCCGACCCTGAAGGCGCTCGCATCGGCAGCGGGCGGAAGCACCTCGTGCACGGCGCCCTCGCGCGCGTGCGCGGTCCACCCCGACCAGACGGGCGTGAGCTGCTCAAGCGCTCGATCGCTCAGAGCGAGAAACCCGGTGCCCTGGCCAGCGCGCAGCCACTTCTGACCACCCGAGGCGATGACGTCGGCGAGCTCCCAGGGAGCATCCACGATGCCCGCTCCCTGAATGGCGTCGACGATCAGCAGGCGGTCACCGATGACCTGCCTGATGCCCTCGAGATCGACGAGGTGGCCCGTGCGATAGTCGACGAGGCTGACCACGACGGCCACGACCGACGAGGCCAGCTGGTCGCGCACGACGCCCGGCGTGACCCGTTCATGCTCGGGGGTGATGGTGTGCGGCACGAGCACCCCGAGAGCCTCTGCGGCGCGGGCCATGGCGTAGCCGACGGCCGGGAACTCGCCCGACGACGCCGCGACTCCCCCGGTGAGCCCGAACATGACGTGCATGAGCGCCTGACTGGTGCTGGGCTGGAAGACGATCTGATCGGGGCGCCTGCGCACGAGGGCGGCGACCGCCTCGCGCACCCGCGCATCCTGGGCCTCGATCGCCGAGAATGAGCCGAAACGCGCACGCGACATCAGATCGACCATGGCCCGCGATTCAGCGGCAACTGGTTCGCCGATCGGCGCGAGCCGGGCGAAGTCGAGGTAGCCGGGGTCGTCAGAGAAGCCGGTTGCGTAGTCGTCGATCTCGCCCATCGCGCCCCTACTGGCCGAAACGGCGCTGACGCCGAGAGAAGTCGCGCAGGGCGCGCAAGAAGTCGACCTCGCGCAGATCGGGGCCGAGAGCCTCAACGAAGTAGAACTCGCTGTGAGCGCTCTGCCACAGCATGAAGTCGCTCAGCCGCTGCTCACCCGACGTGCGAATGACGAGGTCAGGGTCGGGCTGCCCGCCCGTGTAGAGGTGCTCGGCGATTTTCTCCGGGGTGACGAGCTCGGCGAGCTCGTCGAGGGTGCCGCCGCTCTCGGCATGGTGGTGCACGATCGCGCGCACGGCGTCGGCGATCTCGCGCCGGCCCCCGTACCCCACCGCGAGGTTGATGTGCAATCCCGTCTTACCGACACCGCGCTGCTCGGCGGCGTCGAGCTCGTCGAGCAGGCTCTGCGGCAGTCCGTCGCGGCTGCCCACGTGCTGCACCCGCCACTGGTCGATTGACGAGAGGTCAGAGGCGAGCACGCCAATGATGCGCATGAGGCCCGTGAGCTCGGTCGCGTCACGACCGGCGAGGTTGTCGGTCGAGAGCAGGTACAGAGTCACGACGCCGATATCGGCCTGGTCGCACCAGGAGAGGAACTCGCGCATCTTGTCGGCCCCAGCCCGGTAGCCGTGATCGGTCGTGCCGCCGAATTGCCGCGCCCAACGTCGGTTGCCGTCGATGATCATCGCGACGTGCCGAGGGTGCGTGGCGTCGGCCAGCTGCCGGCGCAGCCGGCGCATGTAGAGCTGGTAGAGCAGGCCACGACCCAGCGGAGTTCTCGACGATCGCACAGGCCCAGGGTAGTCGGCCCTGGCACAGTTGTGCCCTGCCTCCGACCGGGAGGTGCGGCCAGTGTGGCTCCCGTATCATCGGCGCATGACTTCTGCCCTTCGCCGCGAGAACGACCCCTTCGCCGCCGACGACGACGGCACGGATATTCCGAACATTCCACTGCTCGACGAGTCGATCGAGTACCATGACCTCGATCAGAAGCCCACGTGGCGCGGCTGGATCCACGCTGGCACCTTCCCGCTCGCGATTGTGCTCGGGCTCGTGCTCGTCGCGTTCGGCGACAGCGCCGCCGCGCGCTGGTCAAGCGCGGTTTTCGTCTTCTCATCGCTGCTGCTGTTCGGCATCTCGGCGACCTACCACCGCTTCAATTGGCCCGACCGCACGCGCGTGCTGCTCAAGCGCCTCGACCACGCCAACATCTTCTTGCTCATAGCGGGCACCTACACGCCGCTGTCGATCATGGCGCTGCCGCCCGAGAAGGGCTACCTGCTGCTCGTGCTGGTGTGGGCGGGTGCGCTCATCGGCATCGGGTTCCGTGTGTTCTGGATCTCGGCGCCGCGCTGGGCCTACGTGCCGCTCTACGTCATGCTCGGTTGGGCCGCGGTGCTCTACATCGTCGACCTCTTCAACGCCAACCCCGCCATGATGGTGCTGGTCATCGTCGGCGGGCTCGCCTACACGGCGGGCGCGGTCGTCTACGCGATGAAGAAGCCCAACCCCCGGCCGGGCGTCTTCGGCTTCCACGAGATCTTCCACACGCTCACGGTCATCGCGTTCCTATGCCACTGGACGGCCATCTTGCTCGTCGCGATCGATCCGCCGTTCGGCGGCTAGCGCTGCCGGGTCAGGATCGGCGGGGCCACCTTCGGCCACCATCTGCTTCTCGTCGATGAGCTGCTGGGCCATCAGCTGCTCGGCCTCTATGCGCTCGCGAACCTCGCCGCGGTAGCGCACCCGGCGTATGCGCCGAGACATGTCGACCATGAGGAAGATCGCGGCGATCGCGACGAGGGCGATCGCTACGAAACCGGCGACGCCGGGCGTCACCGTGTCGGGGTCGAAGCCGGGCGGCGTTCCGGGCTCGTCGATCGGGTTGGGGCCGATGCCCATCGGTGCAAGCAATGAAGCCAGGCCGAAAACGATCACGCAGGTGCTCCTCACGAGGGTGGCGTTCAGCCGCGGTCAGCCAACCCCGACCTGCGCGCTCTACGCTGTGATGACAGGGTACCGAGTCAGGCTGAGGAGCGATGACCGCGTGACGAGTACGACGCAGAACGAGGCTCAGCTGACCGAGCACATGCACACCGCGCAGCGGCAGGGCCTCGACGAACGATACGGACGCACTCCCGGCGCCGAGCGTCGCACGCGCACCCTCATGATCATCGCGGGCGTGATCTTCTCGACCGTGTTCACGGCCTGGGTCGTGTGGGGAGGCCTGTCAGGCACCAACGCCACGATCGAAACCCGAGAGCTCGGCTACTCAGCGGTCACCGACACCTCGATCGATGTGCGGTGGGAGGTCTCGGCCGCTCCTGGCGAGAACGTGACCTGCGCGATCCAGGCGCTCAACGAGACCTTCGGCATCGTCGGCTGGCGCATCGTCGACCTCGGCGCCTCTGACGAGCGCACGCGCGTCTTTATCGAGACCATCCGCACAGCGGAACCCCCTGTCACCGCTTTGCCGTATCGGTGCTGGCTCGCGTAAACTCGCCGGAATCGAAAGACGGAACCGGCCCGCGGGCCGGTTCCGTTGTGTCAGGAGGCAATTCCCATGAGCGACAGCACCGGTACCACCACGCAGTGGCTGACCCAAGAGGCGCACGACCGTCTCTCGGCCGAGCTCGCCCACCTCTCGACCGAGGGCCGCAATGAGATAGCGAAGCGCATCGAGGCGGCGCGTGACGAGGGTGACCTCAAGGAGAACGGCGGATACCACGCCGCGAAAGACGAGCAGGGCAAGATCGAAGCCCGCATTCGCACCCTTACCGAGTTGCTGCGCCACGCAGTGGTCGGCGAGGCTCCGGCCGCGCATGGCGTGGTCGAGCCCGGCACGGTCGTGACCGCGACGATTCTCGGCGACGATGAGCGCTTCTTGCTCGGCAGCCGCGAGATTGTCGGCGACGACAGCGACATCGACGTCTACAGCGAGCAGAGCCCGCTCGGCCAGGCGATCATCGGCCACAAGATCGGCGACACCGTGTCGTATACGGCGCCTAGCGGCAAGGAGATCGCCGTCACCATCGTCAACGTCGCGACCTACACGGGCTAGAAGTCGACGCGGGGGTCGTACCCCGCGACGCGTGAGCGTCGCGCCGTGTCGCTAGAAGTCGACGCGGGGGTCATAACCCCCGTCGCGCAGCGCCCCCAGCACCTGGTCGGCGTGCTCGGGCCCGCGGGTCTCGATGTGCAGTTCGAGCTCGACCTGGCTGATGGCGAGGCCTGTGCCATGACGCGTGTGCAGCACCTCGACGACGTTGGCGTTCTGGTCGGCGATGATCTCTGAGGTGCGGGCGAGCTGGCCAGGGCGGTCGGGTAGCGGGATGCGCAGCTTGAGGTAGCGCTCTGAGGCGGCGAGCCCGTGCGAGATGACGCGCTCCATGATGAGCGGGTCGATGTTGCCGCCCGAGAGCACGACGACGGTCTCGCCAGAAGCCTTCACCGCCCCCGTCATGATCGCGGCGACACCGACGGCGCCCGCGGGCTCGACGACGAGCTTGGCGCGCTCAAGCAGCACGAGCATGGCCTTCGCGATCGCGTCATCGTCGACCGTGACGACCTCGTCGACCGCGTCGTGGATGATCGCGAAGTTCAACGTGCCCGGCTTCGACACGGCAATGCCGTCAGCGATGGTCGGGCTGATCGAGATCTCGGTCGGCTCGCCGGCCGCGAGCGAGATCGGGTAGGGCGCCGCGTTCGCGGCCTGCACGCCGATGACCCTGATCTCGCGGCCCTGCAGGGCCGCGCGCCGCTTCATGACACTCGCAACACCCGAGATGAGTCCGCCGCCGCCAATCGGCACGATGATCGTCTGAAGGTCGGGCACCTGATCGAGAATCTCGAGGCCCAGCGTGCCCTGCCCCGCGATGACGTCGGCATGATCGAAGGGCGGAATGTAGACGGCTCCTGTGCGGTCGGCGAACTCTTGCGCAGCGCGAAGCGGCTCGGCGACCGTGTGCCCGCGCAGCACCACCTCGGCGCCGTAGGCCCGTGTGGCCTGCAGCTTGGGCAAGGCGACACCGATGGGCATGAAGATCGTCGCGGGAATACCGAGCTCGCGGGCCGCGAACGCCACGCCCTGAGCGTGGTTGCCGGCGCTCGCGGCGACGACGCCACGCGCTTTCTCCTCGTCAGAGAGTTGCGACATGCGGTTGTAGGCGCCGCGAATCTTGTATGACCCGGTGCGTTGCAGGTTCTCGCACTTGAGGTGCACCGAGGTGCCGAGCAGCTCGCTCAAATAACGCGAGGTCTCCATCGGTGTGATCTCGGCCACACGGCTGACGACGACGCGGGCGGCCTCGACCTCGGCGAGGCTCGGGCCCGCGAGCGTGAGTGGTACAGACATGCGCGTCAGTCTACGAGCCTGCAGCCCGACCGTCTGCCGTGAGCGGCCGTGGCGCGGTGAAGGATGCCCGCAGCGGCATGGGCCGAGGGCACGACGAACGTCGGCTCAAGCCTGTGCCACGGCCACCGGCTGGCCAGTGAGGCGAACGTGCACGGCCTCCCCCGGCACCGGATGATGGCCTACGTCGTGCTGCACCGTCAGCTCTATCCCATCGTCGAGCCGAACGCGGGTGCGACGCAGTGAGCCCAAGAAGGACGTGGTGAGAACGACCGCCGACCGAGCATCCCGATCGCCGGAGTCGGCGAAGACAACATCTTCGGGCCGCACCAGAGCGTGAACGTTGCCCGACGGAGCGTCAGCATCGATGAGGGGCAGACGCTGCGTGCCCACCACGACTTCGCCGTCCGCCACTTGTCCCGGCAGGCGGTTGCTCAGGCCGACGAAGTCAGCGACGAAGGCGCTTTCGGGTCGCGCATACAACTCTTCGGGCGTGCCGATCTGCTCGATGCGCCCCGCCCGCATCACGGCGACGCGGTCGGCGACAGCGAGCGCCTCTTCTTGATCGTGCGTGACGAACACTGTGGTGATGCCAAGCTCGGTCTGAATCACCCTGATTTGCTCGCGCAGCTGCACGCGCACCTTGGCATCGAGTGCGCTGAGGGGCTCATCGAGTAGCAGCACGCGCGGGCGAGTGACGAGAGCGCGGGCGAGAGCGACGCGCTGCTGCTGGCCGCC
>DIUS01000117.1:0-13157 GCA_002423075.1 Microbacteriaceae bacterium UBA6152
GCTCGACCTCGGCGAAGCTCGTGCTGAGCGGCGAGAGGCCGATGCGCACGCCGCTCGGGTGCCGGAAGTCGGGGATGACCCCCTGCGCCCAGAGCCGCTCGACAGCGATCGCAGAGTTCGGGTGGTCGATCGTCAGGTGGCTGCCGCGGCGCGCAGGGTCGCGCGGCGTGCTCACCCTGGCGTCGGGGATCAGCACGTCGACGAGCTCGACCGCGTAGGTCGTGAGCGCGATCGACTTCTCGCGGATCGCCGCGATCCCCGCAGCCTCGATGAGCGCCACCATCTGCTCGAGCGCCACCATGTTGAGGATGGGCGGCGTGCCGCTCACGAGCGACGCGACGCCCGGCGCGGGCGCATAGCCCTCGGTCATCGAGAACGGAGCTGCCGCCCCGAGCCAGCCGGGGATCGGGTTGCGCAGCGAATCGTGGTGCCGATCGGCGACATACGCCCACGCCGGCGCGCCCGGCCCGCCGTTCAAGTACTTGTACGAGCACCCGACGGCGTAGTCGACGCCCCAGGCATCCAGCTCGAGGGGAACTGACCCGACGGCGTGCGAGCAATCCCAGATGACGAGCGCGCCGGCAGCCTGCACCGCCGTGGTGACCGCGGGCATGTCGGCCCACCACGAGCTGCGGTAGGCGACCCCGCTGAACAGTGCGGCGATAGTGCGCGGACCCACGCTCTCGGCGGCGAGCTCGGGGGTGATGCCGGCGTCGAGCGGAGCATCCACCCATCGCACCGTCAGCCCATGATCGTCGGCGAGGCGTTCGAGAATGAACCTGTCGGTCGGAAACTCGTCGCTCAGCATGACGAGCTCGTCTCGACCCGGGTTCGCGGCGATCGCGGCGCGCAGCAGCTTGAAGATGAGCACGCTGGTCGAGTCGGCAACGATCGTCTGACCGGATGCTGCGCCGAGGCACGCCGCCCCGATGCGATCCCCGAGCTCTGCTGGACGGGTGAGCCACAGCTCGTCCCATCCGCGGATCAGTCGCCCGGCCCACTGCGTGCGCACGAAGTCGTCGAGGGCAGCGGGCACGCTCGCCACGGGGCGCCCGAGCGAGTTGCCGTCGAGGTAGGCGACGAGGTCGTCGCCCTGCACGAACTGCGTGGTGTACCCGGCGAGGGGGTCGACGGCATCGAGCGCGGCGGCGCGGGCGCGCAGTTTGGCGGGGTTCGCGGTCTTCGGGGAGTCGGTGTCGCTCATGCCGCGAGCCTAGCCGCGGCACGACGACGATCTATCGGTCACAAATTGCGGTCACGATGTCGCCCACTCGCAATACGCGACCGATGGATGCCTCGGATGCGCAGGCCCTCGACCGATTGATGCGCCGGATGCCCGCACTCGGCGACCGCAGCGACTACTGTGCGGCGAACGCGAGCCCGGGGCGCTGCACCGCGAGCCGCACGTCGTCGCCCACGTCGGGCAGCTCGACCGCGGCCATGCGCAGCTGCACCGAGGGGCCGTCGACGAGGTCGGCCGTGATCATGGCGTCGTGTCCGGCATAGGAGATGGCCGCGACGCGGGCGTCGGCGCCCGCCGCTGCTTGGGCGAGCAGGTCGGGTCGCGGAACGATCCACTCGGGGCGCAACATGAGCCGCACCGCGTCGCCATCGGCCGGGGTGAACCCGACGGCCGTAGCCTCGACCGAGCCGAGCGCGCAGACGACGCGACCGTACCGCCACTGCCCGGGCAGTTCGACGACGTCGCCGACGAACGAGGCCACCCAGTCGGAGGCGGGGTGCTGGTAGATCTCTTCGGGCGTGCCGAACTGCGCGAGACGCCCGTCGTGCAGAACCGCAACGCGGTCAGCGAGCGTGAGCGCCTCTTCTTGATCGTGCGTGACGAGCAACGAGGTCGTGCCCTGCGTGCGCAGCAGCTCGGCGACCTCGCGGCGCAGGCCCGTGCGCAGCTGGGTGTCGAGGGCGGCGAACGGTTCGTCGAGCAGCAGCAGATCGGGTCGGGGTGCGAGTGCGCGGGCGAGGGCGACTCGCTGCGCCTGCCCGCCCGAGAGTTGATTCGGGGCGCGACCGGTGAGGTCGCCGAGGCCGACGAGCGAGGCGAGCTCGGCGATGCGTGCCTCCCGCGCTGATCGTGTCGAGAGAGCCCGGACACCTGCCGCGGCGCCTTCTGCAACTTCGGAAGGGAAGGAACTCGAACGGCTTTGACCGCCGCGTCCGCGCGGCACCGCGAAGCCGATGTTCTCGCCGACCGACAGGTGCGGAAACAACGAGGCCTCTTGCGGCACCCAGCCGATGCCGCGCTTCTCGGGCGCGATGGTGCGACGTGCCCGCGAAATCTCGCGGTCGCCGATCGTGATCGACCCCGACTGCACGGGCAGCAGCCCGGCGATAGCGAGGAGCAGCGTAGTCTTGCCGCATCCGGACGGCCCCAGCACGGCGACCAATTCACCGCTGCGGATGCTCAGCGAGACGTCGTCGATCGCCAGCGTCGACCCGTGGGTCACGCTCACACCGTCGACGACGAGGTCGCTCACAACTCCTCCTTGGCTGAACTGCGCACGCCCGACAGAATCACGGCCGGCACGGCCGCGACGAGCACGAGCAGCGCCGCGTACGGTGCGGCTGCGCCGAACTCGAACACCACCGTGCGGTTCCACAGCTCGGTGGCGAGCGTCTGCACCCCGGTCGGGCGCAGCAACAGCGTCGCTGGTAATTCTTTCATGGTCGCGATGGCAACCAGCAGGGCGCCGATGCCGACGCTCGGCAGCGCGAGCGGCACGGTCACCCGCCACCACGCCTGCAGCGGCGACAGGCCGAGGGTGCGCGCGACGGCGACAAGGCGCGGCGGAACATCTCCGAGACCCGCCCGCATGGTGCCGATCGCCTTGGGCATGAAGAGCACCGCGTAGGCGAAGACCAGCACGACGATGCTCTGGTACAGCGCGGGCACGACGGCGAGCGCGAAGAATACGAGCGAGAGGCCGACGACGATACCGGGCAGGGCGTGCCCGAGATAGCCGACCGACTCGATCGCGGTGACGAGGCGGCCCCGGTAACGCGAGGCGAGCGCCGCGATCGGCAGGGCGAGCAGCACGGCCAGCAGCGCGGCGGCCACGGCGACGCCCACGGTCGAGCCGACCGCGTCGAGCAGCCGCGGCACGTCGATCGCGCGCAGGGTGGCGGCGTCGAGCAGGCGCGTCAGCAGCCCGAGCAGGGGCACGGCCACACCCACGAGCGGGGCGACGGCGACGACGGGCAGCAGCGAGATCAGCATCCCGCGCCCCACGGTGCGGGGCGCGACCGCCCGGGCAGCCGCACGCGGCAGCTGGCGGCGTGCGGTGCGCTCGCCCACCACGACGACGAGCGCGAGCACGACGAGCAGCAGCGCGAGGGTCGCGGCTTGCGCGCGGTCGAAGCTCGCCGAGTAGGCCGCATTGATTCCCCACGTCAGGGTCGGAAACCGCATCATCGCCACGAGGCCGAAATCGCTCAGCGCATAGAGCGCGACGAGCAGCGAACCGGCGATCGCTGCGGGTCGCACGCTCGGCCAGGTCGCCGCGAGGAACGCCTGCAGCGGGCCGCGCCCGAGCGTGCGCGCGACGCCTTCGAGGTCTCCGGATGCTCCGCGCAAGGCTGCGGCCACTGGCAGTGTCACATACGGAACCGTGACGGCCGTGAGCAGCAACCAGCTCGGCACAAAGCCGTTGAGGGAGGGAAAGACCACGAGCCACCCGTACCCGGCGAGGTACGAGGGCACCGCGAGCGGCAGCGCCGAGATGAGCAGCCACGTGCGCGCGAAGGGCACGCGTACGCGCGTGAGCACGAACGCCACGGCCGTACCGAGCACGAGCGCGGTCGCCGTCGTCGCCGCGGCCAAGCCGAGCGAGTTCGCAGCGTACTCGAGCACGCGCCCGCGCGAGAGCGTCTCGATGATCGACGCCGCGCCCGACTCGAGCGCACGCACCAGCAGGTACACGAGCGGGATCGCCGCTGCCGCCGCCGCGACGGTCGCGGTGATGACGAGCCACAGCGGGGGGCGCAGGCCCGCCCCCCATCGCACCGCCCCCGAGCGCGACTGAGCCGCGGGGGTGGTCCGGGCATCCGGAACCCCCGCGGCGGTCGTACCCTGCTCGGGCGCCATGGTCATTGCTCTAGTGCATCACGTTTCTGCTGGTGGTCGGCAGGGACAGAAGCTTCGGCCCGATGCTCGACGACGGCCTAGATGAGACCCGCGTCGGCGAGCAGCTGCTGCGTCGTCGCGAGGTCGTCGAGGTCGCTGAGATCGAACTCGGGGTTGACGAGGCTGTCGAGGCTGGGCAGGCCCTCGGGCGCGTCGACGCCCGGCACGAGCGGGTACTCGAAGGTCTGCTCGACGAAGTAGGTCTGCGCCTCGCGCGACACGAGGTAGCGCACGAACTCGAGGGCGTCGGCATCGTCGACGGCAGGGCTCAGGATGCCCGCTCCGGTGACGTTGACGATCGAGCCAGCATCGCCGGCGGCCAAGAACTTTAACTGCGCCCGCATGTTCTCGACGCCGGTTTCGGCGGCCGCGGCGTACCAGTAGTAGTGGTTGATGAGCCCGACATCGACGACACCCTCGTTGACCGCGGTCAAGATGGGCGTGTTGCCCTCGAAGATCTGGGGGTCGTTGGCCGCGAGCGCGGCGAGCCACTCTGCGGCCGCATCCTCACCGTCGAGCACACGCTGCGCGGTGACGAACGACTGGAAGCTCGCGTTGCCGGGGGCGACCCCGACGCGGCCCTTCCACTCGTCGCCAACGTAGGCGTCGATCGTGTCGGGAAGCTCGTCGGCGGTGAACTCGTCGCCGTCGTAGACGACGACTCGCGCGCGGCCGGTGACACCGACCCAGCTGCCGTCGGTCGAGGTGAAACCCGCGGGCACGGCGCTCGCGATGTCGTCGGGCAGGGTCGTGAAGAGCCCGGCCTGGCTCAGAGCGCCGAGCGCTCCCGCATCCTGCGAGAGAAAGACGTCGGCGGGCGTCGCGTCGCCTTCCTCAAGCAGCAGGGCGCCGAGCTCGGCGGTGTTGCCGTAGCGCACCTCCACCTCGATGCCGCTCGCCGCCTCGAACTGGTCGATGAGCGGCTGCACGAGCGCCTCGTCGCGTCCCGAGTAGAGCGTGAAGGCGCCGTCGGCGGTGGGCTCGGCGGGTTGCTCAGTCTCGGTCGGCGCGGGTGCGGCGCAGCCCGCGAGCAACAGGCCGGTGGCGGCGAGGGCGGTCAGAGAGAGAGGTGCGGAAACGCGCATGACGAATGAGCTCCAGAAGAGTAAGAAGGGAAAGGGACCGGCGACGCTGCCATTGCTAAGGATAGCCTTGCCTAAACCTCCAGCACAACCCAGGCCCACTGTTCGCGACCGGCTCGGCGCCGCGTGCAATACGCTCGCGGAATGGACGCCATCGATTCGCGCATCATCGACCAGTTGCGGCAGAACGCGCGTGCTGGCTACGGCGACATCGGTGAAGTTGTGGGCCTCTCGGCCTCAGCGGTCAAGCGCCGGGTCGACCGGCTCGTCAGTGACGGCGTCATCCGGTCCTTCACGGTGCAGGTCGACCCCGCCGTCGACGGCATGGCCGTTGAGGCCTACGTCGAACTGTTCTGCCGCGGCACCGTCGCGCCCGACGAGTTGCGGCGCATCCTCTCGGCCGTGCCCGAAGTCGTCGATGCTGGCACCGTAACGGGCGACGCCGACGCGATCGTGCACATCCGCTCGCGCGACATCGCTTCGCTTGAGGATGCTCTCGAACGTGTGCGCGTGGCCCCCAACGTCGACCACACACGCAGTGCGATCATCCTGACGAGACTGATCGACCGCCGCAACCAGTAACCGCCTCGCACCCGGAGCGCCCAAACCGATACGAGGGCCTGCGGAGAAACGCGAACCTGAAGTCTGTTGTGCAACCCTTCAGCCACGCCCACGACCGAACCGAGTCCTCCTCGCTGATCCGCGCCTGAGCGTTTTCCACGCTGGCTCTGATACAGCTGACAAATGTCGCGGACATCGCTACCTTTGGACTTGTGACTCTCGCCCGCGACTTCGTGCCCAGTCGGATCAAGACATCCGACCCGCTGCACGAACCTCGGATGCTCACCGAGGCGGAACGTGAGGTGTTTCGAGTTCGATCGAGGAACGCGCGCCGCGCCAAAGACACGGCAAGCCTCTCAAACCATGACGTCACTCACCTGGTAAACAAGCCGACCTTCGATCCCGCGCTCCTAATGCCCCAACAGGCTCGCAACGGACTCACCACCTTGTCGCTCTTCAGTGGCGGAGGGGGTCTGGACCTCGGATTCGATCGCGCTGGATTCGTGCACACGGGTTCGTGGGAGCTTCTTGACGACGCGGCAAGCACGCTGCGACGGGCACGACCCGATTGGGCAGTGTTTGGCGGCGAGGCTGGGGACGTGCGCGGCGTGGATTGGCGTCAGTACAAGGGGAACATCGCAGTCATGCACGGCGGTCCGCCGTGTCAGCCCTTTAGCAATGCCGGCAAGCAGCGCGGGGCGTCTGATCCACGAGACATGTGGCCGGAATTCGTGCGCGCTGTGCTCGCGGTGAAACCCGAGGTATTCGTCGCGGAGAACGTCGCTGCGCTCGCAACTGCTCGCTTCACTGACTACGTGGCGACCACCATCATGTCGCCGCTTTCATCGCAGTACACGATTCATCAAGTCAAGCTGCAGGCTTACGAATTCGGAGTGCCACAAGCACGGCGTCGAGTCTTCTTCGTCGGATTCCTCTCGGCCCGTCAGGGCGCGAAATGGGCCCCGCCAGTTCCGAAATTCCAGAGAAACACTGATCTAGGTAACCTTCCTGTTGTTGTTGGCGCCCGCCAGGCTCTCGGCCTTCAGCCCATCGGGTTCGACGACGTATCCCCAACAATTCGCAGTGGGCTCTCGGGGCCTCGTTTCACTACGTCGATCTTGAGCAGCGTCTCAGCTCAGCGCCGATACGAGGCCCTCCAGATTTGGCCGAACGGAGTGGCGATCGATAGGCAGGCCGCCGCGCGGTTCGCTGCCAAGAACGGGCACTTTCGGCTTTCTGTCGCCGATGTCGCCTTGCTTCAGGGGTTTCCTGAGTGGTGGACGTTCGAAGGGGCGACCTACATGAAGCTGGGACAGATCGGCAACTCGGTAGTGCCACCGGTGGCCTACGAAGTCGCTGGAAGTGTCGCGGCTTCCTTCAAGTAAGACCGCACGAGATCACGAAGTCGGCTCGCGTGCTCATCGACTATGGGTTCATAACCTTCGAAGTATGACCTTGGAATATGCGGATTATTGAGCGTCGCCCCTCGGCTTACGAGGTAGGTGGCTCGTAGTCCCAGAATCTCGACCATGCGGGCCAGTGAGTACCCATCTGGCAGATCTCTGAATTCGCGATACTGAGCTGCATTCCACTGCTTTTTCATGATCTGTTTTGCATCCTCAACGCCATAAACCTGCTTGGCTCCGAGGATGGAGAGCACTGTGGACTCCACAACCGCGCCGGGTAGAACATCCACCAGAGCGAAGTCCGGCCGAACGTAGGCTTCCATTGACGAAATCCATGGCTCCATGTCGGATGGCGAAGCGTAGAGGCAGTGAAGAAGCTTGCCTCCAGTGCCGTCGTAGACCGCGAAAAGCCAGTGCAGATTGTCACGCCACTTCCGAACGTGATCCGGGCCAAAATCCCGAACCGTCGAGAATGACTTGCCGGTGGTCGACTTCAACTCGAAGTTGATGATCTGCCCATCGATGATCAGTTGCGCATCCACGTCACTGCGCCCACGATCGCTTGGCACATTCAGATTGAATAGCTGAATCATTTGGTTTTCACGAGCATCATCTTGAACCGGCACAAGTTGGATTCTTTCAGAACGCCTCATGTTCTGTGATGGACGTTGCCCTCTTTGAGAATCCGGAGGTCTAAAGAAGTGCCTTGGTGGCGGCCCACCGCGGTGAGACGCCACCAAGCTCCAGCGAAAGGTCAGGCAGCGGCAAACTCGTGCGCCTGCTCTTCACGAGGCGAATCCTCGCGCTCCACGAGGAACCGCGCGTACGCCGGCACCGTCAGGAAGGTCGGGAAGTCTTCCTGCAGCGTCACGGCACGGAAGACCTCCTCAGCCTCGTCGAGCTTGTGGCCTTCGGGGGTGGGTAGCTCCGCGAGCACTTCGCGCAGCATCCGCTCCACGAGCTGGCGCGTGATGGCCTCGCCCTCGACGGTGCGGTGGTCTTGGTGCATCCACTGCCACAGCTGCGAACGGCTGATCTCGGCCGTCGCGGCGTCTTCCATGAGATCGTCGATAGCGGCAGCGCCGACACCGCGCAGCCATGACTCGAGGTAGCGCACCGTGATCGACACATTCGCGCGAACGCCAGCGAGGGTCACCTCGCCGCCCGCCGAACGGATGTCGAGCAGGTCGCTCGCCGTCACGTGCACCTCGTCGCGCGTGCGCTCGAGCTGGTTCGGCCGGTCGGCCAGCACCGCGTCGAACTCGGCGCGCGCCGTCGGGATGAGATCGGGATGCGCGACCCACGAGCCGTCGAAACCGTCACGAGCCTCGCGGCGCTTGTCGGCGGCGACGCGCTCGAGCGCTCGCTCGGTCACCTCGGGGCTGCGGCGGTTGGGGATGAATGCGCTCATGCCGCCGATCGCGTGGGCGCCCCGCTTGTGGCAGGTCTGCACGAGCAGCTCGGTGTAGGCGCGCATGAACGGCAGCGTCATCAAGATCTGGTCGCGGTCGGGCAGCACGAAGCGCTGGCCGCGGTTGCGGTAGTTCTTGATGATCGAGAACACGTAGTCCCACCGGCCGGCGTTGAGTCCGGCGCAGTGGTCGCGCAGCTCGTAGAGAATCTCGTCCATCTCGAACGCGGCCGGGAAGGTCTCGATGAGCACGGTCGCACGAATCGTGCCGTGCGGCAGCCCGAGTTCGGCCTCGGCGAACGAGAACACGTCGTTCCAGAGGCGGGCCTCGCGGTGGTTCTCGAGCTTCGGCAGGTAGAAGTACGGCCCCCGGCCGCGAGCGATGAGCTCGGCCGCGTTGTGGAAGACGTAGAGCCCGAAGTCGACGAGGCTCGCACTGGCCGCGTAGGTGCGGCCGCTGCGGTCGGTGTGCTCGAGGTGCTTCTCGACGAGGTGCCAGCCGCGCGGACGCATGACGATCGTCGGGGTGCGCTCGGCAGTCACGCGGTACTGCTTGCCTTCCGGCGACGTGAATTCGAGCTCGTCGCGAATCGCATCCTTGAGCGACAGCTGCCCCTCGATGAGGTTGCCCCACGTCGGGCTCGTCGCGTCTTCGAGATCGGCGAGCCAGACGTTGGCGCGCGAGTTGAGCGCGTTGATCGTCATCTTCGGGTCGCACGGGCCCGTGATCTCGACGCGACGGTCCTCGAGACCGGGGCCGGCCCCGGCGACGCGCCAGTCAGCATCCGTGCGAATGTGCTCCGTGTCGGGCAAGAAGCGCAGGTCGCGCCCATTGCCGAGGTCGTAACGCAGCTGCATGCGCTCGGCGAGCAGCCCGTGGCGGCGGCCAGCGAACCGGTGCTGCAGCTGCTCGACGAAGGCCAGAGCATCCGGCGTCAAGATCTCGTCGTAGCGCGGCCGCATCGGGCCATTGATCGTGAGTGATGTGCTGGTGTGGGTGTTCATGATCGTCTCCGTATCTCGTTCGAGAGGTTTAGTGGAACTGCTCTGACTCGGTGGAGCCGACGAGTGCCAGGGTCGCGCTCTCGGGGTTGAGAGCCGTGGCGATGCGGTCGAAGTAGCCGGTGCCCACTTCGCGTTGGTGCTTGGTGGCGGTGTAGCCGTGAGCCTCGGAGGCGAACTCGGCCTCCTGCAGCTCGACGTAGGCGCTCATCTGGCGGTCGCGGTAGCCGCTCGCCAGCTCGAACATGCCGTGGTTGAGCGAGTGGAACCCCGCCAGGGTGATGAACTGGAACGCGTAGCCCATCGCCGACAGCTCGCGCTGAAACTTTGCGATGGTGTCGTCGTCGAGGTGGCGCTTCCAGTTGAACGACGGCGAGCAGTTGTAGGCGAGCTTCTTGCCGGGGAACTGTGCATGGATGCTCTCCGCGAAGGTGCGCGCCAACTCGAGGTCGGGCTCGCTCGACTCGACCCAGAGCATGTCGGCGTACTCGGCGTAGGCGTGCCCGCGCGCGAGCACCGGACCGATGCCGGGCTCGACCTCGTAAAAACCTTCGGCCGTGCGGCCGCCGGTGAGGAATGGCTTGTCGCGGTCATCCACGTCGCTCGTGATGAGGGTGGCGGCGAGCGAGTCGGTGCGCGCGATAACGATCGTGGGCACGTCGGCGACATCGGCAGCGAGGCGCGCGGCGTTAAGTGTGCGGATGTGCTGACTCGTCGGCACGAGCACCTTGCCGCCCATGTGGCCGCACTTCTTCTCGCTCGCGAGCTGGTCTTCCCAGTGCACGCCCGCCGCGCCAGCCTCGATCATGCTGTGCATGAGCTCGTAGGCGTTGAGCGGGCCGCCGAAGCCGGCCTCGGCGTCGGCGACGATCGGGGCCAACCAGTCCCTTTCGTCCTGTTCGATCTGACCTGCTCTGAGCAAGGCATTGTTGATGCGGCGCACGACGGCGGGCACCGAATTGGCCGGGTAGAGGCTCTGGTCGGGGTAGGTCTGGCCCGAGAGGTTGGCGTCGGCGGCGACCTGCCAGCCGCTCAGGTAGATGGCCTTGAGGCCCGCGCGCACCTGCTGCACGGCCTGGTTGCCGGTGAGGGCGCCAAGGGCATAGGTCCACTCCTCGGGGTGGTCCGTGTTGGCCTGAATCTGCTCCCACAGCTTCTCGGCGCCGCGGCGTGCGAGCGTGCGCTCCTCGCGCACGGGGCCGCGCAGCGCGATGACATCCTCCGCGGTGTAGTCGCGTCGCACGCCATTCCAGCGCGCGTCGGTCTTCCAGCGGCTCTCGAGCTCGGCGGCGGTCTCGATCTGGTCGCCCGGTCGGTGGTTTGTCATGAGGTTCTCCTGAAGGTCGGTGGTTCGAGGTCGTGGGAGCCACTCTGTGCGAAGAAACAGCCTCGAAACTTGTTCTGCACGACTGAAATATCGGCGCATTTCAGTTGCACCGAAATCCGCTCCGTGTCAGGCTCGCCGCATGCTCGATTCGACGACCACCAGCCCGCAGGCTGAAGACGTGCTTGACCCTCTGACTCTCGGCCACCGAATCCGCGCCCTGCGCACCGGCGCCGGCTTGACCCTCGCCGAGGTCGCCGAGTCCATCGGCATCGCGACCTCGCACTTGAGCGTGCTCGAGAACGGCAAGCGCGAGGCGAAGCTCAGCGAACTGCAGGCGATCGCGCGGGCCGTCGGCGCGAGCCTCGACGACCTGCTGAGCGCCGAACCGCTCACGGGGCGCGCGGCGCTCGAGGTCGAGCTCGCGCGGGTGCAGGCTGGCCCGCTGTTCGCGAGTCTGGGCATCCCGCCCCTGCCCCTGCGCAAGAGCGTCAGCGACGAAGCGATCGAGACGGTGCTCGCCTTGCACGCCGAACTGCAGCGCGTGCACAGCGAGCGTGCCGCGACGCCCGAAGAGGCCCGCCGTGCGAACACCGAGCTGCGCCGCACGATGCGCGCGCGGGGCAACTACTTCGGCGAACTCGAGCAGCAGGCAGCACACCTGCTGAAAGCCGTCGGCCACGAGGGCGGCCCGCTCTCGCAGCGCCTCGCCGCCGAGCTCGCCACCCATCTCGGCTTCACCCTGCACTATGTCGGCGACCTGCCTGCCTCGACCCGCTCGGTCACCGACCTCGAGCACGGGCGCATCTACCTGCCCGTCAACAATGCCCCGGGTCGGGATGCTCGCACGACGCTCCTGCAAGCCCTCGCCGGCCACGTGCTCGGGCGATCAGAGCCGCGCGACTACGCCGAGTTCCTCCACCAGCGCGTCGAGACCAACTACCTTGCCGCCGCGCTGCTCATTCCGGAGGCCGACGCCGTGACCTTCCTGCAGCGGGCCAAAGAGCGCCGCGAGCTCGCCGTCGAAGACCTGCGCGACGCCTTCGCGGTCTCGTACGAGACGGCCGCGCATCGCTTCACGAACCTGGCAACCGAGCACCTCGGCATTCCCGTGCACTTCTTGAAGGTCTCGTCGCAGGGCGTGCTCTCGAAGGCCTACGAGAACGACTCGGTACAGTTTCCGACCGATGCCCTCGGTGCCGTCGAAGGGCAGCTCGTGTGCCGCAAGTGGTCGGCGCGCCAGGTGTTCGACGAGCCCGACCGCTTCAGCCCATACCACCAGTACACCGACAAGCCCACGGGCACCTACTGGTGCACCTCGCGCATCGAGTCGGGCGCGGGCGGCGACTTCTCGATCTCGGTCGGCACTCCGTTCGCGCACGTCAAGTGGTTCCGCGGCCGCGAGACCGACCGGCGCGGGGCGTCGACCTGCCCCTCGCCCGAGTGCTGCCGCACAGCCCCCGAGTCGTTGGCCGCCCGCTGGTCGGGGCGAGCGCGGCCGCAAGCGCGCATCCCCGTCAGCTTGCTCGCGACGTTGCCGACCGAATCGTTCCCCGGCGTCGACCAGACCGAGGTCTTCGGCTTTCTCGAGCGGCACGCGCCGACCCCGTGACCCGACCTGCTGTTCGCAACTCAGGCTGAGCCGCCAAATGTGCCGGGTTCGTGCGGCACAAAGGTGCGCTCAGCCTGAGTTGCGAACACCGCCGACGATACGCTCGGCGCATGATGTTCACGATCGACGCGAGCGCGGCGACGCCGCCGTTCGAGCAACTGCGCGTGCAGGTGCGCGACGCGGTTGCAGCCGGCGAGCTCGCCGCGGGCGCGAAGCTGCCGACCGTGCGCGCGCTCGCCGACGAGCTCGGCCTCGCGGTGAACACCGTCGCCCGCGCCTATCGCGAGCTCGAGACTGACGGCGTCATCGAGACCCGGGGTCGAGCTGGCTCGTTCGTCGCGCCCCAAGGGGACGCGGCCAGTCAGCAGGCGCAGGTCGCCGCCCGCGAATTCGTCGACCGGGCTCGACGACTCGGTCTCGACGACGCGAGCGCGCTCGACCTGGTGCGCGCCGCGCAGCGCGGCTAGAGCGGCAGCTTGGCGAGAGCCGGGAACGGGTTGCCGAAGCGATGCACCGTCATCGACACGGCCTGCTCGCGCACGAAGGGCAGCAGCTCGACCCGGCCCGCGGCCGTCACGGCCCCCGAGTAGATCGCGACATCGGGGTCGCCGTCGAGCG
>DIUS01000117.1:13186-21534 GCA_002423075.1 Microbacteriaceae bacterium UBA6152
CGCGAGCAGGCTCGCCGGCAGCGGAGTCGCACTGCTGATCTCGACGCGCGACCCGGCGCGGGTCGCCGCGAGCAGCACGCGCACGAGCTCTGGCATGGCGGCGCCCTCGGCCGCGCGCACGGTGACGCGCGTCGGGCGATACCGCAGAACGTTGCGCTCGACGACGTGGGCGACCGTGCCGCCGAGCTGGCTCGCGTCGCGCGCGATGCCGAACTCGTCGTCCCAGGCTAGCTGGTCGCTCACGGCGCCGGCGCGTGCGGCGTCGAAGCCCGCGAAATCCATGCCTGGCTGGCTCGCCTCGAGCACGGCCCGCACGCCCCGGTCGAGGCCGCGCAGGCTCAGCGACTCGCGCGGCTCGCGCGGCACGGGCGCGAAGGTACCGAAGTTCATGACATACGACGGGCCGCCGGCTTTGGTCGAGCCGCCGACGCTCGAGCGCTTCCAGCCGCCGAACGGCTGCCGTCGCACGATCGCGCCCGTCGTGCCGCGGTTAACGTAGAGGTTGCCCGCCTGAACCTGGTCGAGCCAGTGCTCGACCTCGCCGGCGTCGAGCGAGTGCAGCCCCGCGGTGAGGCCGAACGGCGTGGCGTTCTGCAGATCGATGGCCTCGTCGAGGTCGCGCGCCCGCATCAGGCCGAGCACGGGCCCGAAGTACTCGGTCGTGTGAAACTCGCTGCCGTCGGCTACCCCACGCTTGACGCCCGGCGACCACACCGAGCCGGTCGCATCGAGGGCTCGCGGCGGCACGAGCCACTCCTCCCCCTCCGCGAGGCGCGTGAGGGCGCCGAGCAGCTTGCCCCCCGCCTTCTCGATGAGCGGCCCCACGACCGTGGTGGGGTCAAGGGCTGAGCCGACGCGCAGCGTCGTGACAGCATCCATCAGTTGGCGCTCGAAGCGCTCTGACGTGGCGACCGAGCCGACCAGAATCGCCAGGGAGGCCGCCGAGCACTTCTGGCCCGCATGCCCGAACGCCGACTTCACAAGGTCGGCGACGGCGAGATCGATGTCGGCCGACGGCGTGATGACGATCGCGTTCTTGCCGCTCGTCTCGGCGAGAATCGGCAGCTCGGGCCGCCACGAGCGGAACAGCGCCGCGGTCTCCCACGCGCCCGTGAGCACGAGGCGATCGACGGCCGGGTGCGCGACGAGGGCCTGCCCGATCTCGTTCTCGGGCACGTCAACGTAGCGCAGCACGTCGCGCGGCACCCCGGCATCCCATAGCGCCTCGACCATGACGGCCGCGCTACGGCGCACCTGCGGCGCGGGCTTGATGATGACGGCGCTGCCCGCGGCGAGCGCCGCGAGAACGCCGCCAGCCGGAATCGCGACGGGAAAGTTCCACGGCGGCACGACGAGCGTGAGCCGCACGGGCGTGAACGTCGCGTCGTCGAGGCGCGCCAGGTCGCGCGCGCTCTCGGCGTAGTAGTGCGCGAAGTCGATGGCCTCGCTCACTTCGGGGTCGCCCTCGGCGAGCGTCTTGCCGGCCTCGGCGGCCATCACTTCGAGCAGGTCGCCTCTGCGCGCGGCGAGCATGCGACCGGCGCGGTGCAGGATGCCCGCACGATCATCGACCGATCGCGCAGCCCACCCGGCTCCGGCCTCGCGGGTCTCGGCGACGATGCGCTCGATCGCGCCGACCGAGGCCACTCCGCTCACGTCGACGAGCGCTTGCCCGCGTGTGGAGGTCTGCGCACGCCGCAGAATGGCGTGGCCCCACTCGCGGTTGCCCGGCAGCGCCGGGTCGGTGTCGGCCGCGTTCTCGAAGCCCGAGCGCACGCCGCCGGGCATCGGCAGTGCGTCACGCTCGTCGAGCGGCCGCTCGTCGAGCCGGTTCTGCACACGGTGCCGCGCCGGCGCCCCGGGCGCGGCCTCGAACGTGGCGAGCGAGTCGCGAAAGCGCTGCTCTTCGCGCTCGAAGATCTCGGGCTGCGTCGCGAGCTCGAACACCCCCGACAAGAAGTTGTCGGTGCTCGCGTTCTCTTCGAGTCGGCGAATCAGGTAGCTGATCGCCGAATCAAAATCGCTCGGGTGCACGACGGGCGTGTAGAGCAGCAGGTGCCCAACCGTGCGGAGCACGGCATCTGCCTGGGCGGGCGCCATGCCGAGCAGCATCTCGACCTCGACGGCGTCGGTGACACCGCGTGCTTCGGCGAGCTGCCACGCCCATGCGATGTCGAACAGGTTGTGGCCCGCGAGGCCGATGCGCACCGCGTCTACTCTCTCGGCGCGCAGGGCGGCGTCGAGCACGCGCTTGTAGTTGGCGTCGCTGTCGCGCTTGCTGGGCAGCACGGCGACGGGCCAATCGTGCAGCGCAGCATCCACGCGCTCCATCGCGAGGTTGGCGCCCTTGACGACGCGCACCTTGACGCCGGCACCTCCGGCTGCGCGCCGCTCCTGCGCCCATGTCGTCAGCCGGTCGAGCGCGGGCAGCGCCTCGGGCAGATAGGCCTGCAGCACGATGCCGGCCTCGTAGTTCTTGAGCGCTGGCCGGTCGAGCAGTCGCTGGAAGACCTCGATGGTGAGGTCGAGGTCGCGAAACTCTTCCATATCGAGGTTCAAAAACGTCGGGTTCACCCCGAGCGCCGCAGTGTCGTAGAGCGGTGCAAGGCGTTCGACGACACGCTCGACGGTCTCGTCACATGCCCACATGCTCAGCTGGCTGACGATCGCCGAGACCTTGACCGAGACGTAGTCGACGTCGGGGCGCTTGACCAGTTCGGCGATGCCCGCGAGGCGGCGGTCGGCCTCAGCATCGCCCAGCACGGCCTCACCGAGCAGGTTGATGTTGAGCCGGTCGCCCTCGCCGCGCAGGCGCTCGAGCGTGCGACCGAGGCGGTTCGGGGTCGCGTCGACGACGAGGTGCCCCACCATGCCGCGCAGCACGCGCCGCGCGATGGGAACGATGGGCCACGGCAGCAGACGCGCGAGCGGGCCGCCGATCGCGATGAGCACGCGCAGGGGCCAGGGCAGAAAGCTCGGGATGCTGCGCGCCAGCTCTTCGAGGTTGCGCCCCGCGACACGCAGGTCTTCGGGCCGCGCCACCCGGTCGACGAAGCCGATCGCAAAGTCGAGCCCCACCGGGTCGTGCAGCAACGCGCCGAGACGTGCAGCGCTCGCGTCGGGCTTCACTCCCTCGGTCTGACGCAGCCACTGCCGCACGAGGCCGACGGCGGCATCGGCATCGCCTTCGCCTGCGTCGCGAGGGCCTGCGGAAGCGTCGAACGTCATGGGTACAGTCTGGCCCTCGCTGTTGTGCGTGAAAAGTGGTGATCGCCGTACACTTCTGTTCGACAAAGACGAACAAAGAGCAGAGGGGCCCGCATGCTCGACCTGCGCCGCGTGAACCTGCTGCGCGAAGTGCACCGCCGCGGCACGCTGCACGCCGTCGCCCGCGCGCTGTCGTACAGCCCCTCGACCATCTCGCAGCAGCTCAGCCTGCTCGAGCGCGAGGTCGGCGGCGCCCTGCTCGAGCGCTCAGGGCGGCGCGTGCACCTGAGCCCTGCGGGCCTCGTGCTCGTCGAGGGCGCGAGCGCCCTGCTCGACGACCTCGAGCGGCTCGAGACCGCGCTCGACGCCACGAGCCGCGAGGTCACCGGCACCGTGCGGCTCGCCGTCTTTCAGTCGGCGGCGCTCGGCATCGTGCCGCGTGCCCTCTCGCTCCTCGCCGACGAGTACCCGCAGCTGCGCGTCGAGATCACCCAGCGTGAGCCCGAGAGCGCGCTCGACCAGGTCTGGGCCCGAGAGTTCGATCTCGTCATCGCCGAGGAGTACCCCGCGCACGCCGCTCCGCGGCGTCGCGAGCTCGACCGCGTGCCCCTGGGCCGCGACGCCCTTCGCCTCGGGGTTGCAATCGGCAGCAGCATCCACTCGCTCGCCGATGCGGCCGGCTCCGCGTGGGTCATGGAGCCTCGTGGCACCGCCTCTCGCCATTGGGCTGAGCAGCAGTGTCGACTCGCCGGCTTCGAGCCCGATGTGCGCTTCGAGACGGCCGACCTGCAAGCCCACATTCGACTCGTCGAGACGGGCCACGCCGTCGCGTTGCTTCCCGACCTTGTCTGGGCGGGCCGCGATCCGCGCGTCTCGCTCGTCACACTGCCCGACGACCCGCACCGCACACTCTTCACGGCCGCGCGCACCTCGGCAGCGGGGCGACCCGCGATCACGGCCGTGCGCGAGGTGCTCGCACGGTCGATCGAGGCGGCGCCGGGATACGCTGAGCGCGGCCACACCGAAGGAGGGCACGAGTGACCGAACGCCGCGACGTCGTCATCATCGGTGGGGGCCACAACGGCCTCACCGCCGCCGCCTACCTGGCGCAAGCGGGCCTCGACGTGCAGGTGCTCGAGCGTCTCGACGTGCTCGGCGGCGCGGCGATCTCGGCCGAGGCCTTCGCTGGCGTGGATGCTCGCCTGAGTCGGTACAGCTATCTCGTGAGCCTGCTGCCGCAGCGCATCATCGACGACCTCGGGCTGCAGCTCGCGCTCGCGCCGCGTCGCTACAGCTCATACACGCCCGTGCCGGGAGGCGACGGCGGTTTACTGGTCGACAACCAGGATCCGTTCGCGACCGCCGACAGTTTCGCTGCCCTTGGCGCTGCGGAAGACGCGCTCGCGTGGGCGAGGTTCTACGAGGGCACCGCCCACCTGGCGCGAGCCCTGTTCCCGACCGTGACCGACCCGCTGCTAACGCGTGACGAGGCCCGAGCCGCGGTGGGCGACGATGCGCTCTGGCAGTCGCTCATCGAGCAGCCCGTCGGCCGCACGATTGCCGAGACCTTCCGGAGCGACCTCGTGCGCGGCGTCGTCTACACCGACGCGCTCATCGGCACCTTCGCCCCCAACGACGACGCCTCTCTGCTCGCCAACCGCTGCTTTCTCTACCACGTCATCGGCGGCGGCACGGGTGACTGGAACGTTCCGGTCGGCGGCATGGGCGCCGTGTCGGGCGAGCTCGAACGGGCCGCGCGGCTCGCGGGCGCGACCCTCACGACGAGCGCCGAGGTCACCTCGCTCACGCCCGACCGCGTGGTGCACTGGGTCGACGGCGCGGGTGTCGAGCACGCCACCGCCGCCGAGCACGTGCTCGTCAACTGCTCGCCACACGAGCTCGCGCGGCTGCTCGCGGCGGGCGGCGGTGCGGGAGCATCCGAGCACGGCCTCGCCGCACCGCCCGCAGAAGGCGCCCAGGTCAAAGTCAACCTGCTGCTGAGCCGACTGCCCCGATTGCGGGATGCTGCGCTCGACCCTTCCGCGGCTTTCGGTGGCACGTTCCACATCAACGAGACCTTCACGCAGCTGCAGGCAGCGCACGACGCGGCCGTCGCCGGCCGCGTGCCCGACCCGGTGCCCGCCGAGATCTACTGCCACTCGCTCACCGATTCGAGCATTCTCGGCCCCGAACTGCGCGCGAGCGGAGCCCAGACGCTCACGGTCTTCGCGTTGCACACCCCCGACCGGCTCGTCACCGAGAGCACGAACGACGCGATGCGCGAGACCCTGCAACGGGCCGTGCTCAACTCGCTCGACTCGGTGCTCGCCGAACCCATCGAGTCGCTGCTGCTCACCGACGCCAACGGCGACCCGTGCGTCGAGACCAAGACGACGCGCGACCTCGAGCACGCGCTGCGGCTTCCGGGAGGCAGCATCTTCCACGGCGACCTCGACTGGCCGTGGGTCGAGAACGGTGCGCCGCTCGACACCCCGGCTCAGCGCTGGGGCGTCGACACCGGCCTGTCTGGCGTGCTGCTCTGCGGCTCAGGCGCGCGCCGTGGCGGCGCCGTGAGCGGCATCGCCGGCCACAACGCCGCGATGGCGGTGCTCGAGAGCCGCTGACTGGCTACACCTCGAGGGCGACCGCCACCACGAGCATCAGCGCCACCAGAGCCGAGGCGCCGAGCACGGCGAGCGTACGCAGCATGAGAGGCCACGGGTCACGGCGGTCGGCGGTCGATCGCCTCACGCGCGGAGTCGTCGCCCCGACGACGAGGGCGACCATGGCGAGACTGGCGGCGACGATGCCGACGAGGGGCTCGCCGAGCCGCAGCGCCGTCGCGGCAGCCACGAGGGCGACGAGAGCCGAGTGAGCCGTCGTACGCTGCCACGACAGGCTCGTGCGGTCGACCGGCGCGCGCTGAGCAACCACAGTCGTGATCAGCGCGCCATCTCGATCGCCTGGAAGGCCGCGAAGCCTGCCAGGAACAGCCCGACCGCGACGACTCCGGCCACCAGCCACGGCAAAGCCGAGGGGTGGGGCAGTGGCTCGCGCAGGCGCAACGCGCGCTCAGTGCGACGCCACGACACGAGAGCCCAGATTCCGAGGGTAGCGCCACCGAGGCTCGCGAGCCCGGCGATCGCGATGATCACGAGAGGCAGGTCGCCAAAACTCGCGAGCGTCGCAAGCGCGACTCCTCCGGCGACGAGTGCCATGCCCGTGCGAATCCACGACAAAGCCGTGCGTTCGTTCGCGAGAGACGCCTGCACCTCCGGCTCGGTGCCGATGCCGTAAACAGAGCGGGGGCGGCGTTCGTCGTCAGTCATGACCGCACGGTAGCGCGACCAGGAGACTCACACCAACCCCTTGACGGCAGCGACACCCACTCACTCGGCGCGGGCTCCCGGCGCGACGGCAGGGCGGCGTTGCCGCTGCAGGTCGAGGTCAGTCGGTAGCACGCGGAAGCGCACCGTGCCGACGTCGGAGCGAGCGCAGCAGCGCGGCGAGCACGCCAGAGCACCCACCAGAACCGGAAGAGTGTGTTTACGGCGCCACCATAGGCGGTCAGCGAGTGCGGTGGTCTTCGATCGTGGCCCTCGCACCGAAGCGGGGCGCTTCGATACCGAGCGAGGTGATGAGTCGCACCACTCGCTGCCGGTGGCCGGACCACGGGGCGAGCAGGGCGACCATGCCCTCATCGTGTGTGCGGGCGCCCGTGAACCACGTGCCGATCACGTGCGGCAGATGCGCATCGCCGACGCTCACCAGGTCGGGGTGGCCGTGAGAGCGCTGCAGCACTTCGGCGACGGTCCACTCGCCCACGCCCGGTATCGACTGCAGTGCCCCCTCAAGTGCGGTCGGCTCGCGCTCGCTCAGCCGATCGAGCGACGACGCGACCGCCGCGACGCGTCGAATGGTCGCCATGCGCTGCGGGCCCACGCCCGCCCGGTGCCAGTCGTGATCCGGGATGCTGCGCCACCCCTCCCCGTGGGGCATGACCGTGAGTCCTTCGGGTGCGGGGCCGGGCGCTCGCTCGCCGCGCTGTCGCACGAGCGTGCGCCACGCGCGTCGTGCCTCGACACCGGTCACCTTCTGCTCGAGCACCGCAGCAACGGCCGCCTCGAGCACGACACCCGTGCTCGTCAGCCTCAGGCCCCGCAGTCGGCGCCGCACACGACCGAGCGCGCTCGACGCCGGGTCGTCACGCTCGGCGAGCATCGCGTCGAGCGCGCTCCAATCGTCGTGCTCACCGAGAAGGTGCGGCGCTCGAGCCACGCTCCACTGCGCGCCCGGGCCCCAGGCCTGGGCGCGCACGAGCCGCCCGTCGACGATGAGCCGCAGCGTGGCGGCACCTTCGGGCGTGCGCTGCGCGCGCCAGACGTCGCGCCAGGCTCCCGGCCCCTCGGCGGTGTGCAGTGTGGGGTCTCCGCGTCCGCGCCGGATGAAGCCGAGCGTGGCCGCGAGATCGCGTGGCTCTGACAGCTCGAACTCGAGCTCAGCATCCGCAACCGCGACGATCACGCGACCAGGCTAGGTCAGCCCGCTGTCACTACGGCATGCGTGCGCAACCAGGCGCACGACGACCGACTCGTTCGCACGGCGCCCCCGCAGCTTTCCCATGGCGCGAATCGTTGCGTACTGCACACCGTACTTCTCGCTCAGGGCCGCGTCGAGGCGCTCGCGCGACTCGGCGTCGTCGTGCACCGTCGCGCTGGCCTCGAAGACCGGTGCCGCACCGTGGGGAGTGCCCGCTCGGTCGCACGCTTGCAACGTCACCCGAGGCGTGTGCCGCATGCGCTTGACCTTGCCCGACTCGGCACCCGTCGTCACGACGAGCGTGTCTCCGTCACGCGCAACCCACACGGGCGTGGGCACGGCGACTCCCGACCGCCGCGTCGTCGTGAGCAGCACGTACTGCTCGTCGGCGAGCGCGAGCAAGGCGGTCGAGTCGGTCATGCGTCCTCCGTCAGGGGCGTGCGATGCGGGTGCCCTCACGGTAGTGCGCAAGGCCTCGGATGCGCCGAGAGCTGCGCCGGCGCACCTCGCTTTCGCGCGTCGCGCCCCGAGCGGCCATGATGGAACCATGCGCATCGGAATGCTCACCTCCGGCGGCGACGCCCCCGGTCTCAACGCGGTCA
>DIUS01000048.1 GCA_002423075.1 Microbacteriaceae bacterium UBA6152
TGTCGGTCGAGGCTCAGGCCGAGGCCCGCATCCTCATGCTCGCGTCGAACAACATCCTGAAGCCGTCCGACGGCCGTCCGGTGACGGTTCCGACGCAGGACATGATCATCGGCCTGCACCACCTCACGACCATTCGCGAGGGTGCCGCCGGCGAAGGCCGCGCGTTCTCGTCGGTCTCCGAGGCGATCATGGCCATGGATCAGGGTTCGCTGCACCTCAACGCGCCCGCGCGCATCCGCCTGCTCGGTGAGAAGTTCGCCGACGGCCGCGAGCTGCGCGAGACGACGCTGGGCCGCGCGCTGTTCAACGAGCTGCTGCCGGCGGACTACCCGTTCGTCGACGATGTGGCCGACAAGGGCACCATCTCGCAGATCGTCAACGACCTGGCCGAGCGCTACCCGAAGACGATCGTCGCCGCGACGCTCGACAAGGTGAAAGACGCCGGGTTCTACTGGGCCACCCGTTCGGGTGTCACGGTGGCGCTGAGCGACGTCGTCACCCCGCCGAAGAAGAAGCAGATCGTGGCGGAGTACGAGAAGAAGGCCGCGAAGATCCAGACGCAGTTCGACAAGGGCCTCACGACCGACGACGAGCGTCGTCGCGAGCTCGTCGAGCTGTGGACCGAGGGCACCAAAGCCGTCAACGACGAGATGCGGGCGAACTTCCCGGTCGACAACACCATCAACCGCATGGTGACGTCGGGCGCTCGAGGCAACTGGCTGCAGGTCGGCAACATCGCCGGCATGCGTGGCCTCGTGTCGAACCCGCGCGGTGAGATCATCGCGCGACCGATCATCAACTCGTACCGCGAGGGGCTCTCGGTGGCCGAGTACTTCATCGCCACCCACGGCGCCCGCAAGGGTCTCGCCGACACCGCACTGCGCACGGCCGACTCGGGGTACCTGACCCGCCGTCTGGTCGATGTCGCGCAAGACGTCATCATCCGTGAAGACGACTGCGGCACCGGCAAGGGCCTCGACTTCCCGATCGCCCACCAGGTCGACGGCACCTGGGTTCGCGACGACAACGTCGAGAACCTGGTCTTCGCTCGCACGCTGGCCGCTGACGCGGTCAGCGCCGCCGGCAAGGTCGTCGCTCAGGCAGGCGCCGATGTCGGCGACGTGCTCATCGACCAGCTGGTCGACGCGGGTGTCAGCGAGATCAAGGTTCGCTCGGTGCTCACCTGCGAGTCGGCGGTCGGTGTCTGCGCCTCGTGCTACGGCCGTTCGCTGGCCACCGGCACGCGCGTCGACCTGGGTGAGGCCGTCGGCATCATCGCGGCGCAGTCGATCGGCGAGCCCGGTACGCAGCTCACGATGCGCACCTTCCACACGGGTGGCTCGGCCTCGGCCGACGACATCACGCAGGGTCTGCCTCGCGTGACCGAGCTCTTCGAGGCTCGCACCCCGAAGAGCGCGAGCCCGATCGCCGAGAGCGCCGGTCGCATTTCGATCGACGACTCTGGCGCTCAGCTGAAGATCGTGCTCACGCCCGACAGCGGTGACGAAGAGGTGGCGTACGCCGTCTCGCGCCGGTCGAACCTGCTCGTAGAAGACGGTCAGCACGTCGAGCTCGGGCAGCAGATCTTCGAGGGTCCCGTCGACCCGAAGGAGGTTCTGCGCGTCAAGGGCGTGCGCGCCGTGCAGCAGCACCTCGTCGAAGGCGTGCAGGGCGTCTACCGCTCGCAGGGTGTGCCGATCCACGACAAGCACATCGAGGTCATCGTGCGGCAGATGCTGCGCAAGGTCACCGTCGTCGACCACGGCGAGACCGACCTGCTGCCGGGCGAGCTTGTCGACCGCTCGAAGTACAACACGCTGAACCGCGCGGCGCTCTCCGAGGGCAAGAAGACCGCCTCGGCGCGTCAAGAGGTCATGGGCATCACCAAGGCCTCGCTCGCGACCGAGTCGTGGCTCTCAGCGGCGTCGTTCCAGGAGACGACCCGCGTGCTCACCGAAGCCGCCATGCAGGGCAAGCGCGACCCGCTGCTCGGCCTGAAGGAGAACGTGATCATCGGAAAGCTGATCCCGGCCGGTACCGGTCTGCCGAACTACCGCAACGTGTCGGTCGAGGCGACAGAAGAGGCGAAGGCCGAGCGGTACCCCAACCGCATCTTCGCCGACGACTCGAGCTTCACCGAGGCCGACCTGTCGTTCGTCGACTTCGACTCGTTCTCGAGCGACGACGTCACGCCGGGCACGTACAACTAGCGGTCAGTCTGAACAGGCGAAGGGCTCGCACCGAATGCGGTGCGAGCCCTTCGCCGTACCCGCTGGGGCGCATGTTAACAATGTGACTGGTGTGGACTACCCCCGAACACGGGGCTATTGTCAGCAGTACGGCGTGTCGTACCTTTGCGGTCAGGCAGTCCGTGCATTCGACCCTTCTGGGCGTCTGCATCCAGGGGGGAGGGTTTGCCATGGTTTCTGTCAGTGAAGTGCTCATCATCCGTGGGCTCCTGCCCATCGAGACGCTCGACAAGGTGCGGGACGAGGGTGACGACGTTGTCGTCGGCAACTTCATCGACCGCGGACTTGTCACTCCCTCGCAGGTCGCCTCGGCCAAGGCCGAGGTCGCTGGGCTCTCGTTCGTCGAGCTCAGCGAGTACCCCGTCGACCGCGCCGCCGTGTCGCTCGTGCCGGCCCAGCTGTGCCGCCGCCACAACGTGCTGCCCATCCATGCCACGGCCACGACCATCACCCTGGCGATGGTCGAACCGGGAGACGTGCTCGCGATGGACGACGTGCGCGCCATCGCGCGCATGCACGTGGTTGCCGTCGTCGCCGAGAAGAGCGACCTTCTGGCGGCGATCAACCGGTTCCACCGAGCCGACAACGAGCTCAGCGACCTCACCACGGCGATCGAAGAAGAGAACGCCCCGTCGGCGACCGACGAGGTCGCGCTGCGCGATGCTGATCCCGACGACGCGCCGATCGTCCGCTTCGTGAACCTCATCATCGGCCAGGCGATTCAAGACCTCGCCTCCGACATCCACATCGAGCCCGGTGAATTCGAGATGCGGGTGCGGTACCGCATCGACGGCGTGCTGCACGACGTGCAGAAGGCGCCCAAGAACATTCAGAACGGCGTCATCTCGCGCTTGAAGATCATGAGCGACATCAACATCGCCGAGCGCCGACGTCCGCAAGATGGCCGCATGTCGGTGCAGCACGGCGGTCAGGTCATCGACCTGCGCGTGGCGACACTGCCGACGGTGTGGGGCGAGAAGGTCGTCATGCGCATTCTCGACAACAACGCGACGCGCAAAGACATCGGCGACCTCGGCATGCTCGAGCGCAATCTCACCGTCTACCGCAACTCTTATTCCAAGCCCTACGGCATGATCCTCGTGACGGGGCCGACCGGTTCGGGAAAGTCGACCACGCTCTACACGACGCTCCACGCCGTCGCCCGGCCCGAGATCAACGTCATCACGGTCGAAGATCCGGTCGAGTACCGCATGGAGGGCATCAACCAGGTGCAGGTGAACCCCAAGGCGGGCCTCACCTTCGCGAGCGCCCTGCGCAGCATTCTGCGCTCCGACCCCGATGTCGTTCTCATCGGTGAGATCCGCGACCAAGAGACGGCGCAGATCGCGATCGAGGCCTCGCTCACCGGCCACCTCGTGCTCTCGACGCTGCACACCAACGATGCGCCGAGCGCCATCACCCGCCTCATCGAGATGGATATCGAGCCTTTCCTCGTCGGCTCGGCGCTCGACTGCGTCGTCGCCCAGCGACTCGCCCGCAAGCTCTGCGACCGCTGCAAGCAGCTGCAGGAGTACGAGCCCTCGCACCTCGACAGCCTCGGGTTCGGGCGCCGCGAAGACGAGATGTCTCCGCGCCTGTACCACGCGGTCGGGTGCTCGGCCTGTTCGGGCACCGGATACCGCGGCCGTCTCGCCCTGCACGAGGTCATGATGGTGAGCGAAGAGATCGAGCGCCTCGCGGTCTCGCGCGCCTCGAGCGTCGAGATCATGCACACCGCCACAGCGCAGGGCATGCTCACCCTTCGACAAGACGGATGGGCCAAGGTGCGCGCGGGGCTCACCTCGATCGAAGAGGTTCTGCGCGTCGTCGCGTGATGCGCGCTCGATTCTCGTTATCTGCACTCACAAGGGGGACAACATGACCGAGGCCCAGGGCTTCAGCACCGACGCCGCTGCGGCGCCGGCAGCACCGGGCAGGCGAGTCTGGTCGGTGACCACCGACAGCGGTGCTCCCGTGGGCTCGGCGACAGTCGCACCTCCCGTCGGCCCGCCGATCGTGCCGTCGGAGTTCTCGCCCCTGCCAGAGCTCGCCGTCGGGGCACCGCACCTCGCGCCGCCGCCGCCGGTCGGGCAGCCTGTCATCGCCCCTGCTCCTGCCGCCCCTGCCCCGTCCGCTTCTCCGGCGGTCGCGGATGCTCCGCCTCCCGGTGGTGCCGCCATCGCGGCCGCGCCGCCTCCGGCCGTCTCGTCTGGCACCGTGCTGCCGGGCATCCACCCGCTGCTTCTCGCGGCCCTGGACGACGTCATCGCGCGCGGAGCGTCCGACCTGCACATCGCCGGCGACTCCTACCCGATGGTGCGCCTCGACGGCGAGCTCCAGCCCGTCGCGAGCGCGGGGGTGTGGAGCCGAGAAGAGGCGACGCAGATTCTCGAGAGCGTCATGAACGACCGACAGCGCGAGTCGTTCAGTCATGAATGGGAGCTCGACTTCGCGATCAGTCCGCGGAGCGCCGAACGCTTCCGCGTCAACTACTACAAAGAGCGCGATGCGATGGCCGGTGCTTTCCGGCTCATCCCCACCGAGATCAAGTCTCTCAAGCAATTGGGCGTGCCCGGGGTCGTATCCCAGTTCGCCACCCTGCCGCGCGGTCTCGTGCTCGTGACCGGCCCGACGGGTTCGGGCAAGTCGACGACGCTCGCCGCCCTCATCGACCTCGTCAACAAGTCGCGCGCCGACCACATCGTCACGATCGAAGACCCGATCGAGTTCGTGCACCAGAACCAGCGTTCGCTCGTGAACCAGCGCGAGGTGGGCAGCGACACCCACTCGTTCGCGAGCGCGCTCAAGCGGGTGCTGCGGCAAGACCCCGACGTGATCCTGATCGGCGAGCTTCGCGACCTCGAGACCGTGTCGACGGCGCTCACGGCGGCAGAGACCGGCCACCTCGTGTTCGCGACCCTGCACACGCAGTCGGCAGCGCAGACCATCGACCGCATCATCGACGTCTTCCCGCCGCACCAGCAGAGTCAGGTGCGCTCGCAGCTCGCGCTCACCCTGCAAGGCGTCGTGTGCCAGACGCTGCTGCCGCGCGCGACCGGGCAGGGCCGCATCATCGCGACCGAGATCATGATGACGACGGGCGCCATCGCCAACCTGATCCGAGAAGGCAAGACCTACCAGATCACCTCGGCGCTGCAGGCTGGCCGCGAGTCGGGCATGCACACGATGGACCAGCACCTCGCCGACCTCGTCAACAGCCACATGGTCACCCACGAGGCCGCGCAGCTGAAGATCCAAGACGCCGAGAACTTCAACAGGCTGGTGCACCGCACGGGTGGTGGGCCGGACGGCGCCGGCAGCGCACCCTTCGCCGACGGATTCGGAGGAGCCCGCTAGTGGCCGCTGCACTCACCTACGCCTACACCGGTCGCGACTCCAGCGGCAAGCTGGTGAAGGGGCGCGTGGATGCTGCGGGCGAGGCCTCAGTCGTCTCGCGCCTGCGCACCATGGGCATCGCCCCGGTGTCGATCCAGCAGGTGACGGGAGGCACCGGGCTCAATCGCGACATCTCGATGGGTGGTCTCTTCGACAAGAAGGTGACGATCAAAGATCTCGCGGTGATGAGCCGCCAGCTCGCGACGATGATCGGCGCCGGTCTGCCCTTGCTCAAATCGCTGACCATTCTGGCAGATCAGTCAGAGAACCCGAAGCTCGCCTCCACGCTCGACGAGGTGCGGGGGGCGGTCGAGGAGGGCAGCACGTTCTCTGACGGTCTCGCCAAGCACCCCCGCGTCTTCCCGCCGATCTTCGTGAACCTCGTGCGCGCCGGCGAGGTCGGGGGCTTTCTCGAGACATCGCTCGAGTCGGTCGCCAAGAACTACGAGAAAGAGGTCGAGCTCAAGGCCACGATCAAGTCGGCGCTGACCTACCCGGTCGTCGTGCTGATCATGGCGCTGCTCGCCGTGGTCGGCATGATCCTCTTCATCGTTCCCGTCTTCGACGACCTCTTCAAGGACCTCGGGGGCGAGCTGCCGCTACCCACCCGCATTCTCGTCGGCATCTCGCAGAACATGATCTGGCTGGGGCCACTCGTGGTCGTCGGATCGATCGTGGGCGCGATCTGGTGGCGAGCAAACCGCCAGACACCGAAGTTCCGGTCGGTCTGGGAGCCGATGCTGCTCAAGATGCCCGTCTTCGGCGACCTGTTCAAGAAGATCGCGATCGCGCGGTTCACGCGCAACTTCGGCACGATGATCGGCTCTGGTGTACCGATCCTCCAGGCCCTGTCGATCATCGGCTCCACATCGGGCAACTGGCAGATCGAGCAGGCCGTGCAGGCGGTGCAGGACTCGGTGCGTCAAGGGCGCACGATCGCGGCGCCGCTCGCGCTGCAACCGATCTTCCCGAGCATGGTCACGCAGATGATCGCGGTCGGTGAAGACTCGGGTGCCCTCGAGACCATGCTCGAGAAGATCTCCGACTTCTACGACAGCGAGGTGCAGAGCACCACCGAGGCGCTCACATCGCTCATCGAGCCGCTCATGATCGCCTTCCTGGGCGTCATCCTCGGCGGCATGATCGTCGCCCTCTACCTGCCGATCTTCGACATCTTCAATCAGATCTAGTCGCCACGCCGAGGTGACCCCCGCACTGGGGATGCCGCCGCGAAAGGCACACCGACACACTTGCTTCTGGGGGGCCGGTTTCATGTTCCGTGGGGGGCCCACCTATCAACCTTCACTTGATGGGAAAGGAAACGGACACATGTCCATTCGCACTGCACTCGAGAACCGTCTCAACCGCATCGAGAAGAACGAGAAGGGTTTCACCCTGATCGAGCTGCTCGTTGTCGTCATCATCATCGGCATCCTCGCCGCGATCGCCGTCCCCGTGTTCCTCGGCCAGCAGGCTCAGGCGCAGGACTCGGCGGCGATCTCCGACCTGGCGACCGCCAAGGTCGCGTTCGTCAGCTCGCTCGTCGCGAATCCCGATGGAGACGCCGACACTGCCGCACTCGCCGCCTTGGGCATGCCGGACAGCGTCACGGTCGCCACGCCGGGCCGCGACTTCTGCCTCACGGCGGACAGCGACAGCGGAGAGACGTTCATCGTCGACAGCGGCACCGAAGGCCCGCGCGTCGGCACCTGCTGATCGCACGTTAACGCGCGACAGGTGGGGCCGCCATGGGGCGGCCCCACCTTCCGCTCCACCAGGCCCGCGCAGCCGATGACGGCGCCGACAACTTCACAAGCAATGCACGAATCAACACGATCGGGGGGGATCATGACGATGGAGCGCACTCGCTCTCGCCGTGATGACGCGCGCTCCGCGCGCCACCTCGACGCCGATGGCGGCATCGGCCTCATCGAGATCATCATCTCGATGTTCCTCATCTCGCTGCTCGCGATCGCGTTCATTCCCGTGATCGTCTCCGCTCTTCGCGCATCCGAGCTCAACTCGACCTCGGCGACCGCGACCCGCCTCGTGTCTCAAGCCATCGACGACGCTCGCTCTCGCGGCGCCGCCGACTGCGCCGCCGCGCAGCTGCTCAATGCCGAGCTCGAAGAGGTCGACGCACAAGGCGTCACGATCCGCGTCACCACGTCGGTTCCTCCTGTCGGCACGTGCGTCGACGGTAGCGCCATGACCGTGACGGTCGTGGCGGTCGACGACGCCGACGACTCGCGCCTGGCAGATGCCCGTACCCAGATCTTCTTGGCAGGCACACCGTGACCGCCCGGCTGCGCCGCGACGAGACAGGGTTCTCCCTCGTCGAGCTGCTCGTGGCGATGGGACTCTTCGGCATCGTGATCACGATCGTCGGCAGCGTCATCATCAGCGCGCTCACCGCCGATCGCACCGTGCGCGAGGTCACCACGTCGACGACCGATGGCCAACTGGTCGTCAACATCATCGAGGAGACCGTGCGCAACTCGACCGCAGTGTCTGTCGAGACGGCGGCCGATGGCGTCTCGACCTTCGCGACAGCGCGGACGACCGCCGGGGGCACACCCCGTTGCCAGTCGTGGTTCTACGACGACGAGACGGGCGCGGTCTTCGAGCGCTCGAGTGCGACGGCTGTAGACGCACCCATCCCCGGAGCCGTCAGCGACGAATGGACGAGTGTCAGCCAAGGGCTGGCGCCCATCGTCGACGACGCGGGCGACCCGATTCCCGTCTTCGCACTCGCGGGAACACGAGGCATCTCCGTAAGCTTCTCCGTCGACGGAGGTTCTGGCACCAGCTCGCTCTTCATCACGACCGTTACCGGCCGTGCACCGCTATCGAATGTGAGTCCGCAATGCTTCTGACATCGCTTCTCCGCCGCTCCGGTTCGCGCTCTGACGAGCGGGGCAACGCCATGATCGCCGTCATCGGGCTCTTGGCCGTCACGTCGATGATCACCATGACGGTCACGGGCGCCACCGTGCAGGCGCTGAGCTACACGTCGCTCACTCGAGCGGGCGTGCAGTCGAACGCCGCCGCCGAGTCCGGGGTCGACGCGATGCTCGCCCAGCTGTTCGCGGATGCCTGCCCGGCGACGGGCGAACTCACCGCAACGCAGGGTTCGGTCGATCCGAGCGTGACCGGCCCCGCGGCCGATGAGCCCTTCTTCGTCGCCACTATCGCCCAGCGCATCAGCTCAGCGGCGAGCTGGACGGCGGGCTGCCCTGTCGAAGCGACCACGCAGATCCGCATCCAGTCGACCGGCTTCGCCGCCGACCTCGGTGTGGCCGAGTCGGCATCGGCCGGCGATGTCTCCGCCGTGCAGGCGGTCTACGAGTGGACACCAGGCGCCAACTCGGCCGCCGTGACGGGCGCCGCCGTCTTCAGCTACGGCACGCCGGGGCTGGCGAACAGTCTTGAGCTGCTCTCGTTCAACGGCAATTCGGCGAACGTCATCGTGGCCGAAGGAAACATCGTCTGCAGCAACAGCGTGTACGTCGAAGGAGACATCGTCGCGGCGGGCGGCAACATCCAGCTCGACAACACCTGCAGCGCGGGCGGCAACGTGTGGGCATCGGGCACCGTCACCTTGCAGGGCAACAAGACCATCGGCGGCGACGTCATCGCCGCGGGCACGGGCCTCACGCGCATCGACCCGAGCACATCGATCGGTGGCGGCGTGTATGCGCGCGGGGAGATCGACAGCTGGGGCCAGCGGTGCTCGACGGGCGCGACAGGCTGGGATGCCGCAGGCGACGCCTGCTCGGTCACGCGCAACACCGGGGCCGACCCCGTCTTCTACAACCGACTCGATGTCGCGGCTCCCACCAAGCCGCTGTGGGTGGATGTCGACTTCGTCGCTGCCGACTGGGTCAGCAGGGGCTGGACCGTCGTGCCGTTCAGCGGCCCGTGCAACATCGACAACAACGGTGCGAAGAACCCGGCTGTGACGCAGTTCAGCAACTACACGACCCCCACGGTGATCGACATGAGGTCGTGCTCGTCCATGGTCATCTCGACCAGCGCGAAGCTGACCATCACGATGCGCACCGACCTGACGTTCATCTTGCCCAAGACGGTCAACATCGAAGACTTCACAGCCGTGTCGAACGGTAGCGCCGACCGCGCTCTGCGCTTCATCACGCCCGACACCGTTCCGGACGGTGTTCCGACGCTGACCGGCTGCGGGCGCATCGACATCAACAACCAAAACGAGCTCGAGGCGCCGATCGCCGTCCTCGTCTACTCGCCGTGCCCGATCTTCAACAGCAACCAGCTCACCTGGCGGGGGCAGTACTACGGCTCGACCGTGGCCTTTTCGAACAACAGCGAGCTGACGTACGTGCCCATCGGTATTCCGGGCTTCGACCTGGGCAACGGTGCCGGCGGCCCCGGCGGCGCGGGCGCCGTCGGCGGACCAGCGACGGCCGGCACCCCGGGCGCTCTGATCGACTACACCGACATCGCCGTGCCGGACTGATCGAGTCGACGTGACCATCATCGTGCCGGCGATCGTCGGCGTGCTCGGTGCCGCCATCGGGTCGTTCCTCAACGTGGTGATCCACCGCGTTCCGGCCGGAATCTCGGTGGTGAGACCGCCGAGCGCATGCCCGAGCTGCTCGGCCCGAGTGCGTCCCTACGACAACATTCCGATCATCTCGTGGGTGCTGCTGAGAGGCCGATGCCGCGACTGCTCCGCGCCGTTCTCGGTGCGATATGCCCTCGTCGAACTGCTCACGGCACTCGCCTTCGCCGGCATTGCGGCGTGGCGACTGCCCTCCTTGCTGACAGCAGAGTCGGCGCTGACTCTGGCGGGCGGCGCCCTGGTGCTGGTGGCCTTGCTGTACTTCGCCGCGATCACGATCGCGCTCGCCGTCATCGACCTCGATACTCATCGCCTGCCGAACGCGATCGTGCTCCCGTCGTACGGTGTGCTCGGCGGGCTGCTCGCGAGCGCTGCGATCGTGACGGGAGACGTCGAGAGCGCCGCGCGCGCGGCGGCCGGCGCGGGCATCCTCTTCGCGGGCTATCTGCTGCTCGCTCTCATCTCTCCTCGAGGCATGGGCATGGGCGATGTGAAGCTGGCGGGCGTGATCGGGCTCATGCTCGGCTGGTTCGGCTGGTCGGCTCTCGCCGTCGGCACGCTCGCCGCCTTCCTGCTCGGAGCACTCGTGGGCGTCGGGCTCATCATCGCGCGGCGGGCGAGTCGCACCACGGGAATACCCTTCGGGCCGTGGATGCTGGGAGGGGCCTGGGTAGGCATCATGCTGGGCGAGCCGATGGCGCGAGGGTATCTCGCGCTCTTCGGACTGGAGTAAGGGGGCGCACACTGTGAGCGGAGTAGTGGGAGTCGATATCGGCAGCTCGTCATTGCGAGCCGTCGAGATCGACGATTCGGCGAAGGCGCGGCCGACGCTGCTGCGCGTGCACGAGGTGCCCCTGCCCGAGGGCTCGGTCAAGCGTGGCGAGATTCTCGAGGTGCATACGGTCGCCTCCGCCTTCAAGCGGCTCTGGGCGTCTGGCGGGTTCAAGACGAAAGATGTCGCGCTCGGCATCGGAGGGCAGAGCGTGATCGTGCGCGACCTCGCGGTACCGCGCATGCCGCTGGCGCAGATCAAAGAGTCGCTGCCCTTTCAGGTGCAAGACCTGCTGCCTGTTCCGGTCAACGACGCCGTTCTCGACTACTACCCGATCGGCGAGGGCCAGAACGAGTCGGGGGCCGTCGTGAACGGCCTGCTGGTGGCCGCGTTCAAGCAGGCCGTGACCACGAATGTGACGGCAGCAACGATGGCCGGCCTCAACCCGGTGAGCATGGACCTGCTCCCCTTCGCGATGACGCGCATGCACTCGCTGTCGAGCCCCACCAAGGGCTTCGCCGTGCACATGAACATCGGCGCCAACGCCACCTCGATCGTCATCGTTCAGGGCGGAGTTCCACTCTTCGTGCGCATCGTGCCCGCGGGCGGCGACGACGCGACGCGGGCCCTCATGGCGCGACTCTCGGTTCCCCGCGAGCGGGCTGAGGCGCTCAAGCGCGACCTCGGCTTGACCACGGCCGGCAGCACCGATGAAGAACGGGTGGCCGCAGAAGTGATCCACGAGGCGACGAGCGAGCTGCTCACCGCGGTGCGCAACACCTTGGCCTACTTCGCCGGTGTGCGCACCGGCGTCGTCTTCGATCACCTGTCGGTCGCCGGGGGAGCAACCCGCATGCGCGGATTCGCCAACGCGCTCGCCGAGTCGACCCGCATCTCGGTCGTGCCCGTGAACCCGACTGCGGGGGTCACGGTGTCTCGAGGACTTCGCGCCGGTGAGGGCGACGATCAGATGCAGCCGTGGATCACCGCGCTGGGACTCGCCGTCGGGAGCGCAGCATGAGCCGCCGAGAGAGCCGCGAGACCGGCGCACTGATCTACGGAGCTGTTCCCCGAGCGCACCTCATGCCGCCCGAGGTGGCGCTCCAGCGCAAAGAAATCGGCAGGCGCCGCGGTCTCATCACTGCGGTCATCGCGGTGCTCGTGCTCACGATCGCCGGGATTGTCGGGTCGTACCTCGTCGCGGCCGCCGCCGAAGCCCAGCTGGCCGAGGAGCGCCGCACGACCGAGCAACTGCTGGCCACACAGCTCGAGTACACCGAGGTGACACTCGTTCTCGGACAACTGCAGTCGATCGCTGACGTTCGCGGTCGGCTCGCTGCGGTCGAGGTGCTCTGGCGCGACTCGTTGCAGCCGTACCTGAGCGTGCTCACCGAGGACGAGCTGGTCGATTCACTCGCTTTCTCGTCGGACTCTCCGGCGGAGCCGCCGCTCGGCGTCACGGGCCCCCTGCGATCGCCTCGCGTGGCCACGGTCACCATGGTGGTCGTGACGACCGACCCGCCGACGCCGTACGACTGGTATCGGGAGTGGGAACTCATCGAGACCTTCGCCGACGCGAGCATCGACTCGATCACCCTGCTCCAGAACGGATACGAGACGACCGTCACGATCAACCTGAACGAGCTGGCGCTCTCGAGTCGCTTCGCAGAAGAGGAGGTGACCGAATGACCACCGCATCGACACGCATCTGGACGTTCGCCACCGTCATCGTCATCGTCATCGTCATCGCCCTCGGCTGGTTCCTCGGCATCTCGCCCAAGCTCGCTGATGCCGCCCGCTTCGATGCGGAACGCAGCAGCGTGCAGGCTCAGAACGACCTGGCGCGTGTCACCTTGGCGCAGCTGCAGGCTGACTTCGAGAGACTGGACGAACTGCTGCTCGAGCTCGAGAGTCTGCGCGCCGAGTTCCCGACAGACGCGGCGTACGACGACGCTGTCGAGGAGCTTCTGACCGAGCTGCTCTCAGCAGAGCTGACGCTGCAGAACGTCGCAATCAACGAACCCGCTCCGACCACGGCCGACGTTCTCCAAGACGGCGACGCACCGCCGCCGTCGGAGGCGGATGGCGACGGCGTGCTGCCGACCGGCTCGCTGCTGCGCGTCTCGGTGTCAGTGACGGTCCTGGGACCACTGTCGGCGATCTTGAGCTACATCGAGACTCTGCAGGAGTCTCCACGATTCGCGATCGTGTCGACGGGCGACTTCAGTCGCGACGTCGACGGAGGCGGAGAGATGACCTTCTCGATGATCGTGTACGCGGTGAGCGGGGAGGACCTGCTCGCGGTTCCGCCCGCGCCGGAGCCGGAGCCCGAGCCGAGTGAGTCTCCGACGCCCGAAGCGACGGACCCAGCGGCGACGGACCCGACGCCAACGCCGACTCCCTCGCCGTAGCGGCAGGACTGATGGGTCGGGATGCTCGGGGCGGGCATCCCGACACCTCCCCTTGGTAGGGTGGCGCGTTCGTATTCCCTGTGAAAGGACGCGTCATGGCCACCCAGTCTTCTTCCGAGCCCACCGACGATCAGACGACGGAGCCCGCGGCGACGCCTGCTGAGACGCCAGCGGCGGCCCAGACCGACTCGACGGATGCGCCCGTCGACGAGCAGCCTGCGGCGGCGAATTCGAGCCCTGCGTCGACGACCGACGTCGTCGAGCCGGTGGCCGCCCCCGAGGCCGGCACTACTTCTGCGGCGCCGGCGCAGCCGACCGTCGTCTTTGTGCAGGCGCCTCAGCCGCCCAAGACGCGCGGCGCTCGAGGCGTCGGTGCGCTGGTCGCCCTGCTGGGCGCCGCACTGTTCTCTGCCGCCTACGCGCTGCTCGTGCTGCTCATCGCGATCATCGGCTCGCCCAGCGGCATCGCACCCGCTCTCCAGTTCCTCTCGTCGGTCACGTTCTACCTCCCGGTGGTCATCTTCTTCCTGTCGTACCTGCTGCTCATCGTCGTGGTGAACCGCGGCGGCTGGTGGGCTCACGTGCTGGGCGGCTTCCTGGTCGCACTCGTCGTGTGGATCGGCTTCGTCGGCGCTGCCATCATCGCGGCCGGTGCCTTCGGGGCCTCGGCCGCCGAGGTCAATTCTGTGGTGCTGCAGCAGCTCACCAATCCGCTCGGTTTCGCGGCCGCTATCGCTGCGCGTGAGGTGCCGATCTGGGTCGGCGGGCTGGTCTCGAAGCGCGGGCGCACGGCTCGTGCGCGTAACGCAGAAGCCCGCACCGCCTACGAGCAGGAGCTCGCGGAGCACCGTGCGACGCTGAGCGCCAATACCGCCGTTTGACCGCATCTCGTCGGGGGTCTACCCTTAGCAGTGTGTGTGCTTTGGCGCACGCCTGTGCTGTGCCGTGAGAACGGAACGGCAGGAGGCTGACGTGCACACAGAGGGTCACTGACGTTCCGACTGCTTCGGCAGACGGGCACACACCCCCACGGCATATTCGTCACCCGGTGGGCACGCTCGCCAGGCCGGACGGATTCGCGTGAGCCCGGCTGCATCGTGAGGTGCGGGCGGGGACATCCAACCGCAACCGCTGTCACCGTGCAGCAATCATGAGGAGCAGTTTTGCCCACTATTCAACAGCTGGTCCGCAAGGGCCGCTCGCCGAAGGTCTCGAAGACCAAGGCGCCGGCCCTGAAGGCCAACCCGCAACAGCGCGGCGTCTGCACGCGCGTCTACACGACGACCCCCAAGAAGCCGAACTCGGCTTTGCGCAAGGTCGCTCGCGTCAAGCTCAGCAACGGTACCGAGGTCACCGCCTACATTCCCGGCGAGGGCCACAACCTGCAGGAGCACTCGATGGTGCTCGTGCGCGGCGGTCGTGTGAAAGACCTGCCGGGCGTGCGTTACAAGATCGTGCGCGGCGCGCTCGACACCCAGGCGGTCAAGAACCGTAAGCAAGCGCGCAGCCGCTACGGAGCGAAGATGGACAAGAAGTAATGCCTCGTAAAGGTCCAGCACCCAAGCGCCCCGTCGTCGCAGACCCGGTCTACGGCGCCCCCATCGTCAGCCAGCTCGTCAACAAGATCCTGCTCGACGGCAAGAAGGGTCTCGCCGAGCGCATCGTCTACGGTGCACTCGAAGGTGTCTCTGCCAAGAACGGTCAAGACGCTGTCGCCACGCTGAAGAAGGCCCTCGACAACGTGCGCCCCACCCTCGAGGTGCGTTCGCGTCGTGTCGGTGGCTCGACCTACCAGGTGCCCGTCGAGGTCAAGCCGCACCGCGCGAACACTCTCGCGCTGCGCTGGTTGACCAGCTACGCCAAGGCGCGTCGCGAGAAGACGATGACCGAGCGGCTCATGAACGAGATTCTCGACGCCTCGAACGGCCTCGGTGCCGCGGTCAAGCGTCGTGAAGACACGCACAAGATGGCTGAGAGCAACAAGGCCTTCGCGCACTACCGCTGGTAACAACCAGTCTGCGGGCAGGGGCTGAGGGCCCCGGTCATCACCCCTGCTCGCACCCCAACTTTTACTGAACCGGAGGAACCCCCCGTGGCACAGGACGTGCTCACC
>DIUS01000059.1:0-7329 GCA_002423075.1 Microbacteriaceae bacterium UBA6152
TGCACGTCTTCGAGGTCGTTGATCGTCGCGACGACAGGGTGCGTGCTTGGCAGCTGGTCTTGGCGGTAGGCCCAGCTCTTCTCCATGGCCTGGAAGGTCGTCCAGGCCTCGTGCCACTCGGTGGCTTCGGCCGTGGCGATTGTCGACGCCCACTCGGCGAACGACTCGTTGAGCCACAGGTCGTTCCACCACTTCATGGTGACGAGGTCGCCGAACCACATGTGGGCGAGTTCGTGCAAGATCGTGACGACGCGGCGCTCTTTCACCGCGTCGGTCACCTTGCTGCGGAAGATGTAAACCTCGGTGAAGGTCACGGCTCCGGCGTTCTCCATCGCCCCGGCGTTGAATTCGGGCACGAAGAGCTGGTCGTACTTCTCGAAGGGGAAGGCGACGCCAAACCTCGACTCGAAGTACTTGAAGCCCTTGCGCGTGATGTCGAAGATGTAGTCAGCGTCGAGGTGCTCGAAGAGGCTCGCGCGGGCATAGATGCCGAGCGGGATGCTGCGGCCGTCGCTGCTCGTGAGCTCGCTGTGCACGCTCTGGTAAGGGCCCGCGATGATGGCGGTGATGTAGCTCGAGATGCGCTTCGTCGTCTGGAAGACGGTGGTCGCGGCGTCGCCGTTCTCGGTGCGGTTGTCGACGGGGGAGTTGGAGACCACGACCCAGCTCGCCGGCGCCGTCACCGTGAATTGGAAGGTCGCCTTGAGGTCGGGCTGCTCGAACACCGCGAACACGCGGCGGCTGTCGGGCACCTCGAACTGCGAGTAAAGGTAGACCTCGCCATCGACGGGGTCGACGAAGCGGTGCAGGCCCTCGCCCGAGTTCGTGTACTCGTGGTCGGCCACGACGGTGAGCACGTTGTGCTCGGCAAGCCCGTCGAGCTGGATGCGCGTGCCGTCAGCCACGGCGGCCGCATCGAGTTCGACGCCGTTGAGGGTGACGCTGTGCACCGTGCGAGTGATCGCGTCGATGAAGGTGCTCGCGCCCGCGGTCGCGGCGAAGGTCACGGTCGACGTCGACCGGAACACCTCGTCGCCCGTCGTCAGGTCGAGGTCGACGACGTAGCTCTCGGTCTCGACGAGCGACTTACGCTCGTGGGCTTCGACGCGGGTCAGGTTCTCTGCGGGCACGGTGACGTTCTCCTTCGAACACGGTGCTGGTCAGCACGGCTGGTATGAATGCCCGGCTCGTGGCCGCGCACAAGGGTCAAGCCTAGACGCGCAGCCAGAGAACGCCGTGGGCGGGCAGACTGAGACCGCGGCGCAGGTCGTGGCGGGCATCCGTCAGCAGGTCGATCGCCAGCGGCGGCAGCCCCGAGAGCGTGAGCGGCGCGATGAGCTGCTCGTCGTCGGCGACATTCGCGAAGCAGGCCACGAGCGAGTCGGGGCCGGGGCGCTGGTAGGCCACGATGTGCGGGTTCTTCGCGTCGAAGCCGATGAGCGTCGTGCCCGCGAACTCGGGCGTCGCCCGGCGCACGTCGAGCAGGTGCTGCAGCCCCTGGTAGATGCGGCCGGCGTCGGTGGTGGCATCGTGGCGCTGGGCGTAGCGCTCGGCGGGGTAGGGCGGACGGTTGGCCCAGCGGCTGTCGTCCGCCTGCGCGGGGTCGTCGGCCCAGTGCGGGTCGTTGAGCTGACCGACCTCGTCGCCGAGGTAGAGCAGGGGGATGCCGCCGGTCGACAAGATGATCGAGTGCGCGAGCAGGATGCGCCCGATTGCGCCCGCATCGCCCGCTTCGAGCCCGGCGAGCGAGGCTGTCGTGCCCGAGATGCGGCAGTCGCCCGTCGCGGGATTGTCTTGAAAAGGGATGCCGCGCGCGAAGCTGCCCTCGTGGCGCCCGACGTAGAAGCTGTTCAAGAAGCGGCGGTGGTCGAAGCCGTCGATGCCGAGCTCGGCGGCGTCTTCGTCGGCGAAGGTCCAGCCGATGTCGTCGTGGCTCCGCACGTAGTTGACCCACGCGGTGCCCTCGGGCAGGGTGTGGCGGCGGTCGAGCGCCTGCTGCAGCAGCCGGCCGTCACGAGTGGCGAGCGAGTTCCAGATGAGGGCCATCTGCAGTGGGTTGTAGCTGATGCGGCACTCGTCGACACTGATGTACTCGATGACCTGGTCGGGGTGCACGATCGCCTCGCTCTTGAAGAGCACGGCGGGCGCGGCCATGGCGAGCACCGCGTTGAACGCCTGGATGAGCAGGTGCGCTTCGGGCAGGTTCTCGCAACTGGTGCCGAGCTGCTTCCAGATGAAGGCGACCGCGTCCATGCGCAGAATGTCGACGCCGCGATTGGCGAGAAACATCATCTCGCCCGCCATCGCGCGGAAGACGGCGGGGTTGCTGTAGTTGAGATCCCACTGGAAGGAGTGGAAGGTCGCCCAGATCCAGCGCTCGGCCTCGTCGCGGCTCGGCACGGTGCCGTCGGGGAGGGGGAAGGGCACGAACGCGCCGGGGTGATCGTCGGGGAAGATCTCGCGCACCGTGCGCTCGTAGGCGTCGGGCATCTCGCGCCCGTCGAAGACGTAGTAGTACTGCTCGAAACGCACGTCGCCGCTCTGCGCGAGCTTCGCCCACTGATGCTCGTTCGAGGTGTGGTTGAAGATGAAGTCGATGACGAGCGCGATGCCGTTGGCGCGCAGCTCGGCCGCCAGCGCTTCGAGCTGCTGCATGTCGCCGAGGGCGGGGTTCACCTGCCGGTAGCTCGACACCGCATAACCGCCGTCGCTGTTCTCCTCCGGCGCCGCGAAGAGCGGCATGAGGTGCAGGTAGGTCAGGCCCAGTTCTCTGAAATATGAGATGCGCGCACGAACTCCGTCGAGCGTCTCGGCGTAGCGGTCGACGTAACAGACGCCGCCGAGCATCTGGTTCGACTGAAACCAGGTCGGGACGCTCGCGCGCCGGGCGTCGAGCGCCGTGAGCTCGTCGCTGCGCTCTTGCGCTGACACGGCCACCTGCACGAGCAGCGAGCGCAGCTCGGCCTCGGTCTGATCCGACTCGCCGTAGATGCGCTCAAAGAGGCTCTGCAGTCGGGGCAGCTCGCGCTCGATCCGCGCGACCAGGGCCGACCAGCGGACGGGCGCGGTGTCGGGACGGCGCACGGCGTCGAGCGCCCGCATCCTGTCGTCGGTGAGCGGCACGTGTGTCAGTCTATGTCGATGGGCTGGGACCGGTTCCAGACGATTTCCACTGTTGTCCAGGCGGATAACTCGTGCGACGATGGTTGACATGCACAACACCGTCTTCGAGCGTCAGCGGCCTGACTCGCGCATCATCACCGAGAGTCTCGCGGGCTCGCGGCTGTCGCCGTTCTGGCTCGACGATCTGCCCGAACGCCCGACCCTCGTGCCCCCCTCGAGCGACGTGCACTGCGACCTGGCGATCGTCGGGGGCGGGTACACGGGTCTCTGGACGGCACTACTCGCAAAAGAGCGCGACCCGAGCCGACGCGTCGTGTTGCTTGAGGGCAAGAGCGTCGGCTGGGCGGCGAGTGGCCGCAACGGCGGCTTCGTCGAAGCCACGCTCACGCACGGCGAGAAGAACGGCGAGACCCGCTTCGCTGACGAGCTCGAGACACTCGACCGGCTGGGCATGCAGAACCTCGACGAGATTCAAGCGACCGTCGAGAGCCGTGGCTGGGCTGTCGACTTCGAGCGGGTCGGATCGATCGCCGTCGCCACCGAGGCCTACCAGGTGCCCGAGCTCGCTGCGGCCCACGACGGCGAGACCGAGCACTTCTACGACGCCGCCGCGATGCGCGAGCTCGTCAACTCGCCTACCTACGAAGGTGGGCTGTGGGCGACGCGCGATACGGCGCTCGTGCATCCCGGCAAGCTCGCCTCGGTCTTGCGCGACGACTGCCTCGAGGCCGGCGTCGAGATTCACGAATCCAGCCCCGTCGTCGATCTGCGGGCCGAGCCGAACGCCGTCGAGCTTCGCCTCAAGAGCGGCGTCACCGTGCGCGCCGATCGCGTCGCCCTCGCGACCAACGCGTTCCCCTCGCTGCTCAAGCGCTACCGCCTGCACACCGTGCCGGTCTACGACTACGTGCTCATGACCGAACCGCTCACGGATGCTCAGCTCGCGTCGATCGGATGGCAGGGCAGGCAGGGCATCGCCGACAGCGCCAACCAGTTTCACTACTACCGCCTCAGTGCCGACAACCGCATCTTGTGGGGTGGATACGATGCGATCTACCACTTCGGCGGGCGCATCCGCCCCGAGTACGACGACCGGCGCGAGTCGTTCGAGACGCTCGCGAGCCACTTCTTCACGACCTTCCCGCAGCTCGAAGGCGTGCGGTTCAGCCATCGCTGGGCGGGCGTCATCGACACCTGCAGCCGTTTCTGCGCCTTCCACGCCACGGCCCATCACGGGCGCGTCGCCTACTCAGCGGGCTTCACCGGGCTGGGAGTCGCGGCCACCCGCTTCGCGGCAAATGTCATGCTCGACCAGCTCGCGGGCGAGACGACCGAGCGCACCTCGCTCGACATGGTGCGCAGCATGCCACTGCCGTTTCCGCCCGAGCCCGCGACCTACCCGGCCGTGCAGTCGGTGCGCTGGGCGCTCGACCGCGCCGATCACAATTCGGGCACGAGGAATCTCTTCTTGCGCACGCTCGACAAGGTGGGTCTAGGGTTCGATTCGTGACCCTTCCCCTCGACGCAGCCACGGTGCTGCAGGCCCTCGAGCTCGAGCTCGAGCACGAGTCGGTCGACGCCGAGCGCGTCGTCGACGGAAACCCCACGACGGGCATCGCCGCGCTCACCGAGCTCGACGACTGGGAGGTCGGGGTGTGGGAGATCACACCCGGCACCGTCACCGACGTCGAGGTCGACGAGATCTTCATCGTGCTACGCGGTCATGCCACCCTCACGCGGGGCGACGGCACGCAGGTCGAGCTTGTCGCGGGTTCGATCGGCCGCCTCGATGACGGCGAAGAGACCGAGTGGCAGGTGCACGAGACGCTGCGCAAGATCTACCTCGCGTAGCGCTTCGCGCATCCCCTAGCTCACCAAGTCGAGTCGCCTCTGATCACGACGTCGCTGCCGCCGTCGACGAAGACGACTTGTCCGCACAAGTGCGAGTTCTCGACGCTCGACAAGTAGACGATAAGGTCCGCGACGACAGCTGGCTCGGCGACGCCATTGAGTGGCATGGGCACCCTGTTGAGAATTGCCGTGGTCGACTCTTCCGTGGCCAAGAAGTCTGCCGTCATAGGCGTGCGGATCATGCCAGGAGCGACCGCATTGAGCGGGATGCTCGCACCGGCCCACTCGGCCGTCGCCGCGTTGCGGCGGATCCACCGCGCGAGTGCGCGCTTCGTCGAGCCATAGATCACCCCTCCCTTGCCGGCGTTGAGCAGCTCTTGCGCTCGGTGCAGCGCGGCCGGTTCGTCGTGCGCGAGGCACGCATCGACGAGCTCGTCGTCGACCGGGAAGAGCGAGGCCATCGAGGTTGTCGCGACCGCCCGCGGGGCATCCGACCCGGCCAGCAGAGGGCGCACCCCCTCGAGCGTGGCGAGCGCACCGAAGTAGTTGACCGCGACCGTCGCGACCGACTCGGTGGCGAGGCCGGCGTTGGCGATCACGGCATCGATAGTGCCGCCGCTGAGCTCGGTGGCCTGCGCTACGACGGCCTCGCGGCCCTCGTGCGTCGTGAGGTCGACCGTGATGTCGGCATCGTCCAGATCGACGCCGATGACGCGATGCCCGAGTGCCGTGAGGGCCTCGGCAGTGGCGGCACCTATGCCGCTCGCGGCGCCGGTGACGAGGTACGTGCGAGTCATGATGATTCCTTCCGCTCGGTGATCTCCAGCGTGCCACCGCCCATCGTGTGCGTAAAGGGCCGAAGGTCCCTTCGCGCCGCACCGTGCCTCGTAGAATTGAGGCTATGCGCATCCACGTCGCGACCGACCACGCCGGCCTCGAGTTCAGTCGGACGGTGCGCGAGCACGTCGCGGCGCAGGGCCATGAGGTGCACGATCACGGGCCGCAGCAGTACGACGCACTCGACGACTACCCAAGCTTCTGCATCAACGCGGCCCGCGCGGTGGCGCGCGATCAGGCCGCGGGCATCGAGGCGCTCGGCATCGTTTTTGGCGGCTCGGGCAACGGCGAGCAGATCGCGGCGAACAAGGTGCAGGGCATCCGCGCCGCCCTGGTCTGGAGCGAGGCGACCGCGCAACTCGCGCGCGAGCACAACGACGCCAACGTCATCGCGATCGGGGCGCGTCAGCACACCGTCGATCAGGCCCTGCGCTTCATCGACGTCTTCGTCTCGACTCCGTTCCCCGGCGATGAGCGCCACGCCCGCCGCATCGCCCAACTCGCCGAGTACGAGACGACCGGGGCCATCGCCGGGCACGAGATCGTCTAGCGCCGTCGTGCCCGAGGGTCACTCCGTCCACCGCATCGCGCGTCAGTTCGCGCGGCACTTCGTCGGCGCGCGGGTCGCGGTGAGTTCGCCGCAGGGCCGCTTCGCCGACGGTGCGAGGGTGCTTGATGGCCGTACGATGACCGACGCCCGCGCGGTGGGCAAGCAGATGTTCCTTGAGTTCGATGACGCTTTCTGGTTGCGCGTGCACCTGGGCATCTACGGTGCGTGGGACTTTCACGGAGCTATCACCCAAGACGCCACCCAGCGCTCGGCGGGCGGTCGCATGGGCCAGACGAACCAGCGCGGCACCGACCTCGATGAGACGTCGGATGCCCGCACGACGGTCGTCGGAGAGCACGAAGACTCGCTCGCCTCGATCGGGGCTCCTCGCCGCAGGCGTCTGCGCATGGCCGAGGCTGATTCTGAGACCGAGGTCGACAGCACCTTTCCGCCCGAGCCGGTCGGCCAGGTGCGCGTGCGGTTGCTCACCGACACCGCCGTCGCCGATCTGCGCGGCCCGACGGCGTGCGAGGTGCTCGATGCGCAGGCCGTGCAGAGCGTCGTCGACGCACTCGGCCCCGACCCCGAGAACGACGATCCCGAGGTCGGCGAGCAGCGCATGGTCGAGCGCGTGCGTCGCCGCCGCGTGCCGATTGCCCTGCTGCTCATGGATCAGTCGGTCGTGAGCGGCATCGGCAACGTCTACCGTGCCGAGATGCTCTTCCGCGCCCGGCTCGACCCCTTCGCGACCGGGGCGTCGNNATCGAGACGGGCCAGATGCTCACCATGGACGGTCTGGACGATGACGCCCAGCGGGCGGCCTTGCGCAATCGAGCCGACCGGCACTGGGTCTATAAGCGCGAAGGGCTGCCGTGCCGCATCTGCGGCACGCACATCACGATGCAGCTGCTTGCGGCGCGCAAGCTCTACTGGTGCCCGAGCTGCCAAGGCCCGACCACGTGAGCGAG
>DIUS01000059.1:7344-12301 GCA_002423075.1 Microbacteriaceae bacterium UBA6152
GAACCCGTGGATGACGATCGTGTCGCACCCGCCCGAGGGCGGCATCGTGGCCTCGCACTACGCCTTCTTGCTCGACGAGGCCGCGTCGACGGGCGATGAGATCGTGCTCATCGGCCACGTCGGGCGACCCGACGAGCAGGCGCACGCGCTCGGCGAGCACGAGGTGCTCATCATCGTGCAGGGTGCCCACGGATACATCTCGCCGAGTTGGTACGCTGAAGGTGACATCATTCCCACCTGGAATCACGTGACGGCGCACCTCTGGGGTACCCCCGAGCTGCTCACCGACGAGCAGAACCTGCAGGCGCTCACCGAGCTCACCGACCACTTTGAGAGCCGCGTTGTCAAGCCCCGCGGGTTGCACCTCGAGCCCGAGTATTCTCGACGTATCGCCCGCGGCACGGTGGGTGTTCGAGTGCGGGTGACGAGGGCCGATGCCCGCGCGAAACTCAGCCAGAACAAGCCGCCCGAGGTCGTCGCGAACATCATCGATGCGCTCGAGAGTGACGCACCATACGGGCATGTCGAGTTGGCACGCGAGATGAGGAGACACCACGATGCGCGCGATTCGTAACGCGCGGCCGCTCGGCGGCCACGACCCGATCGACCTCATCGTCGACGATGGTCTCATCACCGCAATTTTGCCGGCCGGCATCGAGGCCGTCGGCCCCGATGACCTCGACCTGGGCGGCCGCGTCATCATGCCGGGCCTCTGGGACGAGCACGTACACCTCACGCAGTGGGCGCAGCACCGTCGCCGCATCGACCTGAGCGCCGCCGAGAGTGCGGCCGAGGCTGCGGCGATCGTGCGCTCGAGTGTGAGCCGGGGCGACGCGCGCGACGAGCTCGTCGTGGGTGTCGGCTTTCGTGACGGTCTCTGGCCGGATGCGCCTGCGGTCGCCCTGCTCGACTCGATCGCGCTCGACCGGCCCATCGTGCTCATCAGCGGCGACGTGCACTGCGTCTGGCTCAACAGTGCGGCGCTCGTGCGATTCAGCGTCGACGCGGCGGTCGCCGACGAGTGCGACGGCGTGCTGCGCGAAGACGCCGCCTTCGCCATCACCGCCCAACTTGACTCGGCCGGCGACGACGAACTCGACCGCTGGGTCGACGAGGCCGCTCGCGAGGCGGCTGCTCGCGGTGTCGTGGGCGTCGTCGACCTCGAGATGCGCTGGAACTACGACGACTGGCAACGCCGCGTCGAGGCGGGCTTCGATGCCCTGCGGGTCGAGTTCGGCGTGTACCCGCAGCACCTCGACCGGGCGCTCGAGAATGGGCTGCGCACGGGCCGCCACGTTGCGGGCACCGTCGCCGTCGGCCCGCTCAAGGTCATCACTGACGGCTCGCTCAACACCCGCACTGCGTACTGCTGCGACCCGTATCCGGATGCTCCCGCCGGCTCGTACGGCCGCCTCACCGTGCCCCCCTGCGAGCTGCACCCGCTGCTCGCCCGCGCGAGCGACGCGGGCTTCGACCTCGCCGTGCACGCGATCGGTGACGCGGCCAATCGCCTGGCTCTCGACGTGTTCGCCAAGCTCGGCCGCGGCGGACGCATCGAGCATGCGCAGCTCGTACACGAGATCGACTTCGCCCGCTTCGCCGCGCTGGGCGTCACCGCGAGCGTGCAGCCCGAGCACGCCCTCGACGATCGTGACGTCGCCGAACGCTACTGGCCCGGCCGCACGCAGCGGGCATTCGCGCTGCGCTCGCTGCTCGACGCCGGCGCGCACGTCGTGCTCGGCTCAGACGCACCAGTTGCCCCGCTCGACCCGTGGGTCGCGATTGCCGCCGCGACGGCGCGTACGCGCGACGAGCGCCCCGCGTTCCACCCCGAGCAGTCGATCTCCGTCGTCGAGGCGCTCGCGGCGTCAACGCGCACGCTCGTCAGCACGGGTGAGGCCGCAGACCTCGTCGTTCTGGACGTCGACCCACTCACCGCCGATGCTGGGACGTTACGCACCATGCCGGTCACGGCGACGTTGCTCGGCGGTCGCGTGACGCACGCCAGCCGCGCGCTCGACTACTCAGCGATGTGGGAGAACAAGAACCAGCGGTCGAGCTCGATCTGATCGGTGATGCCGATCACGATGTCTTCGCTCACGGGGTCGAGCTCGCCGAGGCCTTCCATGGCCGCGCGCAGAGTCACGAGCACGGCGTCGATGGCCGTCACAATGTCGGCGAGCAGCAGATCGCTCTGCTGAAAGCCTTCGCGCACCGACGGCACCGAGGTCTTCTTCGCGACCGTGGCGGTGCGGGCGTCGAGGGGCAGGCCGAGGGCGGCGATGCGCTCGGCCGCTTGATCGAGCCCTGCGCGTGCATGGTCGACGAGTGTGTCGAGCAGCTCGTGCACGGCGATGAAGTTGTTGCCGCGCACATGCCAGTGAGCCTGCTTGCCTTCGAGCGCGAGGGCCGTCAGATCGATCACCACGGGGGCCAGGTACTGGGCGACGCCCGATGTCAGTTCGGGGTCTTTCGCGCCTTTCGGGGCCGCATCAACAGTCGTCATGGTGTGTCCTTCCGTGTGTCTCCAGCGGTGACTCCACAGTAGAACAGCCGGCTGCACGGTGGCGGGGGGTTGACACGCGGCCGAGCGGCTACCTCAAGTGCGAGATGCGCACAGCGACGTCGCGCACGTTCTGCAGGCGGCGCTCGTAGCGAGCCCCCAGCGCGATGACGGCGATGCCCGCGAGCCCGAGCCACACCCACCACTCGACCGCGTCGCCAACGAGCTCGAGCAGCGGCCAGCTCTGCACGAGCAGGTGCACGAGCAGCACGATGCCACCGATGACGAAGGGTGCCTGCAGCTTCAGTCGCAGCGCGAGCACGAAGACGGCAGCTGCCACGACCCCGAGTGATATCGCACGCCACAGTGGTTCGCCCGCCGCGTCGATCGCCAGCAGTGACGGCACCAGTAGCACCCCCGCACCGGGTCCGAGCCACGGCCAGCTACGCGAGGCGGGCTGGTCACTCAACTGCATCGCGCCGATGGCGAGCAGGCATGCCGCGAGCGGCAGACTCACGAGCTCGACGGGGTCGACGATACCGGTGACACCGAGCAGCCCGGCGCTGAGAGCGGTCACTCCCGTGCCGGCAGCGGTGACGGCATCGCGCAGCTGGCCTGTCGCGAGCATCCACGCCGCCACCGACGCGGCTGCAGGTAGGGCGACGATGACGACAGCTCGCACGAGCTCGGCGCCGACCGCGAATGCCCCGACGGTGACGAGATCGACGGTGTGGGCAGTCGTGAGTAGCCCGAGTACGGCGATGCCCGTGGCCACGAGCGCGCTCGACAGGCGCGGCAGGCGGGCGTCGATCGCGGCCGGCCGCATGAGGGGCACGATCGTGAGCGTGATCGCGCTGGCGGAAACGATGACGTAGCGGGCCCAGGTGCCGTCGGTGCTCGCCAGCGCCGTCGGCACGAGCGCCACGATGAGAGCGGCCGCGGAGAGCGGTGCTGCGGTGTGATCGACCGAAGCGTCTCCAGGTGCGCGCCTCTTGAGAAGGGCACTCGCAGCTGCAATCGCCAGCACCGCGCCGGCGAGGGGCAGTGAGTAGGCCTCGGGCTGATCGATGCCGTTGTCGACGAGCGCGATCCAGAGAGCGACCGTGCCGAGCCCGAGAGCCACCCAGCCGATGAAGCGCCGCCGCGACCGCGAGTCGAAGAGGCCGTCGCGGCTGATGGCGGTGACCATCGCGAGCACCGCGAGCGCGAGCAGAGGAGCCCAGGCGGTGCCCATCGTCGGCGAGGCACTCCAGCCCGCCGCGAGCACGATGATGCCCAGCACTCCGTTGGCGATGTCGCCGAGAAGTCGATCGATGCGCGAGCCGGCCGCGTCCCGCCCTGGCAGCAGCCCGAAGGCGCCGACGACGACGAGCGCGCCGATGGCGACAGCAGCGCTGGGCGAGGCTTCGAGCTGCCAGGGGGAGACGGCTGTGAGCGCGAGCGCGGCGACGGGCAGCGGCACGGCAGCCCGAGCGATCGATCGCTCGATGCCCGGGCGACGAAGCGCCACGACGGCCAGGGCGATCACGAGAGCCAAGAGGGCGACGACCTCCTCGAGCACCTCCGTTGCAACCGAGCCCGGGCGCGCGGCGAGGCCGAGAGCCCCCGCGGCCACGAGAGCCACCGTGAGCGCGACGCCGCCGCCCGCGCGGCGCTCGACCGAGACCAAGCGCCCCAGCTGGGTGAGGGCGATGATGAGCGCACTCGTGAGCAGCAGCGCTGCGGCGGTGCTGAGATCGGGCAGGCCGGCGACGGCGGCATCGACTGCGAGCGACGGCGCACTGCCCAGCACGAGTGCGGACGCGAGCGCGATCGAGGCCGCCCTCAACGGTAGAACGGTCGAGGCGGGGCGGGCGATGCCGATCGCCACGAGCGCGATGACGAGGCCGATGACGCCACCGCGCGATGTCGCCCACCCGGTGAGGAAGGCGCCAAAAGCCGCACCGGACGCGAGTGTGATGCACAGGGCGAGTAGCGCCCGGTGGGCATCTGACGAGGCGACCGCGGCTATGCGGTGCAGGGCGACTGCACCGCCAACGGCGAGAAGCGCGAAGATCGTCATGACGAGCCACCACGGGCCCAGCAGCGGAACGATCGCGACGACGAGGATCGCGCCGATGAGCGTGACGACGCGAGAGCGGTGCACGAGTACGCCGAGCGTCGCCCAACTCGCCGCGATGAGACCGAGTGAGAGCGCGAGAGCACCCAGGGCCGCGACGGTGGCGGGCTCGGCCGTGGTGGCCCGGTCGACCACCCCGATCGGTAGCGTGCGCAGCGACTGGGTCGCCGCCTCGGCGAAGGCGGATGCGCCCACGACCGCCGCGAGCCCGCCGGCGAGGGCAGCGTGCGCGGCTGCGACGAGCGTGGCGCTCGCGAATGCCGTGCGTGCGGCAGAGTCGACAGTCGAGCGTCGCCATGCCTGCTCGGCGACGACCGCAAGCACGACGGCGGCGA
>DIUS01000059.1:12421-19616 GCA_002423075.1 Microbacteriaceae bacterium UBA6152
CCAGGCTCACGAGCGCGGTGGTCGCTCCGATCGCGCCGAGAGACTGCGCGACGACGCGGGCGGCCTCGCGTGTGCGCGCGAACACCGGTCGCACGATGCGCCACGAGACGGCAGCGGTGAAGACGCTGGCGAGCGCGCCCGCCGTGAGGGCGGCGCCGCCGATGCTCGGCAGCAGTTCATCGACGAGATGGCCGGTCAGCAGCGCCGCGCCGACGGGCACGAGTCCTGCAGCGACGATGGCGGGAGTGCTGAGGCGGTTGGTGAGCGACCACAGGCCGCACAGCGTCGCCACGATGAGAAGGGCAGGGCCCCAGTAGAGCGCGTCGGGCACGAGATCGAGCCCGACGGGGCTGTCGACCCGCAAGGCCCATGCGACCAGCAGCAACATGATCGTGCCGAGCACGGCAATGCCCTCGCCCGTGGAATCGAGACCGCGCCGCTTAAGGGCTCCCGCAGCGATCATGGTCAGCAGCGTGCCGCCCGTGATGATCGCCATGCGCACCTCGGTGCCGTAGGTGACGAAGGCGAACACGAGCGCGAAGACGGCGAACACCGAGAGCAGGCTGACACCCACCACCACGAGCGCAATCTGGATGCCCGAGCGCCGTGGCTCGGAGGCCTCCACACCGGCGGGCTGAGGGCTCGGCGGCTGCCCGGCCGGTGCCGGTACGAGTGGGGGAGCCGTGGCTGCCGCGGCGGCGAGTGGCGCAGCCGGGGCAACTTCTGGCGCCATTGGAGCTGCGGGCCGAGCGGCGGCGCTCGCGGTCTCGCGGCGAACGCGGCCGATGAGGTCGAGGCGAGCATCCACCGCATCGGCGGCCGCGGCCGACGCGCGGGCGAGCTCGGCCGAGGCCTCGTGCCGCAGATCGAGCCCGCACGAGGCGCACACCGTGGAGGTCAGCGGCACGAAGCAGGCGGGGCAGCTCGTCGTCGATCGCAGTTCGGCACTCGATCGCGGAAACACCACGCGGCCCGCCCACGCTCGGTCACCGGTCGGGTCAGCGGGTGGCGGTGGCATCGCTGTCATGCCGCACACCCTATTGCCCGCGCTGCCCCGCGGTCACGAAGCGAGCGCGGCCTGTGCACGGAAGCCTCGAGAAACGTTGGGGTGCACTTTCGTCGCGGCGCTCGCCAGAATGAGCCCATGCCCGACACTCCGGAGGCGTTCGCCGCCGTCTACACCGAGCACCTCGGTGCCGTGAGCCGCTATCTCGCTCGACGCGTCGCTCGCGATGACGTCGACGATCTCGCCGCCGACGTGTTCGCGGTCGCGTGGCGCAAGCGTGCCTCGGTGCAACCCGGTGAAGAGCTGCCGTGGCTGTATCGCATCGCGGGCTACCTCGTGGCGAACCACCGTCGCCGCATCGCCGCCCGGGCGTCGGTGCTCGGGCTGCTGTCGGTGCCCGACTCGGCCCCGTCGGCCGAGTCGCTCGTCACGGCCGACGCCGAGCTCGCCCGCGCATGGAGCGCCCTGAGCTCGCGCGACCGCGAAGTGCTCGCACTCGTCGTGCTCGACGACGTGTCGGTGAGCGATGCGGCTGTGACGCTCGGGGTCTCGACGAATGCGGTGAGCATCCGTCTGCACCGCGCCAAGAAGGCTCTCGCCGACCAGTTGTCGCAGAATTCTTCCGACGATTCTGAAAGATCGGGCCGCCCCGCGACATAAACCGGGTATGAACAACCTTGATGACCCGGCCGACCGCCTGCGTCGCAGCGCCGGTTCTGCTGACACCGCCCCCGAACTCGCGCCCGAGCTCGTCACGTCGGCCTCGAGCCGGCGTGCCCCCCGCCTCATCAACCACGGCCGGGTGACGCGCGCGGCGAGTGTCTCGATGGCGGCCGTTGCGGCCGTGGCCGTCGGGTCGCTCGTCATCGCCAACCCCTTCGCACCGCGAGCTCCTCTGTTCACGGCGGCTGAGGGCAGCGGCCCAGCATCCGCGCAGTCGTCGGCGCTCGCCGAAGACGCGCGCATCGCGATGTGGGTCAACTACGAGTACCTCGCGGGCGACGGTCTCTCGACCGACGCAGGTCGTGGCAACGTGTACCAGCTGCAGCGCGTCGGTACTCCCGAGCAAGTGCTGCGCGATGCCGCCGCGGAGTTCGGGCTCGCGGGCGAGCCGGTCGAGAGCGACTACTTCGACCCCGCCTACCCGACCTACGTGATCGGCGCGGAAGACGGCACGGCCCCCTCGCTCACCGTGACCTGGACCGGCACGGGCAGCTGGTGGTACAGCAACCCCGCCGCCTACCCGCCGCCCGTGTGCGAGCGCGTCGTCGGGCACGACGAGAACGGCGAATCGTTCGAGTACGACGACTGCGTGCAGCCCGAGATCGAGAACTCGCTTGCGCCGAGCGGGGCCAAAGCGCAGGCGCTCGCCGCCGAGGTCTTCGCCTCGACGGGCCTCGAGGTCGACGCCGACGACGTGCGCATCATCGCCGACGAGTGGCAGACGATGGCCGCAGCGAGCCTCACCGTCGACGGCGTCGCGACTGCTGTCGAGTACGCCATGGCCTGGTCGCCCACCGGTGAGATCGCCTGGGCCACCGGTCACGCGATTGACGTCGTCGACCGCGGCGAGTTCGACACCGTCTCGGCCGTCACCGCCGTCGAGCGCTTGAACGACTGGCGTTGGTTCGGCGCCGCCGGCCCCGACTACCAGGGCGGCATGAACATCTTGGCGGCCGAGACGGGTGTGGCACGGGATGCTGATGCCGCGGTCGGCTCGCCCGACACGTCGGTGTCGTCGCCGGTCGAGGAGCCGGGCAGCACCGAGCCCGGCACCACCGAGCCCACAGAGCCTGCCGAGCCTGCCGAGCCTGGCGAACCCGGCACCGAGCCGGTTGAGCCGACCGACCCCGGCACGGGCGAAGAGCCGCTGCCCGTCGACCCGGGCACCGAGCCCGAGCCGCTTCCGACGATCGAGCCCGAGCCGCTGCCGGAACCCCTGCCCGAACCGGAGGCGGTGACCGTCACGGTCGACGAGGCCGAGGCGACCCTGCTGCTCATGTGGGATTCGCAAGGCAACGCCTGGCTCGTGCCCGGCTACGCGATGCCGCACCCCGACGGTTGGTTCAACACGATCGTCTCCCTCATCGAGGGCGTCATCGAGCTACCGGCGCCTTTCGAGGGCGAGATCATGCCCTTCGTCGAAGAGACCGTGGTCGAGGACTAGAACTTCCTGACCCTCCTGAAGACGACGCCCCCGCGGGTTGGGCCGCGGGGCGTCGTCGTGGCTGTCCTGGGTGCCACGAGCCTGTCCTGAGCATCCCGAGGTCGTCTCCACAATTCAGGAGACTTGGGTCGTACTGCCGCACTCTGGATGCTCGCACGGCGTGTCGATAGCGCGCAGAGTCCGAATCTCCTGAGTTGTGGAGATGCGCTGAGCGCGCTGCGCCGCAGGAGCGGCGACGCAGCCAGAAGTCAATACCGAGGGGCTGACGAGAATCGAACTCGCATCATCTGTTTGGAAGACAGAGGCTTTACCACTAAGCTACAGCCCCGAATTCGGCGGATTTCCGCCGGTTTTCGTACCAGTGCACCAGCGTAACGTATGCGACGGGGCTCACGGCGGCGGCCGCGCACGACTCGGCTAGACTTGCCGAGGCCATTTTTCGACGCGACGCCCTGTCGTGACGCTGACGTGGTCCACGGTCACGGTTTCGGGGCGTAGCTCAGCTTGGTAGAGCGCCCGCTTTGGGAGCGGGAGGCCGCAGGTTCAAATCCTGTCGCCCCGACCATCGCCCCTCGCACACACATTCAGGAGAATTCCCTTTGGTCCAGTCCACGGTCGAGAAGCTCAGCCCGACGCGCGTGAAGATCGCCATCACTGTCACGCCCGATGAGCTGAAGCCGAGCATCCAGCACGCCTACAAGCACATCGCCGAGACGGTGAACATTCCCGGCTTCCGCAAGGGCAAGGTGCCGCCGCCCATCATCGACCAGCGCGTCGGTCGCGGCGAGGTACTCAACCACGCTGTGAGCGAGGGCCTCGACTCCTTCTACCGCGCCGCAGTCGCCGACCAGGGTCTTCGCGCCCTCGGTCGCCCTTCGGCCGATGTGACCGAGTGGCCGAGCGACAAAGACTTCTCCGGCGACCTGCTCGTGACGGTCGAGGTGGATGTTCGCCCCGAGTTCGACCTGCCGAAGTATGACGGCATCAAGATCGAGGTCGAAGCGACCGACGTCACCCCCGACGAGGTCGAGGCCGAGCTCGAGAACCTGCGTACCCGCTTCGGGACGCTCGTCACGGTCGATCGCCCGGCGAAGACCGGTGACTTCGTGCAGCTCGACCTCATCGCCACGGTCGGCGGCAGCACCGTCGACACCGCCAACTCGATCTCGTACGAACTCGGCTCAGGCGAGCTCATCGAGGGCATCGACGACGCCGTCGATACGCTCACCGCTGGTGAGACCACGACCTTCGAGTCGAAGCTGCTCGGCGGCGACCACGAGGGCGAGATGGCCCAGATCGAGGTCACGGTGCTGTCAGTAAAGGAGCGCGAGCTGCCTGAGGCCGACGACGACTTCGCGCAGATCGCGAGCCAGTTCGACACGATCGGCGAACTGCGGGCCGACCTGCGCGAGCAGCTGCTGAAGCAGAAGTCGTTCGGTCAGGGTGCCGAAGCGCGCGACAAGTTGCTCGCCGCGCTGCTCGAGAAGGTCGAGATTCCGGTGCCCGAGTCTCTCGTCGAGGGCGAGGTGCACCGCCACCTCGAGAACGAGAACCGTCTCGAAGACGACGCGCACCGTGCCGAGGTCACCGAGTCGAGCACGAACACGTTCCGCACCCAGATCTTCCTCGACGCTCTCGCCGAGAAGGAAGAGGTCAAGGTCAGCCAGGACGAGCTGACGCAGTACCTCATCCAGGGTGCCTCGCAGTACGGCATGGAGCCGGGCGAGTTCATCAAGATCCTCGACCAGAACGGCCAGATTCCCGGGATGGTCGGCGAGGTCGCCCGATCGAAGGCGCTCTCGGTCGCGCTCAGCAAGGCGAAGGTCGTCGACAGCAAGGGCAAAGCTGTCGACCTCACGGCGTTCACGGCAGCTGCCGTCGCGCCGGTCGCCGAGGCGATCGACGACCACGGATCCGACGAGCACGAGGGTCACGACCACTAGGTCGCCCTGCACGTTCACGAAGAGCTCGGCGCTACGGTGCCGGGCTCTTCGTTCGTCCGCCGTCGCGTCAGAGCAGGCGCCGCCCCATGATGAGCCCCCCGTCATCCTCGACAACGATCGCGCTGAACCCGAGATGCTCGTAGAACGCGATCGCTCGAGTGTTCGTACCCGACACGCCGAGGTGAACCCCAGCGACAGTGCGTTCGCGCAGCTGGTCGACGAGCCGGTCGATGAGCGCTCGACCGAGCCCGCGACCCTGCACCTGCGGCAGCAGGTTGATGTGCAGGTGCGCGGGGAAGGCATCGGTGACGGATGCTGACGTCAGGTCGGGCGAGTGCAGCAGCTCGACGAGCTCCTGGTCGCGATCGCGGCGCGGAGTCTGCAGGGGGTACCGGGCGCGCAGCGGCGGCCACCACATCCGTTCGCACCACTGCTCGAAGGCGACGGTGTCAGTCGTCGCAACGAGATAGCCGGCAGGGACCCCATCGTCGTCGATGACAATCGTGCACAGCTCCGGGGCGGCCGTGAGGTGCGGAGAGGCCCAGTGCAGCGCGAGCAACTCGGGTGAGTCGTAGAGACCAGTGGCGTCAGATCCGTCGTCTCCCGTGAGGGTGCAGATGGCGGTGACGGCGTCGAGATCGGAGAGCGCCGCGGGGCGCAGGTCGGGCACGGTTTCAGAGTAGTGCTGGACATGCAGGCTTGCTCTGCCCACGGCGAACACGGCCATTCGTACGGCGCGGCTTCTGTAGATTCGAAGCACGCGACGAACAGGAGCACTCCCCATGGCTGAACCGGTAATGCCGAACAGCGTTTTCGACAAACTTCTGAAAGACCGCATCATCTGGCTCGGCTCGGAGGTGCGCGACGACAACGCGAACGAGATCGCGGCGAAGCTGCTGCTGCTCGCCGCTGAAGACGCAGAGAAAGACATCTTCCTCTACGTCAACTCGCCCGGCGGCTCGGTCACGGCCGGTTTTGCGATCTACGACACGATGCAGTTCGTGCCGAACGACATCGTCACGGTCGGCATCGGCATGGCAGCGTCGATGGGCCAGCTGCTGCTGACCGCCGGCACGAAGGGTAAGCGGTACATCACGCCCAACGCGCGCGTGCTGATGCACCAGCCGCACGGCGGCTTCGGCGGCACTTCCAGTGACATCCAGACGCAGGCCGCGCTCATCACCGACATGAAGAACCGCCTCGCCGAGATCACGGCCGAGCAGACGGGCAAGACGGTCGATCAGATTCACGCCGATGGTGACCGCGACCGGTGGTTCACGGCAGAAGAGGCGCTCGCCTACGGCTTCGTCGACCACATCCGCGCATCCGCCAGCGACGTCGTCGGCGGCGGCGGAACGAACGACAAGAAGTAGCGGCGAGAGAGAACAAAGGACACTACTCATGCAGACCCCCTCCTACGGCGCCGCACTTCCCGGCATGCCTGACAGCCGCTACATCCTGCCGAGCTTCGAAGAGCGCACGGCCTACGGCTACAAGCGCCAAGACCCCTACGCCAAGCTGTTCGAAGACCGCATCATCTTCCTCGGTGTGCAGGTCGACGATGCCTCGGCCGACGACGTCATGGCGCAGCTGCTCGTGCTCGAGAGCCAAGACCCCGATCGCGACATCGTCATGTACATCAACAGCCCGGGCGGCTCGTTCACGGCCATGACGGCGATCTACGACACGATGCAGTACATCCGCCCGCAGATTCAGACGGTCGTGCTCGGCCAGGCTGCGTCGGCGGCGGCCGTGCTGCTCGCCGCTGGTTCGCCTGGCAAGCGCCTGGCGTTGCCGAACGCCCGTGTACTGATCCACCAGCCCTCGACTGGCGATGCCGGACGCGGTCAGGCAAGCGACATCGAGATTCAGGCGCGAGAGATCGCCCGTTTGCGTGAGTGGCTCGAAGTCACGCTCTCGAGGCACTCGAACCGCAGTGTCGAGCAGGTCAACAAAGACATCGACCGCGACAAGATCCTCATCGCCGATGAGGCCCTCGAGTACGGCCTCATCGACCAGGTGCTCACGAGCCGCAAGACGTTGCCGGCGGCGATCGCTTCCTAGGAGACCGCTGAACAA
>DIUS01000025.1:0-390 GCA_002423075.1 Microbacteriaceae bacterium UBA6152
GCCGAGCGTCGCGCTCATGAGCAGAAAGCGCGCGTTCGTGAGAGTCAGCAGCGGCACCTGCCACGCCCACCCCCGGTCGACGTCGGCGTAGTAGTGAAACTCGTCCATGACGACGATGCCCGCCGCGAGGTCGGGCCCTTCGCGCAGCGCCTGGTTGGCGAGGATCTCGGCCGTGCAGCAGATGATCGGCGCATCGCCGTTCACCGCGCTGTCGCCCGTCACCATGCCGACGTTCTCGGCGCCGAAGATGTCGACGAGCTGGAAGAACTTCTCGCTCACGAGCGCCTTGATCGGTGCCGTGTAGTAGGTGCGCTGCCCCTGCGCGAGGGCGATCGCGTGCGCGGCGACAGCGACGAGGCTCTTGCCCGAGCCGGTCGGCGTGGCGAGCAC
>DIUS01000025.1:501-16895 GCA_002423075.1 Microbacteriaceae bacterium UBA6152
ACGAGGGCGCGCCCCACAATTCAGGAACTGCGGCCAAGAAACGGCGGTTCGGGATGCTCCTGCGGCGTGTCGACCCGGCGCGAGCATCCACATCTCCTGAATTGTGGAGTCGCCCGTGTCCAGGGGTGGTCTGCGCGGCGTGCGCTCGCTTCACTCGAACACACGGGGCCGCTCGTCGAGAGCGAATCGACCCGCGGTGAGAGGAGCACACCATGAGCTTGAGCGACAGCACCGAACCGGTCACTCAGCGTGAGCAAGAGCCCGACGACACCAACGAGCTACGCGGCGTCGACGAGGCGCGAGAAGAGGCCGCGGGCGACCAAGATGACGCCGCCGAAACCGAAGCCGACGAAGACCGCACCCGGGGTTACGTCTAGCCTCTGCCCCCCGCGGCTTCGCCACAATTCAGGAACTGCGGCCCAGAAACTGCGGTTCGGGATGCTCGCACGGCGTGTCGACCTGGCGCGAGCATCCCGACCTCCTGAATTGTGGAGACGCGGGGCTAGCACTCGATCTCGGCGGTGCAGTCGGCCCCAATCATGCCGCCATGAGCACCAGCTACCTAGCTGCCGGGGCTCTCGACCAAGAAGAACGGGAAGACGCCGGGATTGTGCGCGTGCACGATGGCGAGGAAGACGACCAAGTCGAACAGCAGGTGCACGATGATGACGTAGGTGAGCGACTTGGTGCGGTGGAAGATCCAGCCCTGCAGCAGCGCGAACGGGATCGTCATGAGCGGGCCCCAGGCTTGGTAGCCGAGCTCCCACAAGAAGCTGACGAAGATGATCGACTGCAGAATGTTGGCGGTCAGTACGGGGAAGTGCCGCAGCAGCAGCACGTAGATCGTGCAGATGAAGAAGAGTTCGTCCCAGATGCCGACGGCGTTGACGCCGACGAAGAGCCGAGCGACTTCTGAGGCTTCGGAGACGGCCGGCCAGTTCTGGTAGGCGCCCGAGGTGATGAAGTAGAAGGGCAGGATCAGCCAGCCGAGAAACGGCACGGCGACGAGGTAGAACTTCTCCCACCGTTGCCACTTCTGGCCGCCGCGCCAGGGGAACCGAATCACGCGACGCTTGACGACGAATCGGTCGATGACGAACGGCACCAGCACGGCGAGACTCAGCACGAAGCCGAGCAAGAAGAAGTTGGGCCACGAGATGTCGGCCTTGACGCTCACGGTGCTGACGACGATCAGCCCGGCGGCGATGATGCCGAGGTCGCGCATGAGCTCGCGGTCGACGAGGTAGGCAATCACGAGCCCGATGACGAGCCAGGGGTAGCCCACCCACCGGTTCTCGAAGCCGAACAGCGGTATCGCGCTCGTCACCACGATGGCCGCGGGCAGCAGCTTCACGGTGAACGTGCGGCGGTCGGCGGGCACGGGCACGGCGTCGGCGGCGGGCATGAGCCGATTCTGTCAGGTCGAGGGGGTCGCCCCCTCGGTTATTGCTGAATTGGGCTTCACGTGATCGGGGTCACCACACCGTCGCGCTCGCTGTCAACCCCGTTGTGAGGCGGCGAGCACCTCGCTTCACTGTCTGCATGATCAACGACCGAGACACCTCTCAACCAGACCCCGACGACCTCAACGCCTCTGACTACGACCAGGTCGACTCTCGCGCCGTCGAGGGCGCCGACCCCGACATCACGGTGCCGGGCGCGAGCGACACGGCCGAGTCGGGCGGGCAGGGCGCCGACGACCGCTACGTCGGTGGCGACCTCGGTGGCGGCGCCATCGGCGGCTCGATCGACGTGAACGAGCGAGACGGAGACGAGCCATGAGCACCCCCCACGCCGAGCAGACCCCCACGGGCGATGCCGAGAACGCTCGCGACGATACGACGAGCATCGATCCGCGCAGCGACCCGCCTCAGGCTGACGAGAACGGCACGCCCATCGACGACGGCATGGGGCCGGATGCTCCAGCTGACATCGCCGGTGAAGACGAGCCGGTTCCTGTGGTCGACGACGACGACCCCCTCGCGGAGGCGAACGAAAAATGACGACCACCCGCTCCCCCCGCGCGCCGCGCGATCGTCACGGGTGCTGACTCGGGCATCGGCCGAGCGACTGCAGTCGCGCGCGCGGGTCGAACTCGCTGTAGAGCGACGTGATGCGGTCGTTGACGTCGAGCACCTCGCCCAGTTCGACGATGACCGGGCGTGTCGGCGAGAACTCGCGCCACGGGCCCAGCCCGAAGCACGCGAGCGGGCTGCCGAGGTACGGCGTGTTGATCGAGATGAGGCGATCGAACCTGCCCGCACCGCCGCGCGCGGGGCTGTCGCCGACGAGCAGCAGCTTGCCGATGAGCCCGCCCTTGTTGTGGGCGACGATGCGCACCTCGCGCAGGTCACGGTGCTCGACGTAGGCCGCGAGCAGGGCCGCCATCTCCGGAACCGGGTGGCGGTTGAAGCCGAGCTCGGGCACGCTGTGCACGGAATGCCCGAGACCCTCAACGCGATCGCGCAGCGGCTTCAGGTAATGCCAGGTCTCGAAGACTCCGGGGACCAGCAGAACGGCAGGCGGAGCATCCGGCCCCGCCTCGATCGGAGCCGGCGGTCGCGAAGAGTAGCGGTAGAACCTGAGCCGCGAACGCAGCACATAGAAGTAGTCGGCGGCGATGCCTGCTGCGCGTCTCATCGCCGCGAACCATAGCCCGGGCGCACCAGTGTGGCAACCCCTGGTGGCGGTCGGCAGGAGCGACTTGAGTAGAGGGCATGCCCCGGCGAGCCGCCGGGCATCACGAAGAGCAAGGGGGATGCATCATGAGCATGAGCGACCAGAACGGCACCCACGACGACCTCACGCAGGGCGAGGCGCCGGGAGCGCAGGGCGACTTCGGCGCCGGCCAGGGTGAACCCGGCCCCAGCGACCCCGTCGTCGTCGGCGATGGTGTCATCGAGGGCGACGAGCAGCCGCGCCGCGAAGAGCCCCTCGACGGTGGCGGCGACGACGAGCTGATCTCGCCGCTCGACCGCGACCCGGGCGAAGACTCGACCATGATCAACGGCGGCAATTCAGACCGCTGACAGACAGGTCGGGAACGACCGGGCTTCCTCGTTCTCGGCCCAGGGTGCCCGTGCTCCGGGGGAGGGCGGGCACCCGACCACATCGTTCAGTCACCGACGCGAAGGGTTCGAGCATGACCACGCACGATCACGAACGGCACCACGATACTGACCCCGTCGCCGACGACATCGCCGAGCGCAATCCCGAGTCTGACGACATCGTCGCAGGAGAGCAGGTGCTCGACGAGGGCAAGGTCAGCCCGAACCAAGACGAGGTCGGCGACGAGTCGACGTCGGAAGAGCGCAAGCACGCCGCCGACGAGCGCACCGACGCGGGTGCGGCACCGATTCAGCCCGAGGCTTCGTAGCCCTGATCGCAGCGCGCAGAGTCGAATAGCACTGAGCGAGACTCAGGCCTAGACTGGCCCCATTCACGGCGAGACCGTCGTCGCACAAAGGGGGCGAGATGAGTTCGGTAGCACCCGGATGGTACACCGATGCCGAGAACGCTGCGCTCATCCGCTGGTGGGATGGCGAGAGCTGGACCGACCACACCCAGCCGAATCCATCCGCGCCCGCGCCCGATGCGTCTGCCTACCCGCCGCCCGTCTCGGCGACCAACAGCATCGACTCGACGCGCGCATCCTCGATACCAATGCCGACACCGTCGGCGCCCGTGCCGCCGCCCTTCGCCGAACCCACCGGGCCCGATCTCGTCGTTCCACCCGCCGCCGACGCGGTGCCCAGCCGCCGCGAGGCTCGCACCTCAGGCTCGCCGTCGATCCCCGTGTCTGCTCCGGTCAAGCTCGTGCCCCCGACCTCCAGCTCGTTTCCGATCTCTGAGCCCGTGCGCCTCGTGCCGCCGACGTCGCCGGTCGCGGAGTCTGCACCGTCGGGATGGCCGGCCCCGAACCCTGCAGCGCACGGCGTCGCAAGCACCGCCCCGCCAGAACCCAGTTGGGCAAGCGCCGAACCGACCCGCACCTCCGATTCGGGGTCATTCGCGGTGATGCCGCTCGCCACTGTTCCTCCGACCCCTGCCTCGGCGGGCACTCCGTGGACCTCGTCGTCGAGCTTCGCCCAGCCGACCGGGTCGGTCGACCTCGCGAGTGTTGACTACGAGCCGATGACGCGCACCTGGGGCAGCGCCCGCGGCGGCTCGTCGACGCGCACCGTCACCGGCGTGACAACCGGCGGAGCGTGGATGCTCGCGCTCTCGCCCCTGTTGCAGCTCGGTCTGCTCGCCCTCGGGTGGGTGCTGACCGACGGCGGCACCAGCAGCTCGACGACGATCATCGGCTCGGCTCTCGGATTCGTCCTCATCGCCTGGGTGATCATCGGGGCAATCACCGACTTCCGACGGCTGGGAGCGCTCGGCCACGAGTTCCGACCCTCGGTGTTGTGGATTCTCGCCGGGCCGTTCATGTACCTCATCGCCCGCGCCATTCACGTGCTGCGCACGACGGGCAAGGGCGTCGCCCCCACCTGGGTATACCTCGCTCTCAGCATCGTCGTGGGCGTGGCCGCGGGCGCCGCGAGCCTTGCCCTTCCGCGCGACGCGAGCCTCGCCGAGCTGCGACAGGTCGAGACGACGATCGCCGCCGACCTGCAGCAGCAGGGTCTCGACGTCAGTGTCATGTGTCCGAGTGAGGCTACCCTCGCGGCGGGCAGCACGTTCGTCTGCACCGCGTTCGACGACATTGGCCCGGTCGCACTGTTGCGCGTCACCTACGGCGGCGTGCCCGGCTCGTTCACTTTCGACGTCGAGTCGAGCAGCGCCGAGTTGTAGTGCACTCGGGCGCGCGCCTCGGCACCGTATTAGCGCAATCATGCGAGAATACGACGATGGATGATCGCACTCCCCCGCGCGAACGCTCGCTGCTCGACTATCCGCGGCCGTCGGTCGCCGTCGACACCGCGGTCTTCACCGTGATCGCCGACGAGCTCTGCGTCGTGCTCGTCGAGGGGCCGGAGGGTCGCCGCCGGCTTCCGGGCACGTTCGTGCACGAGGGCGAGACTCTCGATGCCGCCGTGCGCCGCTCGTTGCGCGAGAAGTCTGGCATCGTGGGCGGTGACCCGCGGCAGCTCGTGGTCTTCGACGAGCCCGACCGTGACGATCGCGGATGGGTGCTCTCGGTCGCCCACGCCATGGCACTGCCGAGCGGTGCCGTGCCCGCGGGCAGCGCCGTGCCGATCGACCGTGCCGACCCGCTCGACTTCGACCACGCGCGCATTCTCGCCGTCTCGGTCGAGCGCATTCGCGGCGACTACGCGACGCAACCCGACCCGTGGGGGCTGCTCGAGCATCCGTTCACGCTGCGCGAGCTGCTCGTGCTGCACAGCGCTGTCGACCCGACGACTCCGCAGCGCGACACCTTCCGACGCATGATGGAGCCGTTGCTCATCGAGACGGGCGACATGACGTCTGGCTCGGTCGGCAAGCCGTCGCGACTCTTTCGCACACCGACTGCCGACGAGGTGCGGGCGCGCCAAGCCGAGAAGGTTCGCGCGGTGTGGAGCGGCTCGCGCCGCACGTCGCGCTCACGCCTCGACGATGTGCCCGCCGACCGGCTCGTGACACTCTCGAGCCGGGCGCGCCAGCGCGACGCCTGGCTGCCGCTCGACGAGCTGCCGACCGGCACGCCGTTCACGATCGAGCTCGACCGCGGCCCCGGCGGAGTGGTCGCCCGCGCCTTCGCCGATGAGCAGTCGGCGCTCTGGGCCTACCGCGGACTCGTCACGACCTTCGAGCGCGCCGAGAACCGCGTCGGGCCTGATGCCTCGCTGCGGTCGGTGCGGCTGGTCGGGCCTCGCAGTGCAGAGCTGTCGCGGCGCGACTTCGGCTGAGCGGCGTCTCGTCGTCGGCGTCGGGCCGGTGATTCGGCGTCGGGATTGACCCGTGCGCGCTCGGCGGGCGCGAACTCTTTCTGGCTCTTGCCGCGCACGTCGCCCCTGTAGCGATGCAGCACGTCGCTGCTCGCGCCCACCGAGATGGAGTCGGCCGCATCCGTCTTCGAACTGCCTGCATCGAGCCGCTGCGGTCGACGATGAGCAGTAGGGCGGTGTAGTCGGGATTCGTCATGCGTGGGGCTGTTGTTCGGTGAGGCGGATAAAGGCGCTCAATTCGGCCACACCCACGGGCGAGTGCGGCAGCGAGTCGAGCAGCCCGGGCGAGTGCACCAGGTAGGCGGCCCACTGGGCGCGCGAGATGGCGACGTTGAGGCGGTTGCGGTTGAGCAGAAACTCCATGCCGCGCGGGGCGTCGCGCGAGCTCGAGGCCGCAAGCGAGACGATGGCGACCGCAGCCTCCTGCCCCTGAAACTTGTCGACCGTGCCGACGCGCGTCGTCGTGAAGCCCGCAGCGTCGAGCCGTTCGCGAATCGTCTGCTGCTGAGCGTTGTAGGGCGTGACGACGATGACGTCGGCGGCGGTGAGCGGCCGCGGCGCAGCATCCGGCCCCGGGGTCCAGGCCGAGCCGATCAGGCGACGGATGATCGCGACGACTTCGTCTGCCTCCTCGACCGACTCGGTCGCGTTGCCCTCGTGATGCACGGGCACCGGGTGCAGCCCGGGCTCGACGCCGTCGAGCCGACGCAGCGAGCTGCTCGGGTGCGCGTGCAGGCGACCTTCGTAGCTGAGCCGCGAGACGGGCTCGGCGAGCGCGGGGTGCAGTCGGCGGGTCTCGGCTAAGAAGTAGCCGAGCTCGGCGGGCAGCACGTCGTGCCCGGCACTGAGGTAGCCGAGCGCGCTGCCGTCGATCGGCTCGGGGTGGGTGCCCTGGCTCACCTGCGGTAGCTGCTGCGGGTCGCCGAGCAGCAGCAGGTTCTTGGCCGCCATGCTCGCAGCGATCGTGGCAGCGAGCGAGAACTGCCCCGCCTCGTCGATGACGAGCAGGTCGAGGGCGCGGCGGCCGACACGTTTCGGATTCGCGAAGTCCCACGCGGTGCCACCGATGACGTAGCCTTCGGGTCGGTCTGCGGCGAACGTCGCGACGTCGTCGGCCTTGCCGAGCACGGTGTAGCGCGCGGTCGCGTAGTCGGCGGGGTCAGCACTCGACTTGGGGGCTTTGCCGACGAGCCGGGAGTCGAGACCTGTCTCGACGACTTTCTCGAGCACGTGCTCAACCGTGGTGTGGCTCTGCGCGACGACGCCGACCTTCCAGCCGTGCGTGCTCACGAGTCGGGCGATGACGTGCGAGCCGAGGTAGGTCTTGCCCGTGCCGGGAGGGCCCTGCACGGCGAGGTACGAACGGTCGAGATCGAGCAGGCTCGCGACGACAGCACTGACCCGATCGGGTTCACCGTTCGCGTCGTCGGCGACCTGCGCGAGCGCCGCCCCGCTTCGGGTGCGAGGCTGCACGCGCCGCAGCAGGTCGCCGACGGGTTCGGCGGGCCACTCAGGCGGGCTCGACGTCGCAGCCGCGTCGACGAGTCGGGCGCCCCACTCTTCGATCGCCGGCTTCTGCTGGCCGGGGTCGGGCGGGCTCGCCGGGGTGAGCGCGATGGGCAGATCGGTGTACGCGTCGACGCCGTCGGCGAGGGTCTCGGTGACGACGACGAAGCCTTCGCCGATGCGATCAAGCGCGACAGCGCGCGTCGAGCGCGCGAGGCGGTCGCGGTTGTTCGAGGGCATCGGCGCGGGCTGGTTGTAGACGGCAAACGGACCGCTGCGGCCGCTCACGGTCGGGCGCGAGCCGGGAGCCCAGGTTCCGTGCAGGGTGAGCGTGCGGCGCAGCGACCGCTGCTTGCCCGACTTGCCCCAGGGCGTCTGCTCGTGGGGAGCATCCGGATCGACCACGAAGACATCGCGCACGTCGGCCCAGTCGTCGAGGGGCGCAACAAGGCGGTCGAAGTGCTCCCACCAGAAGGTCTTGTGCTCGCGGCGGTGGTAGTCGATGGCCGCGGCGGCGTAGGCGTAGGCGCGCTGCTCGGCCGTGCGGTCTGGCTCGGTCGCGGGGCTGCCGTCGGCGTTCGCCGCGAGCTCGAGCAGGGCGGTGCGCAGCGGGGAGTCGTCGAGCCGGGGCCCTGGGTCGTCCTTCGCGTCGTCGTCGGCTGCGTCGTCGCCGGTCAGCGTCGGGGCGGGCGCCGGATGCTGTGCCGCGAGCCCGCGCAACCACGCGGCGAGCCGCAGGGTGCTGACGCAGTCGACGCGGTTGTAGTCGGCAATGGTCGCCAGCAGCGCCTCTGCCTCGGCACCCTTGCCGTTCTCGCGCGCCGAGCGGGCGTCGACGTACATCGCCACTGAGTCGTCGCCGCGGGCGAGGTCGGCGCCCGCGCGCGCGTCGGGCCAGTAGATCTTCTCGAGTGACTTGATCGAATAGTTGGGGGTGCCGAGGCGCAAGGCGCGCGTCACGACGGGGTACAGGTCGACGAGCACGCCAGTGCGCAGCCACTCGTCGACGATGTCTTCGCCGACCCCGTGTCGAGCGCTCAGCGACCGCAAGTGCGTGCGCTCGTAGGCGGCGTAGTGATAGACGTGCAAGTCGGGATGCGCGCGCCGGCGGGTCTCGACGTCGTCGAGGAAGGCAATGAGAGCATCCCGTTCTTCGGCAAAGCTGTGCGCCCAGTAGGGGGTGAACGCGCTGTCGGCGTCGACCATGCCGAACAGGTAGTCGAGCCCCCACACCGTCGGGTCGTGCTCGGTGTAGAGCGGGTCACCCTCGAAGTCGAAGAACAGGTCGCCCGGGCTCGCCGGCGGCAGCGCGTGCAGCGGGGCGGCGTCGCGCACCTTCACGGGTGGCAGGGTGCCGGGGGTCGCACCCACCACCTCGTGCTGCAGAGCCGCCTGCAGGCGCAGCGTGTCGAGCGTGCTCGCGGCGATGCCGGCAACCGGGCCCGTGCTCGAGGCGAGTTGCGCGAGCGTCTCGATGCCGGCGGCACCGAGCTTGGTCCACTGCGCGCCGGTGAGTCCGGCGACCTGACTGACGTCGTCGTGCGCTGTGATTTCTGCCTCGCACCACGCGCACGAGCGGCAGTAGGTGACGCTCGGGTCGCGCCACGCGATCGGCGCATCGGCCGCCGCCCGCTCGCGCAACAGGCGGTGGAGCCTCGCGCGTCGAGCGCGCAGCACGGGCGCGATGTCGTCGACGCGGTGGATGCTCACCTCACGCGTGCCCAGAATCAGGTCGACCTCGGGGTCAACGTCAATGCCGAGCCGCTCGAGCTGCTCGGCGTAGGCAGCGAGCTGCAACAGGGCCGTGACCTTCGCGCGACGTGCGAGCTTGCTGTCTTGCACGCGGTAAGCACCTTCGGGCGTGCGAACGAGGAAGTCGGCGAAGCCGACGAAGGCGATCGGCAGCTCGCCCGGCTGGCCGGGGTTGTGAGCGCGGTCGACGAACGTGGCCTGCACGATGACCGGCACACCGCGCCGCAAGGCGTCGAGGGTCTGCGCGGCGAAAGGCTCATCGGCGTCGAGGCCACCGCCGTGGGCGCGATCGATCTCAAGCACGTCATCGGGGTGGGCGGCCTTCGCGCGGTAGTCGGCGATGATCGCGGCTTCGTGCGCGTCGCCCATCGTGGCGGTGCGCTCGAGCATCGCATCCGGCTCGTCGGCGACCACCGTGATCCGCCCCAGCTTCGCATCGAGGTCGCGCGCAACCCGGAACTCGCACTCGGCGGCGCGCGTCAGATCGCTCGCCGAGGTCACGAGCAGTCGCTCGCCGCTCTCGTTGGTGGTCAGGTACACAGGGGTTCTCCTCTGGCAAGGGGTCTGTTCAGGGTAGGGGCGAGGGGTGACATTGGGTCAGGAACCGCTCACGTGCGCCCACACGACGCCTGGTTCGATGACCATAGAAGAGTCACGTTCGTGCTCGACGACTGATCGATCAGATTCCGGATGCTCGACGCGCGCTGTCGCTGATAGTCAGCGCGCACCGGTCACCCCCACACGACCGCTAACCCGGGCAGCCCGGTGAATGCTGCATCGGCCGACACGAGCTCGAAGCCCTCTCTCATCGCCTGCGCCGCGAGCATGCGGTCGAAAGGATCGCGATGCGACCAGTCGAGCGAGCCAGCGGTGATCGCATGGCAGGCCTCGATCGGCAGCAGATCTGCGCCGAGCCTGACGACCTGCTCGTCGAAGGAGTGCACGAGTGCAGCCGCTTCGGGCAGCCTGCCGAGTCGGTGTTTCGTCGCGATCTCGAACGCGCTGGCGGCCGAAACAGCGACGCTCTCGCGCCGGTCGGCCACGCGTGCTCGAATGGCGTTGGGCAGGCGGTCGGGCGAGGCAAGTGCCCAGATGAGTACGTGCGTGTCGAGCAGCAGAGTCACGCCGTCTGCTCCCCCGGGCCCGTAGCATTCCCGCTATCGCCGAGAACGCCCTCCCAGGCGGCGAGTTCGGACTCGGGCAGCGGCTCGAAGAACGACGCGGGGGTGTCGAGCCCGGGCAAGAATCCCAATTCGCGCTCAGCCGACTGCTCGAACGCCACTAAGCGGGCGACGGGAACTCCCCCCCGAGCGATCACGATCTCGTCGCCGCGCTCGACCCGCGCGAGCAACTCTGAGAGTCGGGTCTTCGCCTCGTGCACATTCACCTGGTCCACCATGTGGACTAAGTGTAGTGAACTAAGCGCCGGCCCGATCGAGTTCGTCATCGACACCAACGAGGGCCGGGGTGGGCGGCTCGTGCTCGCGCACTCCGCGGGTGTGGCTGATGAGCACCGCGCGCAGGCGCACGCCGGCTCGGTCGGCGGAGGTGGATGCGGCGAGCATCCACTCTCGATCGAGGCGGCCGGGGTCGGGGCCGCCGCGCCGTTCGAGACCGATGATGAGCTCGGTCGCGCCCGAGTGCTGCGCGACCCCGTCGATGACGGTGAACAACGTGTCTGCGGCATCGGTGGGCGCGCGGCGGGGCAGGTCGTCGCACGGCATGGCGAGCCCGCCGAACCCGTCGTCGTTCGCCGGAAAGAACAGCCACAGTTGCCAGCGAATCGCCGGCCCGAGAGCGTAGGCAAGCTGCGCCTCGGGGGTCTGCAGGTCGTCGTCGGTGACGGGGCGGGTGATGCTGGGCTGGTAGGTGCGAAAGGCTGCGGTCATGTGGTGCAGGATGCCCGCCGCGGGCTTGCCGGGCAGGGCGCTCCCCCGCCCCGGTGCATCACCGCAAAATGATGACCGTCGTGGAGGAGCCGCACCCACCGCGACGGTGCAGCGAGGTAGATTCACCCCATGTACCGCCAGATCGCGCGCAACAAGCGGTGGAGCATCCTGCTCATCGCGCTCTTCTGCGTCGCCGTGGTCGGGCTCGGCGTGTTCAGCGCGTGGGTGGTCGGCGAGGTGTGGCCGTTCTGGCTACTGCTGATCTTCTGCCCGCTCTACGTGTGGTGGGCGCTCTCCACTGCCACCACCTCGGCGGCGAGCACGGCCGGGTGGGCGGCGGCGGATGCCGAGCAGCAACCGCGGCTGCACCGGGTGGTGGAGACGACGGCGATTCGGGCGGGCATCCCGATGCCGAAAGTCGGCGTGATCGACGACCCCGCCCCCAACGCGTTCGCCGCGTCGCTCAGCCCCAAGAACGCCGTCATCGGCGTCACCACCGGTGCCCTCGACCTGCTCGACGACAGCGAGCTCGAGGCGGTCGTCGCGCACGAGGTGGCGCACATCGTCAACCAGGATGGCCGCGTCACCCTGACGACCTTCGCCCTCGTCGGCTCGATCGCCTCGGTCGCCGGCATGCTGCTCGTGCTCGGCTGGGGCCTCGTGCGGTCGATCCTGAGCGAGTTCAAGCTGGGCCTGGGCCTCATCATGGGGATGCTCGGCCTGCTGATGATCGTCATCGGCACCGCCTTCGCGGCCGTGGCCTTCGTGCTCGGCCCGCTCATCAGCTCGGCCGTCTCGCGCCGCCGCGAGTTCCTCGCCGACGCGAGCGGGGTCGAGCTGACGCGGTTTCCGGAGGGGCTCGTGCGGGCGCTCGAGAAGATTCACGCCCACCCGTCGACGGTGCAGGCCGCGTCGTTCGAGGTGCGCGGGCTGTTCTTCGTCAACACGATCGGCGAGGGTGTGCTGGCGCAGTGGCTCGGTTCGCATCCGCCGGTGGCGGAGCGGGTGGAGCGGCTCAACGAGATTGGGCGCGGGTTCTAGGTCGCGCTCCTACGCGATGGCGTGAAAGGAAATGATGAGCCCGAGCGCCTTCGATACCTTGACGATGGTCGCAAAGCTCGGATTCCCGTCGGAAGAGAGCGCCTTGTAGAGACCCTCGCGGCTCATCCCGGTGCGCCGAGCCAGCTCGCTCAGATTGCCGGATCGAGCGATCGCACCGAGCGCGTTTGCAATGGCCCCGGGGTCGTCCCCGCTCTCGTCGATGGTTGCTTGGAGGTAGGCTGCCGCTGTCTCGATGTCAGTGAGGTAATTCGCCGGGTCGAACCGCCTGAAGGTCTCAGTCGCCATTTCTTGCTTCCCTCCACTCTTCGGCCAGACTATGTGCCTGCTTGATGTCTCTCGGCTGGGTCGACTTGTCTCCCCCGCACAACAGCAGCACCACCATGTCGCCGTGCTGCAGGTAGTACACGCGAAGACCGGGCCCGCAGTCGATCCGCAGCTCAGAGACTCCCGAGCCGACGGGGCGAACATCGCCGGGGTTGCCGCGTGCGAGTCGATCGAGCCGGACCAAGACGCGTGCAACCGCAGCACGGTCTCGCAGAGCCCAGACAGCCACCGGTCGAACTCGGCGCTTCTGCGCAGTTCGTACATTGTCAACTGTAGTTCACAACACTTCCGCGGTCAACGGAGTTCCGGCCAGCGCCACGGCGCCACAGCGCCCTCGAATAGGTCGCTCGAACGGTAGCGCTGACCACCGACGGCAATGCGGCTACTCCCCCGATTCACCCAACTCAGCAAACTTCGCCGCCATGGTCGGGTTCCTCCGCGTCAACTTCTTGATGGTGACGTCCTGCGCCTTGTCGTTGGCCAACTGCAGGTTGCGCTCTGACCCGAGCAGGGCATCCTTCGCCTTCTGCGGCCGCACCACGTACATCTTCGAATAGCGGTGCGAGACGTCGACTCGGGCGCTGTGTCGTCGAGGCCCTCCGTCGTCTCGGAATGTTCGAGATCGTGCACAAGGATGAGCGCGGGCTCAGCGCCGCGACCCGGGCGCGCGCGGCACCGACCGATACCCGCCCCGCCGAAACACGCTCGCCGCGTCAACCTCGTCGGCGTCGTACGACACCTCGAACAGGGAGTCGCCGATCAATAATCGCGCCGCGTCGCCCGGGATGCGCGGCAGAAACTCCTTCGATGCCGCAACCCCCGGCTCTCCCACAGCGCCGAGCACACCCCACAACCAGTTCCACACCGGGTACACGTCGCGCTCACCAATGCCCGATCCGTCTTGGTGCTTCCAGCCGTGCACCGACAGAACGCGGGCGATGCGTTGCGGGCGCAGCGCACGTTCGGCGGAGGCCGAGTAGACCATGAGGGTGACAGCACAGTGCGCATCGAATCTCGACGACTGCGGCACGACCGTGTCAGCGAGATGACGCCAGAGGGTGTCGACGTCACCCTCACACTCGCGGCCGCGCTTGCTGAGGCGCAGGGTGCCTTTGTAGCGGCGCAGCAGGCCGGTGTCGCGGAGGTGCTCGCGAAAGGCAAGCACCGGGTGAGCATCCACCTCGCGGGCGCCCGCCCACGGGTAATCGCGCATCTCGGGCAGCAGCGCCGCGAGGTCGCGCGCGTCGGCGGGCTTGAGGTAGCCCGCGGCCGTCAGAGGCAGGCCGTCACCGCGGGCTCGCGTGAGCATCCACCGGTGGGGCCTGAGTGCCGCGCCCTGGTCAATCGGCGGTGCGGTCAGCAGGTGTGTCGACACCGCGACGGCTTTCTGGCGAAACTCGTCACCGAACTCGGTGTCGGCGAGACCGTTCAGCATCTCGGTCAGTGCCGGATGCAGCCGCAAGAGTGCTTGGTGCCCCATCAGCCCAGTCTTGCACCCGCGACCGGTCGCCGTTCGGCTTAGTGCGAGACCCCCCGCAACGCCGCGACCCCGGCGTCGAGCGCGTCCACGAATCGTTCGATCTCAGCGGACGACGCGCCAGTCGTCGCCGCAACGTCGCGCCACTGGCTGACCTCGTCGACGACTCGACGGCACTCAGCCCGTGCCGCCTCGGGGCCGACGGAGAAGACTGCGGCCTGCTCGATCAGCTGCTCAGCCATGCCGCGGGCATCATCACGCCCCGCCAAGGCCGTGGCGTGCCGCGCCGCGGGGTTGGGTTCGGGGTTGATGTCGAACGCTGGCGCGAGGCACCATCCCGCACGGCCTCGCAGAAAGCCATGATTGCGCAGGTGGTCATCGGTGTTGTGGAGGGCAATGCCGACGGCGATGCGCAGCCACAGCTGGCGCAGGTCGCTCACGACATCGGCACCATGTGCCGCGAGGTCTTCGGCGATCGTGATGTAGTCGCCGAGCGCACCGTCATTGCCCTGCGTCAACGTCAGGGCACTGATGTAGCCGAGGCGGTGAGCACCGACCCGATCGAATCGCTCCAGCACAAGAACGTTGCGGCCGTCGATGGGGAGCAGTCGCCACGCGGGTACCTTAACTCCGCACCGTGTGGCGATCGTGAGTGCCGCCGCCTCCCACAGCATCATGTTCCAGTCGTCGCCCGGCCGCGGAAACTTGGCGATGTGCAGCGCGTCGCCATCGCGCACCGAGGCCTTGGGGCGGGCGCCGCCGAGTGACGCGGTGCCGGCATCCAGCAATTCCTTGACGGCCGCGACGTCATCGACATCGCGCACCACGGCGTCAGACGCGCGAAGCAGGCGGGGCAGCTCGATCAGCGGCGGAACACCCGTCGCACCAGCGAGAAAAGCCTGCTCGCCCGAGCGACGAAACCTCAGGGCTCCTTGCCGGGTCAGGTCAGACACGGCGAGCAGGTAGTCGCGGTCGTCGTAGGCACGATCGCCCGGTGCGGATGCTGAGGCTCGCCAGCGTCGTTCGATGAGGGTGCGCCCCCATCGGTCGGGCGCCGCGTCGGCCCAGCTGCGCGGCAGCACCCCGTCGACGGGCTGGGCCGCAAGAGTCACCGGCAGCGCGGGTTCGAGCGGGTAGGCATTGGGCAAGATGACGTAGTCATTGTTGTAGCGCAAGCTCGAGGTGACGACGCGCTGCCGAACCTGCGAGTACAGGCTCGCCACCTCGACGGGAGCCGATGCCTCGTCGAGCTGCAGCAGTGCTGTGATCGTCGTCACGGCCGCACCCGCTGGGGTAGACGCTCATCAGCGCGCGCACGCCCAAGGTCGGTGTCAAGCGGGTCGAGGGCGTCTTCAAGTCGTTGCAGCACTCCCAGTGCGCGGCACACGCGAAGGGCCACGTCGAAACCCACGCTGCTGTCGCCGTTCTCCAGCTTTGACACGGTTGAGCGCGACACGCCGGCGCGCTCGGCGAGCTGCTGCGCGGTGAGCCGCTGCAACTTGCGCCACCTTGCGAGATGCCGACCAATCTCACGCGCCGCCGCGTCGACCGCGTAGGGCAGCGGGCGCTCTGACTTCTTCATAATGTCGTCAATTGTAGACGTTCACCGATTTTGTGTCTACAAAGAGCGACATTAGTGCCTCGGAATCGGCCCTACTCCCCCGCACCGTCACCTAGCTCAGCAAACTTCGCCGCCATAGTCGGGTTCCCCCGCGTCAACTTCTTGATGGTCACATCCTGCGCCTTGTCGTTGGCCAACCGCAGGTTGCGCTCTGACCCGAGCAGGGCATCCTTCGCCTTCTGCAGCCGCTCGATCGACTTGTCGATCTCGGCGATCGCTTCGCCGAACCGCCGCGAGGCCAGGTCGTAGTTGCGCGCGAACCCGGTCTTGAACGCATCGAGGTCGCTCTCGAAACTCGTGATGTCAACGTTCTGCGCCTTCACCAGCGCCAGCTCCAGCTTGTACTGCAGGCTCCCGAGCGCCGCATTGCGCAGCACCGTGATGATCGGGATGAAGAACTGCGGACGCACCACCTACATCTTCGGGTACCGGTGCGAGACGTCGACGATTCCGCTGTTGTAGAGCTCGCTCTCGGGCTCGAGCAGCGACACAAGCACCGCGTACTCGCAGCCCTTCTCGGTCAGGCGGCTAGCGTCTCCCCACCCATCTTGGTAGACAGCCGCGCCTTCATGTTTTTGAGCCGCTCGATCGCGTCGTCGCGATCTTTGATCTGCTGCTTGTACTTCTCTTCGAGCGCCCGATCGGAGACTTGTCGTTCCATCGTGGCCATGGCGAGCCTGGCCTGACCCCGGATTTTCGGTCCGTTCGTTATGGGAGTCGTCTTGTTGCCCCGCCTGTCGGGGAGGAAGACTGGATGGACTATGACCACAAGAAGGCGCCGGCACTCGCCGGAACAGATCGTTCGTAAGCTCGGCATCGCTGACCGTGTCCTTGCCGATGGCGGCGACGTCGCAGCGGCCTGCCGTGAG
>DIUS01000025.1:17022-17308 GCA_002423075.1 Microbacteriaceae bacterium UBA6152
CGCCGCGCCGCGATCCGTCACCTGCTGTCGGTGTTCGACATCAGTGAGCGGATGGCGTGTCGTCTGGTCGGGCTGAGCAGATCCGCCTGGCGCCGACCCTTGATCTCGGAAACCACCGCCGACCCGGATGCGGCTTTGCGGCAGTGGCTGCGAGCGTGGGCGAAGGATCATCCCCGGCGCGGCTACCGCAACGCCCACGCTGACGCCGTCGGTGAGGGTTGGCAGGTGAACGTCAAGAAGATCCAACGTCTCTGGCGTGAAGAGGGCTTGCGGGTGATCGTGCGTC
>DIUS01000074.1:0-16613 GCA_002423075.1 Microbacteriaceae bacterium UBA6152
CCCGCCGAACTGGCTCTGCAGGTCGTCGGCGTCGATGACCTGATCGTTGATGACAATGCTCGTCGGGCTGAAGGCGAGCTGCCCGTTCTCGACGGTCGGCGTGACGCCGATGCCGATCGCGAACGAGACGCCGAAGATCTCGAAGCCCGTCTCGAACCGCACTTCGCGGTTGTCGAGTCGCACGTCGGTCACCACGACGCCGGAGAAGAACCCGGCGAGCGCCGCCACGTCGGCTTCGGCCACCCGATACTCGGCGCTCAGAGATTCGGTCGGCCTCTGCGGGTCGAGCGGGGTGCCCGTCGCGCGCAGCGAGAGGTCGCCCACGAGCTCGCCGAACGCGACGCGCTCGACCTCGATCTGCACCGCTTCGAGCTCGCCCCCGGCGGACTGCCAGAGCACGGGCGGGCCTTCGATGACGACATCGACCGGATGCTCGGGCTCGAGCGCGAGCGCCTGCCGCACCTGATCGGCGATGAGTGCGGAAGCCTGCTGACGCGCAATCGACTCGGCGATCACGGCCGCGATGGCGAGCACGATGACGATGCTGAGCAGCGCGAGCCCGATGATGAGGCCGGTGCGGCGTCGCTTCGGGGCCGGAGTCTCGACGTAGACCGTCTCCAGCTGCTCGTCGGGCATGACTACATCCTCTCGGGTGCCGAGACGCCGAGGAGCGTCAGGCCGTTGCGCAGCACTTGCCCGGCGGCATCGCTGAGCCACAATCGTGCGCTGTGCACGGGCTGCACGGGCTCGTCGCCCTGCGGCGCGACGCGGCAGGTGTCGTACCAGCGGTGGTACGACGCGGCGAGCTCTTCGAGGTAGCGCGCGACGCGATGCGGCTCGCGCAGCGTCGCGGCCTGCGCCACGATCCGCGGAAACTCGGCGAGGGCTCCGAGCAGCACGCTCTCGGTCTCGTCGGTGAGTAGCTCGGCGACGAATTGCTCGCGCGTGACGCCCGCCGCGGCCGCATTGCGGGCAACCTGATGCGTGCGGGCGTGGGCGTACTGCACATAAAACACGGGGTTGTCGTTGGTGCGCTTCTGCAGCAATTCAAGATCGATGTCGAGATTCGAATCGATCGAGCTGCGCACGAGGGCGTACCGCGCGGCGTCGGTGCCGACGACCTCGACCAGGTCTTCGAGCGTCACCACGGTTCCTGCCCGCTTCGACATACGCACGGGCTTACCGCCCTGCACGAGGTTGACCATCTGGCCGATCAGCACTTGCAGGTTCTCGTTCGGTGTGTCTCCGAACGCCGCGCACATCGCCATGAGGCGCTGCACGTACCCGTGGTGATCGGCGCCGAGCATGATGATGCAGCGGTCGAAACCGCGCTCGCGCTTGTTCAAGTAGTAGGCGAGGTCGCCCGAGATGTATGCCGCTTCGCCGTCTGACTTGATGACGACGCGGTCTTTGTCGTCACCGAAGGTCGTCGTGCGCAGCCACACCGCACCGTCGGCATCGAAGATGTGCCCGAGTTCGCGCAACCTCGAGACCGCCCGATCGACCGCACCGGTCTCGTGGAGCGTGTTCTCGTGGAAGTACACGTCGAAGTGCACGCCGAAGTCGGCAAGGCTCGCCCGGATATCGGCGAACATGAGGTCAACGCCCTCGGCGCGGAATGCCTCCTGCACGTCGTCATCAGACAGGGCATCGAGGTCGTCTCGGCGCTCGACGACGCGAGCAGCGATGTCGCCAATGTACTGCCCTCCGTACCCGTCCTCCGGCGCAGATTCACCGCGATACGCCGCGACGAGGCTCCGCGCGAAACGGTCGATCTGCGCACCGTGGTCGTTGAAGTAGTACTCGCGAGTAACCTCTGCGCCAGCCGCCTGCAGCAGCCGTGCGAGCGAGTCGCCGACGGCCGCCCAGCGGGTGCCTCCGAGGTGAATGGGCCCGGTCGGGTTGGCCGAGACGAACTCGAGGTTGATGCTCTGCCCGGCGAGCGCATCAGTGTGGCCGTAGGCATCGCCCGCCTCGACAATGGTGCGGGCGAGCTCGCCCGCCGCCCCGGCCTCGAGGCGAATGTTCACAAAGCCCGGCCCCGCAACCTCGACTGCGGCGACACCGTCGAGGGCCAGGATGCCGGGCACGAGTTCGTCGGCGAAGGCCCGCGGGGGCATCCCGATCGTCTTCGCCGTCTTGAGCGCGACCGACGTCGCCCAGTCGCCGTGATCGCGGTTGCGCGGGCGCTCAAGCGCGATGTCGGCGACCGTCATGGCACCCGCGGCCGCAGCGTCTCGTCGCTCGACCGCGGTGACGACAACGGAGAGCAGAGCGGCGGCGAGCTGGTCGGGATTCACGATGGTCGAGCCTAGCGGCGCAGCGCTGCAAGCCTCGTGCGTCAGCTGAGGTGCACGAGCGCTGCCGGCTGCTCGACAGCGCGCTCGTCAGCCTCGGCTGTCACGGTGATGCGGATCAGTTCCAGCGCCGATCCGTCGTTGGCGAGAAACGCCGTGTCGGCGGCATCGCGGCCCGTCGCGATGCGCAGCATGCTCTCGCGCGGCGCGAGCCCCGTGGCATCGAGCACCACCCACTGATCGTCGACCACGGCTTCGACGACGGCGTGAAAGTCCATCGGCTCGAGCTGCGGCGCATAGACCGAGACGATGCGCGCCGGCAGATCGGTCGCCCGCAGCACGCCCGCGAGCACGTGGGCGAAGTCGCGGCACACGCCCTGGCCCGTGGCGAGCACCTCGGGCAGCCCGTCGGTCGGCTGCGTCGAGCCGATCACGTAGTCGAGGTTCTCGGCGACCCAGTCGCGCGCGGCGATCACGCGCTCGGCGTCGGGCAGCTCCGTCAGCCGCTCGATGATCGCGGCGTCAATCAGCAGCCCCGCCAGCTCATCGCTCTGCACGTAGCGGCTCGGTCGCACGTAGAGCACGCGGTCGAGCGGAGCCACCGCGTGATCGATCGCCCGGCCCTCGACCGTGGCCGCGTACCGCACGCTCAGGATGCCCGCATCGAGCTGAGCCGTGTGCCAGCGAGTTTCACCGGGGCCGCGCACCTCGTCGATGGCGACAGGCTCATCGTTGAGGCGCACCTCGAGGCGTTCATCGATCGTGAGCCCAGCGACGTCGGCGACCGCCACGGCGAGCACGATGCCAGTCGGCTCGCCCAGGGATGCGTCGATCTCGCACGAGACGCGGCGACGGCTGGAAGACATGGCGTCAGCCTGTCACGAGGCTGGCATGCTGGCGAGATCTCCCTGGCGCGATAGTGCGAGCGAGAACCGCTAGGCTGAACCCGCCTCCGTAGCTCAGGGGATAGAGCATCAGTTTCCGGTACTGAGGGTCGCAGGTTCGAATCCTGTCGGGGGCGCGGGTACTGCATCTATATCTATTGCTGCGCCGCCGCTACTGCGGCGCAGCTCCCCTTCCGCGCGACGAGCGCGGTCACCGCGCTTCGCGCATTCGACTCTTGTTGCACCCACTGCTACTGCGGCGCAGCTCCGCTTCCGCGCGACGAGCGCGGTCGCCGCGCTTCGCGCATTCGACTCTTGTTGCACCCACTGCTACTCCGGCGCAGCTCCCCTTCTCGCACACCACGCTCGTTGCGCTCGCCCTTCGACGGCGGAATTCTCACTGGTTGCGACACGGCGCACTGCAGATGTAGTACGAGGTGTCCGAATGAGGACGAGTTGTTGGACGCTACGCAGATGCGCCCCTGCCGAAGGGTGGTCGGCCGACTACTTGCCGCGGTTGGTGCGGCGCACGTGCTTGGGCGCGCGTCCGCCGAGGAACGACCGCGACGGGTCGACGACGAAACGTCGACGCAGCGCTTGACGGCCGATGAGCATCCTGAATCCCATCGCATCGCGATTGGTCAGCGTCACTTCAGCAACGAACTGCTGCCCGAGCATGGTGATGTCGAGCATCACGACGATGCGTTCCTCGGTGTGACCCGACGAGCTGCGCACGGTGCGGCGATCGTGAATGGGGCACTCGACCTGCACGGCATCGTCCGACGACTCCTGCCAGGGCCGTAGCCAGAACCGCACGCGCTCATCGGCTCCCTCACCGACGACCTCGATGTCGAAGGCGTGCAGCGACGAGGTGCGTGCGCCTGTGTCGAGCTTCGCCTTGATCCAGGGCACACCAGCACCCGGAAGCCCCACCCACTCTCGCCACCCGGCGATGGTGCTTAGATGGGCAGTCTCTCTCACCTCGCCATCCTCTCAGGGCCGCTCATGAAAATCGCCATTCTCTCTCGCGCACCGCGCGCCTATTCGACGCGGCGGCTGCGCGCGGCCGCCGTCGACCGCGGTCACGAGGTGAAGGTGCTCAACACCCTGCGCTTCGCGATCGACCTCACCGGGCCCGAGCCCGACCTCAACTTCCGCGGGCGCCCTCTCTCGAGCTACGACGCGATCCTGCCCCGCATCGGCAGCTCGATCACCTACTTCGGCACGGCCGTCGTGCGGCAGTTCGAGCAGATGGAGGTCTTCACGCCGAACACGGCCAACGGCATCAGCAACGCGCGCGACAAGCTGCGGGCGACGCAGATTCTCTCGCGGCACAACATCGCGATGCCCGCCACTGCGTTTGTGCGCAACCGCGCCGACGTGCGGCCCGCGATCGAGCGCGTCGGTGGCGCGCCGGTCGTCATCAAGCTGCTCGAGGGCACCCAGGGCATCGGCGTGATTCTCGCCCCGCAAGTCAAAGTCGCCGAGGCGATCATCGAGACTCTGCACTCGACCAACCAGAACGTGCTCATCCAGCGCTTCATCTCCGAGAGCCGGGGTCGCGACATCCGCGCGCTCGTCGTCGGCGACCGAGTCGTGGCCGCGATGCGCCGCACCGCGCTTGGCGACGAGTTCCGCTCGAACGTGCACCGCGGCGGATCGGTCGAAGCGGTCGAACTACCCGCCGACTATGCGCGTGTCGCCGTGCGCTCGGCGCAGATCATGGGCCTACGCGTGGCCGGTGTCGACATGCTCGAGAGCGATGACGGCCCCTTGGTGATGGAGGTCAACTCGTCTCCCGGGCTGCAGGGTATCGAACGAGCGACGAAACTCGACGTCGCCGGCGCGATCATCGACTACATCTCAAACGAAGTCGCGTTTCCCGACATCGATATCCGCCAGCGGCTAGCCGTGTCGACAGGCTACGGCGTCGCCGAACTGTTCGTGCACGCGGGGGCCGACATCGTCGGGGGCACGCTGGGCGAGTCGGGAATCCTCGACCGCGACATCACCGTGCTGACTCTCAACCGCGGCACCACAGTGATTCCCAACCCGCGTACGAGTCAGGTGTTGCAGGCCGAAGACCGACTGCTGTGCTTCGGCAACATGGAAGAAATGCGATCGCTCATTCCGAGCCGTCGCCTGCGGGCGCGCGTGCGGCGCCTGCCCAAGCCCACGCCACCGAACGCAGGCTGACGCACGAGCCTGCCGGCCGGCCCGGGGTCAGTCACGGTCGGCGGGCGACTGCGCGTGGGCATCCAAGAATCGATAGAGCTCTTGATCGTCGACGCCGGGGAACGTGCCGCTCGGCAGCGGGGACAGGATGTGCGCGTGCAGCTTGGCGCTGGTCCAGACCTTGCCCTGCCAGCGATCGGCGAGCTCGCCGTCGGGGCGTCGGCAGCACGCCGGGTCGGGGCACGTCGAGCGATGCCGGTTGACCGTGTCGCGCCCGCGAAACCACTTCGAGTCGGCGAAGGGCACGCCGACCGTGATCGAGAACTCGTCGGCCGTGCCCGAGCCGATCTGCGTCGACTCCCAGAACGTGCCCTCGGGTGTGTCGGTGTACTGGTAGTACTCGGTGGTGCGGTTGGTGCGCGCGAACGCGGCCCGGGCGCTCCACCGGCGGCACACCAGCTGACCTTCGGTCGAACCGGTCACATCGACGGGCAGCCGCAGTCCGTCGTTCTCGTAGGCCTTGTACACGGCGCCGTCGCCGCCGACCCGCATGAAGTGCACGGTGAGATCGAGGTGGCTCGTCGCGAGGTTCGTGAACCGCAGCGCCGCAGCCTCGTGGGTGACGCCGAACGCATCGCGGAAGTCTTCGACGGCGATGTTGCGGTCGGACTTCGCCTGGGCAAGGAAGGCCACCGACTGGTCACGGGGCATGAGGCAGGCCGCGGCGAAGTAGTTGATTTCGAGGCGTTGCCGCAAGAACTCGGCATAGCTGCGGGGAACCTCGTGGTTCAACAGACGGTGGGCGATGGCCTGCAGCGCCATTGAGCGCAGACCGTGCCCGCCCGGAATCGACGCCGGGGGCAAGTAGATGCGGCCGTTGTCGAGGTCGGTCACCGATCGCGCCGAGTGCGGCAGGTCGTTGACGTAGACGAGCTCGAAGCCGAGCGTCTGCGCCATGAGGCCGACCTCTCGGTGCGTGAGTGCGCCGCTCACGTGACCCGACTCGGCGACGACGTGCTGAGCAAGCTCTTCAATATCGGGAAGGTAGTTGTCGAGGGTGCGCATCTGCAGACGCTGCGCCGTGTTCGCGCGGCGAGCCTCTTCGGGCGTCGCGATCGCCTGGCGCTCGCGGTCGAGCAGAGCACGGTGCAGGCCGACGATCGACTCGAGCACGTCGTCGGGCATCGAGCGACCGGCCCGCACGACGGGCAAGCCGAGCGCCGCGTAGTGCGCCGCACGCTGGGCCTTCTCGAGTTCGATCTCGAGCGCGGCGCGCGGTGACGGCGGGGCGGAGTCGAGCAGATCGCCCAGGGCGACGTCGAGCGCGTCGGCGATCGACGTCAGCAGGGTGACGCGCGGTTCGCGGCGGCCGTTCTCCATCAACGACAGCTGGCTGCCGGCGACGCCGACCTTCTCGCCGAGTTGGTCGAGCGTCAGCCCAGCGGCGGAACGGTAGTGGCGGATGCGCTGCCCAAGGGTGACGAGATCGCTCATGCCTTGACGATAGCGAAAGAAAGCGGCTTCTTTCTAGTCGAACTCGCGATAACCACCCCTCCGACTACCTCATGATGAAGACACAGCAGTTTTCTTCAGTGACTGCGGCACTGCACAACGACACGAACCGATGCACTGGGAGACGAGCATGACGCTGATCGATCGACCCGCCCTGGCCGACATGACCGACTCGGAGACCGACGTCGACGCGACCGCAGACCGTGCTGAGCGCTCGTACCCCGCCGAGGTGTCGACCTGGGTCGACGGCCTCGTCGAGCACCTGCAGCCCGCCGCCGTGCACTGGGTCGACGGCTCGACGCGCGAGCGCCACGACCTGCTGCAGCTGCTCGTGTCCAATGGCACGATCGAGCAGCTCAACCCCGACCTGCGCCCCTACTCGTTCCTCGCCCGGTCGGCCGAGAGCGATGTCGCCCGACTCGAGAGCCGCACCTTCATCTGCACCGATGACCCCACCGACGCGGGCCCCACGAACAACTGGCGCGAGCCGGCCGCGATGCGCGCCGAGCTTGATGAGGTCTTCCGCGGCGCCATGCGCGGCCGCACGATGTACGTCGTACCGTTCGCGATGGGCCCGATCGGCTCGCCGATGGCCCGTTTCGGCGTGCAGGTCACCGATTCGCCATACGTCGTCGTGAGCATCGGGACGATGACACGCATGGGGGATGCTGCGCTCGCGGCGATCGCGCGCGGAGCATCCTGGGTTCCGGCCGTGCACAGCGTCGGCGCACCGTTGGCTCCCGGTGAGGCCGACGTGCCCTGGCCCTGCAACGACACAAAGTACATCGTGCAGTTTCCTGCCACCCACGAGATCTGGTCGTACGGTTCGGCCTACGGCGGCAACGCGATTCTCGCGAAGAAGGCCTTTGCCCTGCGGATCGCCTCCGTCATGGCCCGTGACGAGGGCTGGCTCGCCGAGCACATGCTGCTCATCAAGGTGACCCCTCCGTCGGGCCGGTCGTACCATCTCGCGGCCGCCTTCCCGAGCGCGTGCGGCAAGACCAACATGGCCATGATGACTCCGACTCTCCCCGGCTGGAAGGTCGAGACGATCGGCGACGACATCGCCTGGCTCTGGATCGGCAAAGACGGCCGGCTGCGAGCCATCAACCCCGAGGCCGGCTTCTTCGGCGTCGCCCCCGGAACCGGGGTTCGCACGAACCCCACCGCCGTCGACGCCCTTTGGGGCAACACCATCTTCACGAACGTCGCCCGCACCGATGATGGCGACGTGTGGTGGGAGGGCCTGAGCGACGACGCGCCGGCGCACCTCACCGACTGGCGCGGCGAGTCATGGACTCCCAGCAGCGGAACAACCGCCGCGCACCCGAACGCTCGATTCACCGTGTCAGCCCGTCAGTGCCCGAGCATCGCGGACGACTGGGATGACCCGGCAGGCGTCGTCATCGACGCCATCATCTTCGGCGGCCGCCGAGCCAGCAACGTGCCCTTGGTGGTAGAGGCGCGCGACTGGGATCACGGTGTCTTTATGGGCGCCACGATCGCTTCGGAGCAGACGGCGGCCGCCGAGGGCACTGTCGGCGAATTGCGTCGCGACCCGTTCGCGATGCTGCCGTTCGCCGGGTACAACATGGCCGACTACTTCGGGCACTGGCTCGACTTCGGCCGGCGTCTGCGTCGTTCGGCACGCGTGCCGCGGGTGTTCCAGGTCAACTGGTTCCGCAAGGGTGCCGACGGCTCGTTCTTGTGGCCCGGGTTTGGCGACAACGCGCGTGTTCTCGAGTGGATGATCGGGCGCCTCGACGGCACCCGAACCGCGGTGGATACCCCGATCGGGTCGCTACCCGCCGAGGGCGCGCTCAACATCGAGGGTCTCGACCTCGACGCCGACGCACTGACCGAGCTCTTCCGGGTAGACCCCGAGGCTTTCTTGCACGAGGTCGACGACATCGAGTCATTCTTCGCGACCTTCGGCGACCGCATGCCGAGCGAGCTCAGCCGCCAGCTCGACCTGCTGCGCACGCGCCTGCAGGCCGAGCTGGGCTGAGTAGAGCCGAACGGCGTCGAGCGCTACTTGCGGTTGAGCAGGTAGGCGACGCCCGCGGCTGCGAGAGCGAACGACAGCAGGATCACGAGGATGGTGCCGCCGATCGCGACCCAGCCGAGCGTCACGAAGAGCCAGACGACGGCGAGCACGGCAGGCACGACAAAGATCCACCGTGCGACGCCGCGCGCAACGCCCTTCTGGTAGGCGACGATGGCGCCGACGACCGCGCCGAGGGCCATCAGCGCGACACCGACGGTCGCGAGCGCGGCGGGAAGAGTCGTGCCGAAGAGGCCGAGCAACGGGCCGAGCGCGAGCAGGGCGAATCCGATGCCGAAGGCGACAAAGCCCAGCTTGCCCAGCACCGAGCCGCCGACGACCCCGTTCGATCCTGTCTGGCCGAATGCCAGCATGAAGCCCGCGATCGCGAGCGTAAGGAAAGCGATGATCTGCAACCACGTGCCGAGAGCTCCGCTGAGGTTCGCGAGCGCGACGATGAGCCAGAGCACGCCGCCGAGAATGAGCCCTCCCCCGCCGAAGAGGCGCCAGTTCGCGGTGCGTTCGTTGACTCGTCCAGCCATGTGAATCTCCTGTGATGGGGGTGGTGGCGCCGGCTCGACTGCCTGGCGTCCGCCCACAGCGTTGCAGGATTCGGGTCAGAACGGAACACCGCCACCCCAACGTTCCGAGACTGCTCGTCGTCTGAGACAGTGAGAGCAGTACAAGTTTCCGCGCCCCGCGCGGATGATGAGAGAGGATCCACCTCGTGGCGCAGATCGCCGGTGCGGGATGGCAGAACGTGCTCGCGACGCTCGTCGCCGAGCGCGGAGACGCCCTCACGCGCTACGCCTATGTGCTGTGCGGAGACCCCGATGATGCGGCCGATCTCGTGCAGGCAGCACTCGTCGCCACCTTCGGGCGGCTGCGCAACGGTTTCGCCATCGACCGAGCAGAGGCCTACGTGCGCACGGCGATCGCGAGCGCCTACATCGACCGTGGTCGCCGGGCGTCGCGCTGGCGGGCGACAGCGCACCTGCATGTCGCGGCAGACGAGATCGAGGCGCCCGATGCCAGCGCCGAACGCCGCATCGATCTCACGAAGCAACTCGCAGGGCTGAGCCCGCGTGAGCGCGCATGCGTCGTGCTGCGGTACTACGGCGATCAGAAGGTCGACGACATCGCGGCCGAACTGGGCATCAGCTCGGGGGCGGTCAAGCGCTACCTGAGCGACGGNNGGTCAGGCATTGCGCGACGACGCCGCCGCGAACGCGCCCCGAGCATCCGCCATCGACGTGGATGCTGTGACGCGCGCCGCCCTCGCCCGACGCCGACCGCGCCAGTGGGCGGTCGGCACGCTCTCGGTGGTCGCCGCGCTGGGCTTCGGCGGCCTCGCTGTCGCCGCCATGGCCCCGCCGGTGCTGATCGCCGCGAGCGAGTCGGCCGACCTCGAGGCGGGCATGACCGAAGGCGGTGCCAGCCCACTCGCCGACGGCGCGGAGGAACGAACGACGGATGCCGACCTCGCCGGCATCGTCGCGTGCGGCGCCACACTGCCGCCGCTCGAATTCGACGATTCGGCCTTGGCTCTCGAGCTCAGCATCGAGACGGACTCCGCGTCGGGCTCGGGACCGATCGACGCAATCGCGGTGCTCGTAAATAGTGGTGACGACGCGGTGACCCTGCTCACGGGTACAACGGCCGTCGCCGTGCTCGCGCAGAACGGCGTGGTCGTCGGATTAGAGCTGCCCCGTGACGGTGCTGCCCTCGAGCTCGACCTCGCGCCCGGCGAGTCGTACGAACTGCCGATGGTGATCTCGACGCTCGACTGCCGAGGCGCGGCGTCTGAGCCGCTCGCGCCCGGCACCTACGGCGTCGTCGCGGTGCTCGAGGTGGTGTCGGGGCCAGCAGCACTTGTCGTCGCAGAGCCCGTCGAGATCCGGCTCGACTGAACTCGCGAGGCTCACGGGCTCGCGAGCCGAGAAGCTGTCGACCTGCCGCCACCTCTGCTGACTAGAATCGCGGCACGACGCGCGACGGGGTCGCACTCCGCTCCGTGCGATCGAACGGATCGACGAAGGGCACCTCGATGGCGGCACGCTGGCACCGTTCGACTTCCACGGCGTCGCGCGTGCACCGCGGTGGCACGACCCTCGCGCTCTCGAGCGCGCTGCTGCTCGGCGTCGCGACTCCCGCTCTCGCCGCGCCGCCGGTCGATCTCGCGGGCGCCTACGTGGTGGACGAGGCGGGCGTGCTCGGCGGCGACCTCGCGCGCGTCGAGTCCGCGATCGATCGTCTCTTCGAGACCTCGGGAGCGAGCCTCTACGTGGTCATCGTCGACCGATTCGAAGGGTCGCCCACTGCCGCGGCCTGGGCAGACGAGTCGGCCGCGATTTCAGGACTCGGAGACCGTGATGCCCTGCTCGCGATCGCCGTCGACGATCGTGAGTACCAGCCAAGCGTTGGAACCGATTTTCCTGCCACTGACGCCCAACTCGAAGCCGCGGCTACTGACGCTCTGATTCCCGAGCTGCGCAACGACAACTGGGCGGCAGGCATCATTGCCTACGCCGACAGCCTGACGGCGGCCTCGGGCGGCGGCTCCTCCGTCGGCGATATTCCGATCGTTCCGATCGTGCTGGGCGCTGGCGGCATCGGCGCAGCGTGGTTCTTCATCGCCCGCGCGCGGCGCAAGAAGAACCCTGTGACAGCCGCTGTGGACGCGCAGTCGACGGCCGAGCTCGATCAGACGGCGTCACGCCGACTCGTGCAGCTCGATGACGCCCTCACCACGAGCGAGCAAGAGCTCGGGTTCGCCGAGGCCCAGTTCGGCACGGCACCGACCGAGGGATTCCGTACCGCGCTGACGCAGGCCAAGGGCCTCGTCGCCGACGCCTTCCGCGTGCGACGCGAGCTCGACGACGAGAACCCCGACACTGACGAGCAGAAGCGCGAGGCGTTGCTGCACATCGTCGCGGCGTGCGACGAGGCAGACGACCTCTTGGAGGCGCAGGAAGACGCCTTCGACGCCCTGCGCGACGTCGAGAAAGACCTGCCAGCGGCCCTTGCCGCCGCGTCGAGCGCGCGCGCGGCGGCGGCCGCCGCTCTCGCTGCGGCCGAAGCAACCGTGCAGCGACTCACGAGCGAGTACAGCGCCGCTGCAGTGTCGAGCGTCGTCGAGACCCCCGCTCAAGCGCGTCGGTTGCTTGAGCTCGCCGACACCGAGCTCGCCGAGGCGACGACGCGGCAGCAGGCCGGCGAGTCGAGCGAAGCAGCGGTAGACGTGCGGTCAGCGCAGTTGGCGCTCGCGCAGCTGACGAGCGCCACAGCGGCCGTCGAGCGTCTCGCTGCCGACCTCGGCGAGGCGCGCACAGCTGTGGGTGCCCAGAGCGACGACCTGCGACAGGGCATCGCTGCGGCAGGCGGCCTGCCCGAGAGCCCGACGCTCGCGGGCGCTGTGGCTGCTGCAGAGTCAGCCCTGTCGAGCATCGACGCGCGTGACCCGATCGCGGCCCTTGAACGACTGATCGCCGTCGACCGCGAGCTCGATGCGCAGCTCGCAGGGGCGCGCGCGGAGAGCGAGCGGCGGGCCAAGGCTGAGGCGGCGCTCGACCGCACCCTTGCCTCAGCGCGCAGCCGCATTCTCAGCGCCACCGAGTACGTCAACGCGCACCGCGGAGCCGTCGGGGCCGACGCGCGATCGAGACTCGCTGAAGCGCAGGCGCAGGAACAGGTTGCCGCGAGCAGTCGAGCGAGCGACCCCGTCGGTGCGCTCGCTGCCGCACAGCGTGCGCTTGACCTCGCTGGCCTCGCCCTGAGCTCTGCCGAGAACGATGTGCGGGGCGCGATGGCCCCGACCGGTCTCGTCGGCGGCTACGGCGGCGGCAGCAGTCGCGGCGGGGGCGTCAGCGACGCGATCATCGGTGGCCTCATCGGCGGCCTGCTGAGCGGAGGCGGTGGCGGCGGCTTCGGCGGCGGATCGAGCCGCCCGCGCTTCGGATCGAGCGGCGGCTCGAGCAGTCGCCGTCCCTCCAGTGGCGGCAGCACCCGACGATCGTCGTCGTCTCGCTCGTCAGGGCGTCGCGGGGGCGGCGGCCGGTTCTGACCGCGGCGACACCCGCACGTTCCTGTTCCTGAGTCCACTGAGAGAAAGGCACCACCGATGTCCAAGCAGTCCATCTTCGGCCGCATCGCCCAACTGGCGAAGGCCAACATCCACGCCCTGCTCGATTCGGCCGAAGACCCCGAGAAGATGCTCGATCAGATGGTGCGCGACTACACCTCGAGCATTCAAGAAGCCGAGGCCGCCATCGCCCAGACCATCGGCAACCTGCGGCTGCTCGAGCAGGACCACGCCGAAGACGTCGGTGCCGCGCAAGACTGGGGCCGCAAGGCGCTCGCTGCGAGCGCCAAGGCCGACGAGCTGCGCACCTCGGGCAACACGGCCGACGCCGACAAGTTCGACAACCTCGCCAAGGTCGCTCTCGGCAAGCAGCTGCAGGCCGAGACTGAAGCAAAAACTGTCGAGCCGACGATCACCAATCAGAATGCGATCGTCGATCAGCTCAAGAGCGGCCTTGAAGCCATGAAAGGCAAGCTCGACCAGTTGCGCTCGCAGCGCGACCAGCTCATCGCTCGCGCCAAGATCGCTGATGCACAGGCTCAGGTCATCGACGCCGTCGGCAGCATCGACATCATGGACCCGACGAGCGAGCTCGGCCGGTTCGAGGAGAAGATCCGCCGCGAAGAGGCCAAGGTCATGGGCCGTCAAGAGCTCGCGGCGTCGACGCTCGATGCGCAGTTCGAGTCGCTCGAGAACGTGGGCGTCGAGATCGAGGTCGAAGCGCGCCTCGCAGCGCTCAAATCGGGCTCCTCTCAGCAGGCGCTCGGTCAGTAGTCAGCGTCCATGGCGAGGTCGGGGCCTGCGTCCACCGGCGCGCTCGCCCCGACCTCGTCGGTGCGTTTCAGCGGCATCGATGCCGCGAGGGGCCTCGCCATCATCGGCATGATGGCGGCCCACGTCTGGCCGCGCGACGACATCCAGAGTGAGCTTCTCGTCGACGGGAGACCGTCGATGCTCTTCGCCGTCGTCGCCGGAGTTGCTCTCGGCCTCGTCACGGGCGGCGCCGACCGTGGGACGGTGCCACGGACGACGGCGCGCTGGCGACTTCTCATACGCGCTGCGCTGCTTCTCGCGCTGGGGCTGCTGCTCTGGATGCTCCCCAGCGGCATCGCTATCATCCTCGACTACTACGGGCTCATGTTCGCCCTCATGCTCCCCCTGCTGTTCCTCCCCCGGCCGGCGCTACTCGGCGTCGGCGCGGTGCTCCTGGTCGGAGCCCCCCTGCTGCGCGACGAGGTGGTCGCCGCGGGCGCCCCCGTCGAGCAGCCGTGGGCCGCAACGACGGAGTACCTGCTCACCGGTTACTACCCGGTGCTGCTCTGGCTGCCGCTGCTCATCGCAGGGCTGCTCTGCGCGCGGTCTGACCTCACCTTGACGCGCACGCGGCTGCTCATGCTCTCGCTCGGCACCCTGACGAGCGTCGCGGGCTATGGAGCGGCCGCGGTGCTGCCCGGGGTCGGTGCGGAGGCGCACAGTTCGACGGCGGCCGAGCTGCTCGGCTCGGGCGGACTCGCCGTCGCGATCATCGCGCTCGCGCTGCTGCTGCTCGACCGGCCCCTCCCGTCGAGAGGGCTGTCGATCGCCGCGCTCCCCCTCGTCAGCATCGGGCGGATGCCGCTCACGATCTACACCGGGCACGTGCTCGTGATCGCCGGCTTCGCCTTCCTGGGGCCTGCGGGCCGCTTCGCGCCCGACGTGGGCATTCCGCTCTTCATTGGGCTCACGATCGCGGCCGTGCTCATCGCCGGGACGTTCCAGGCACTGCGACTGAGGGGCCCGCTCGAAGCTGCGGTCTCCGGGCTCGCAGGGCTTGCTGGCCGTCGCGGTGCCACAATGGGCGCATGACCAGCAGCTTCGTCGTCGTTCCGCAGTGGCAAGGCTCGGGGTCGTCCCGTGCGATGCGTCTCGTCGACGGTGCGGAGAGCATCCGTCGGCAATTGCCGAAAGCGGCGACGCACCGTGTCGACGCGCCTCTCGAGGCGGGCGACGCGGAAGGCACCGGCATTCTGCGGTACAGCTCGATCCGGCTCGTGCGCGAGCGCCTGCAGCGCCAGTTATCTGAGCTCGACGACACTCCGATCGTCATCGGTGGCGACTGCGGAGTCGAGTACGGCGCGATCGAGCACGCCGCGAGGTCGGGTCGCGTCGTGCTGCTCTGGGCCGATGCGCACGCCGACCTGAACACAGCCGAGTCATCGCCGAGCAGGGCTTTTCACGGCATGGTGCTGCGGGCTCTCATCGACGACGGCATCGTCGATGCGGCCGACGTGCTGCTACTCGGCGTGCGCGACCTCGACGATGCCGAGGCCGAGTTCATCGACTCTCGGTCGATGCGGCGCGTGAGTGCAGACGAGGTTGGAGCTGCAGTCGCCGAGCGCGCGGCCGCTGCGCGCGAAGCTGGTCACGGACCCGTGCTCTACGCCCATGTCGATCTCGACGTGCTCGACCCGGCCGTCTTCACGGGCGTGAGCTTTCCGGCACCGTTCGGCCTCGACTTGGCCTCACTGACCCAGGCTGTCTCTGATGCTCGTGCGGCTCTCGCACTCGCCGGCGCGGGGCTCACCGAGTATGCGCCAGCCATCGTCAGCGACGATGACAGTGAGATCGCCGACGACGGCGACGAACCGTTCGACTCGGGCGACGACCTCTCCGCGATTCTGCGCATCGTCGCCGCCCTCAGTCGTTGAGCCGCCACAAATCCTCCCTGTCGCCAAAGGTCGCGTCGCTACGCTGACGGGCATGACCGACACCGAGACCCCTGTTCGCATTACCGTCGAGCGCGACGGGCACGTGCTGCTCATCGGCCTCGACCGTGCCGACAAGCGCAACGCCGCCGACGTCGCCATGCTCGAGCAGCTCGCCCTGGCCTACGGCACGCTCGACCGTGACCCCGAGCTGCGCGTCGGCGTGGTCTTCGCGCACGGCGATCACTTCACGGGCGGGCTCGACCTCGCCGACGTCGTGCCGCGCATCGGACCACACGGGCTCTCGATGGTGCCCGAAGGCGGCGTTCACCCCTGGGGCATGGACGGCACGCGCGTGCGCAAGCCCGTCGTGCTCGCGGTGCAGGGCACGTGCCTGACGCTCGGAATCGAACTGGCCCTCGCGAGCGACATCGTCGTCGCCGCGAGCGACACCGTCTTCGCGCAGCTCGAGGTGGCGCGCGCGATTCTTCCGTTCGGCGGNNACGGGCGACCGCTTCGACGCCGCCGAGGCGCACCGCCTGGGTCTTGTGCAGGAGGTCGTCGCACCGGGAGAGCAGCTTGCGCGCGCTCGCGAGTTGGCCGGTCGGATCGCGGCGCAAGCTCCCCTGGCCGTGCAGGCGACGCTCGCGAACGCGCGACTCGCGGTGCGCGACGGCGAGGCGGCCGCCGAGGCCCAGCTGCCGGGCGAGCTCGTGCGCCTCACACAGACGGAGGATGCGCGCATCGGCATGCAGGCTTTTCTCACTCGCACCGAGCCGGAGTTCGTGGGACGGTAGGCCTATGCGCCCGCTCACGACGACCGCCCAGACCGATCTCGCGCCGCAGGACGAGTACGACCTCGTGGTGATCGGGGCGGGCGCGGTTGGTGAGAACGTCGCCGACCGTGCGGTGCAGGGCGGGCTGAGCGTGCTCATC